>JAEWIV010000016.1 GCA_023386865.1 Pseudomonadota bacterium
CCCGGCGCGGGGCCCGGTGTCCGCGCCCCGCGCGAACCAGATACAGATCAGGGCGCAGATGCCGGGCGGCACGATGATGAAGAAGGCGGCGCGCCAGTCGTAGGCCTCGCTCGCCATGCTGCCCACGATCGGCCCCAGCACGGGACCGAACACGGCGCCGATGCCCCACATCACGATGGCGGCGGGCTGCAGATGCTTGGGGAAGGTCGCGAGCAGGATGGCCTGGCCGAGCGGCATGATCGGCGCACCGAAGGCGCCCTGCCCCACGCGCGCCAGGATCAGGGTCTCCAGGCTGCCGGCGAAGCCGCACAGCAGGGAGGTGACGGTGAAGCCGAGCACGGTGAAGAACATCAGGGTGCGCCAGCCCAGCCGGCTCGCCAGCCATCCCGTCATCGGCGTGGCGACGGCGGTGGCGACCAGGTTCAGCGTGATCACCCAGGAGATCTCCTCCTGCGTTGCCGACAGGTTGCCGCGCATCTGCGGCAACACCAGGTTGGCGATGGTGATGGTCATGCCGAACAGCATGTTGGCGAGCTGGACCATCAACAGGATGAGCCACTGCCGCCCGCTGATCGTGAACAGGCCGCCTTTGTCCTCGGCGACGACGGTCGTCATTCCCCACTATCTTCGTTGCTCTTGCCGGGATGATTCGGCAAGACGCCGTCGAATGACAGGACAAACCCGTGTTGCGTTGCAACAATCGGCTCAGAGGCCGAGTCGATAGACCTTCGACGCCGTGCCGCTGAACAGGCTTTTCTTCTCCGCCGCGCTCGCCCCCGCCGCGAGCCGCTTGCAGGTATTCCAGTACACGCCATAACCGTAGGAGCCCTTGTCGACGGGGAAATTGCTTTCGAACATGGCGCGGTCGGCGCCGAACGCCTCGATGCAGGTCGCCATGTAGGGCTGCCACAGCGCCGCCAGTTGCTCGGAGCTCGGCGCCATCTCCCCCTCGTGCACGTCGAAACCCAGCAACCGCATGCCGAGACCGCCCAGCTTCACATGCACGTTGGGGCACTGGGCGATGGCGCGGATGCTCTTGCTCCAGTCGGCAAACACCGCGTCGCGCTTGCCCTTGTAGCGGCCGAGACCGATCGGTCCGCCGACATGGTTGAGCACGATCGTCGTGTCGGGAAAGGCGCGCGCCAGGTCGAGCACGTCGCCGAGTTGCGTGTGGTAGACCCAGGCGTCGAAGCTCAGCCCCAGCGGCGCGAGCTGGGCGAAGCCCTCGCGCACCTTGTTGTCGCGCAGGAGCCCTTCCGGACGCACCGCCGTAGCGCCCCATTGCGCCTGGTCCGGATCGGTCGAGGCGATGAAGCGGATGCCGCGGAAGCGGCCGCCGCCCGCCACGATCATCGCCTCCAGGACATCGCGCACGCGCGCGCCGAGCGGCAGGTCGGCATGGCCGACGATTCCGGCGCAGACGCGCATCTTGCCGTAGCCGCCGCTGGCGCTCATGGCGGCGACGCCGTTGGCGAACTCGATCTCGCCCACCGGCCGCATCTCGGCAGGCCCGTCCGCCCGGTACATCGACAGCCACTCGAGATAGACCGTGGCGATCACGTTGTGGCCGCCTTCGGCGATGTCCTTCACCAGGTCCGGCAGCAGGTAGGTGCCGCTCTCGGGACGATCGATCAGGTGGTGGTGGGGATCGACGATCGGCAGGTCGGGCTCGAGCGCCGCCTCGCGGCGCCTGGCCAGCCATTCGGGCCGCACCACGAGGTGCGAGCTGATCGCGGTCGGCGCGGTCGACGACATCCTTGTTTCCTCCCGTCTTGCCGAACCGCGGGTCTCCAGGCCGGCATCATGATCATGAGCGGACCCTGGAGGTCCGCGCGCCGACAAGACTAACGCGCGAACTTGCCGGTCAGCGTCGCCTTCTCGAGCGTGTTGAAATGGAGCTGGAAGCCGATGATGGCGGCCGACGTGTCGGCGTTGACCGGCAGCGCATCCTGCTTGACGGCGAACACGGTGAAGACATAGCGGTGCGGCCCGTGGCCCTCCGGTGGGCACGGGCCGCCGTAGCCCGGCGCGCCGAAGTCGGTCCGCGTCTGCAGCGCGCCCTTGGGCAGCAGGCCCGACTTGGGGTTGCCGGCATCAAGCTTGAGCTCGGTCGTGCCGGCCGGGATGTTCACCACCACCCAGTGCCAGAAGCCGCTGCCGGTCGGCGCGTCGGGATCGAAGCAGGTGACGGCGAAGCTCTTGGTTCCCGCCGGCGAGCCCGACCATGCGAGATGCGGCGACTTGTTGCCGCCGCCGCAACCGAAGCCGTAGTCGGCCGACAGGATGTGGTCCATCCCGAGGGTCTCGCCCTCCTTGAAGCTGTTGCTGCTGAGCGTGAGTGCCACGGTTTCCTCCGAGATTGTCCGGCGCGTCGGAAACCGAGAGTGGACCAGCCTCGCCTCGCGAGGCAACTCGTTCAGGCCGGATCGCCGCGCATCACTGCCGCCTCGCCTCGCTCTGCAAATGCAGCGCGCAAGCCGAGGAGCGGATACAGCGCCGGCCCGCGCCGACCGGCCGCTGCCGCTTCGACCGGTCGCTGATGCAGCACCGTGGCGGCGGCGGCAAGGAACAGCACCGCCCAGCAGGTCGGGCCGACATAGGCGCCCGATGCCTGTCCGAGGATCGCCCACGCCGCCCAGCAGAAAACGGCGCTGGGCACCTCGAGCACGCGCAGCCACATCGTGACGGCCGCGACCATCGCCACGCCCCAAACGAATCCGAGATAGATCCAATGCAGCCAGAAGTAGTTGATCACCAGCTCGGTCGCCGGCGACACGACCTGCCAGCCGGCCGAGTAGTAGGGCGAGCGCAGGTAGAGGTTGGTGATTTCCCGCTCGACGAACGGCTCTCCGGTCAGGCCTGCCCCGGCGATGGGATAGCGGCCCATGATGTCGAGGCCGGCCATCGCCGGGCCCTGCACCCGGTAGAACGAGCTGGGATCGTTGCCCGCCATGACCGCCTCGAGCCGCTCCTGGAACAGGAGGTGGGCCAGCACGAAGAACACGCACAGAAAGAGCGCCGCCGCGCAGACGACCAGCAGGAAGCGGCTGGCATCGATGCGGCCGCCGCGACGGCTGTCGAGGAAGAGCAGGTAAGGCAGGATCAGCACCAGCATCAGCAGCAGCGTCGGTCCCGGCATGGCGAACAGGCCGAGCCCGACGAGCGCCAGATAGCCCGGCAGCTTCCAGCGCCAGGAGCTCGTCACCAGCCAGATGAAGGCGAAGAGCGTGTAACAGAAGGTGACGCTGGCAGGCTCCGAGGCGAAGAACTTCGGGCGCACGCGATTGTAGAAGAGGATGTCCCGGAGGTCGTTCTCATAGACGCCCTTGTTGTAGAGAACCTTGCGCACGGCGTCGCTTACGGGGCGAAGGCCGCCGTAGCTCTCGAGCAGGCAGCCGACCAGGATGACCAGGGCAAATGTCAGGAAGAGGCGGGCGATCTGCCGGCGGTTCGCTTGGCAGACCGTGAGGAACAGCGCATAGCCGATGATCAACGAATAGGTGAGCTGGATCAGCCCGTTCGTGCGGCGCGCCAGGAAGGAGACGTTGGTCGCGCACAGGATGGAGATCAGGTACAGCGTCGCGACGGCGACGAGCCCGACCAGGGCGCGCTGGGTGATCAGGTCGCGCCGCCGCCACAGCAGGATCAGGCCGGCGATCCCGGACGGCGCCGACGGCAGCGGCACCTTCGCCGAGATCATGATCGTGAAGTTGGTGTAGAGGCCGATCAGGAAGATCCCGATCAGCACGAAGTCGACCCAGTCCAGCGGCGCCGTCGCGGCACGCGGCATGAAGTAGCGCGGCGGCGGATGCGCCTGGTCGATGCTGCTCACATGCACATCGCGGAGCAGGCCTGGGCCGGAGACCATCCGTGACGTCTTTCAAGCCGCATCTCGTCCCCACCCCGCGTGGGCCAGCGGGCAGCAACAGGCCGTCCGCGTCGCGGCGCGGCTCTGCGGAACCAACCACTCCGTGCGCTGGACAATAGCCCCAACCGGCCGGCCGATGGCCGCACTGGCGGTGTCGTCACCGCAATGTCACGGCCGAACCGGCGGCGCCGACTACAAGCCCTGTCCGCCCGCCACCGCGATCGCCTGCCCGGTGACCCATGCGGCCAGGGGCGACGCGAGGAACAGCGCCACGTTGGCGACCTCCTCGGCGTGGCCCATGCGGCCGAACGGGATCGAGGCCAAAGTGGCGTTGTACAGCTTGGGGTCCGACGTCTTGCGGCGATCCCACACGCCGCCGGGGAACTCGATCGAGCCCGGGGCGATGCAGTTCACGCGGACGCGATCCTTGGCGTACATCGCCGCCTGGGTGACGGTGTAGTGGATCACCGCGGCCTTGATGGCGCCGTAGGGCGGCTGGCGCGCCGCCGGGTGCAAGGCCGCGATCGAGGAAATGTTCACCACGCTGCCCTGGACCTGCTTCAGCGCCGGATAGGCCTCCTGCGTGGCATGCACGATCGCCATCATGTCGACGGCGAGGTTGGCGCCCCAACCCTTGTCGTCGTCCGAGGAGCCGAACGCCGAAGCGTTGTTGACCAGGAGATCGACGCCGCCCAGGGCCGCGATGGCGTCCTTCACGTATCCGCGCACCGCATCGCCCTTCGCGAGGTCGGCGCTGGCGGCATGGGCCTTGCGGCCGAGCCTGGCGATCTCAGCGCGAGCCTCCTCGAGCGTCCCGGGATCACGGGCGCAGATCGAGACATCGCCGCCCGCCGCCGCGAAGCCCATGGCGATCGCCTTGCCGATGCCCCGGCTGCCGCCGCAGACGATCGCCTTCTTGCCCGTGAAATCGATGTTCATTGTCCTCGTTCCTCTCAACGCTGATTGACGCAGACCGCCGACAGGAGCGGCGGGGGCGAACCGTCGCTTCTCGCCGCCCCGCCGGTCGGCGGTGCACCGGCCGGGGTGCGCACAGTATCCCCGAACGCACTCAGTCGGCGTGCATCGTTGCGCAGCTCCGACAGGGCGACCTCGCAGGCCTGCCGCGAGGCGAAAGCGACCTGGTAGCTGGTGGTCGAATACGCGCCCAGGAACCACGTCACCAGCAACAAGTATTCCATTCGTTCCCCCCGCCGATGGCCGGGCAATTCAACCACGGCGTCCGGGCTTGTGCTAGGATTTGGCAAAACACAACGACGTCTGGGAGGAAATGATGCGATACGTGAAGACCGCCGTGGCGGCAGCAGTGGCGTGTGTCCTGGTCAGCGTTCCCGCCGCGCTTGCCCAGAACAATGCCGTGAAGATCGGCGTGCTGGACGACATGTCCGGCCCCTATGCCGAGAACACCGGACCCGGCGATGTCGCCGCGGTGCGGTTCGCGATAGCCGACTTCGGCGGCTCGGTGCTCGGCAAGCCGATCGAGCTCGTGACCGCCGACTTCCAGAGCAAGGTCGATGTCGGCGTCGGCATCGCCAAGCGCTGGTACGACGACGAGAACGTCGACATGATCCTCGGCATCCCCAACTCGGCGATCGCGCTCGCCCTGGTGCGCATCGCCCAGGAGAAGAACCGCATCGTCATGCCGACCGCGGCGGCGACGTCGGAGCTGACCGGCAAGTCGTGCACCGGCCATTCCATCCACTGGATCTACGACACCTACGGGCAGACCAAGACCATCGTGAATGCCATCAGCAAGATGGGCGGCGATTCGTGGTTCTTCGTCACCGTCGACTACGCCTTCGGGCTCGCGGTCGAATCCGACGCCACCAGCTTCATCAAGGCGGCGGGCGGCAAGGTGGCGGGCTCGGTGCGCCACCCGCTGAACACGGCGGATTTCTCCTCGTATCTGCTGCAGGCTCAGGCCTCCAAGGCGCAGGGCCTGATGTTCGCCAACGGCGGCAACGACATCATCAACGGCGTCAAGCAGGCGGCCGAGTTCGGGCTGGCCAAGCAGGGCATGAAGATCAGCGCCCCGCTGGCGCAGTTCCCCGATATCCGCGGCGTCGGGCTGAAGGTGGCGCAGGGCATCCTGATCTCGAGCCCGTTCTACTGGGACATGACGCCCGAAGCGCGCGCCTTCACCGACCGCTTCACCAAGGTGATCGGCCGGCCGCCCTCCTTCATCCAGGCCGGCACCTACGGCGCCGTGCTGCACTACCTCAAGGCGGTGCAGGCGGCCGGCACCGACGAGGCCAAGGCGGTCATGGCCAAGATGAAGGAGCTGCCGATCAACGACTTCATGACCAAGAACGGCAAGGTCCGCGAGGACGGCCGCGTGATCCGCGACATGTACCTCATGCAGGCCAAGACGCCCGAGGAATCCAAGGGCGAATGGGATCTGGTGAAGATGGTCGCGACCGTGCCGGGCGACGAGGCGTTCCGGCCGTTGAGCGAGGGCGGCTGCCCGCTGGTCGGCAAGAAGTAGAGCGCGCACGCCGGCGCCCCTTGAGAGACAGGCAGCGCCAGCGCTCTAGATTTCGAGGTCGACGTGCGTTCCGGTCTGGCCGTCGGTCGTCACCAGCCGGCGGCAGCGGCGCTTGAGGTTCTTGATCAGCCCCTCGTCGGGCACGGGGTTCTTCGTGCCGTAGACCTTGTGCTTGGTCGACACCAGGGCCTGGGCCCGATCTTTTCGCCGGATCGGCAGGAGGGTGTCGAGCATATCGGTCGGCGTGCCGTTGTGGCTGCCGTGATGCGCCACTTTGAGGAAATCCACGGGGCTGCCGAGCTCGGCGGCGCACTTCTTCTTCATGATCTCCCAACTTTCCAGCTCGGCATCTCCCGGCAACAGCAGCCGCTTGCCCGCCGCCTCGATCAGGAAACAAAGCGACGTGTTGTTCTGCGCCCGGTCGATGAAGCGGGCGGCCGCAACGCCATCCTCGCGGATCAGGCGGCGCAACCGCTCGAAGTCGCTGCGCGACAGGCCGCCCCATTCGTTAGGCGCCGCACGCGCCGCGTCGGGGAACTGCCATGCCGGGTCCACGTCTCCGGCGACGTTGCCGGCGGCCGACAGGGCCGATGTGAGGGCCCGCTCCCGTGAGCTTGCCGTGTAGTAGACGCTGACGTCCGGCTCGGGCGCCAGCACGCGGATGCGGATGTTCCTGAACGCCCTGCTCGCCGCCTCGCTCTTGCCCCGCGCGAGATAGGCCGGGCGCCGCGAGAGCCCGCGCAGATAATCGACGCGATCCCGATTGGCGATGTTGTTCTCCAGCAGGGACTGGAAGCCCGGATGCATGACGATGCCGTTGCGCTGTGCCGATTGCGCGAATCCCTGCAGCCCGTCGCGCAGCTTCTTCTGCAGCCGCGCCTTGGGGAACTTCTTGTAGTAGTCGGGATGGCTCGGCAGCCCCAGCCATACCCGGTCGACGGCCATGCGGTCGAAGATCTCCCGTTGGCGATAGAATCCTTCGATGTGATCGAGATGCTCGTGCGTCGCGATCAGCAGGTCGAGATGGCCGTTGCAGCGCTTCTCGATGTTCTCGGCGATCGCCGGGAAGCGCGCCAGGCTCGACGCGTCGTTCGGCGCCCGGCCGAAATCGATCAGGATGTGCCGGGTCTGCGTGCCGTCCGGCACGCGCAGCAGGACGCAGTCGCCGAAACCGACGACATAGCCGCGGATCTCGATGGCGCGGGTCACGCGTGCCCTCCATGGTGCGGCGTCGAGTGCCGCATGGCGGCGTTGCGGACGAGGCGAAGGCGATTCTCGTCGATCGTGGCGCGGATGCGGAAATCGTCGGCCCGCGGCGCCCCGATCCCGCGCAGCCCGTCGGCCACGCCGATGCTGCCTTCCCTCACCAGGTACGCGATGTAGTCCTGCAGCTCCCGTCGCCGCTTCTTGTCCGGCAGGACCAGCGACATGTGCAGGAAGTTGCCGCTGCTGTCGAACACCAGCGTGCCGCCGCACAGCAACGGAAAGAACGTCCCGTCGAGCGAGCCGTACCGGCGGCCGGCGAGCTTCACGTCCTCGCTCCAGGTGAATTCGACGATGCGTTCCTTGGGCGCCCAGTATCCGTTCGCGGCCTGCTTGTTGGTGCGATAGACCGACGGCACGGCAAGGTTGGCGTCGCCCGGAATGCCGAACAGGTCCCGGTGCTGGTCGAGGAATCGATAGGCATCGACCGGGGTCGCCGTGATCTCGTCGATCGGCCGGGCATCGCGCAATGCCCGAACGATGTCGCTGCGCCGCTTCGGGTCTTCCTTCGGCGGCACCAGCCCACGCTTCCTGAAGATCCGCTGCAGCTCGGTCCGGATGCCGAGCGTGTCGATCGGATAGGAAACCTCGTCGGCCCGCAACAGCGCCCTGGCAAACTCGTTGTAGCGCAGATCGACGGGAGGACAGTAGTCGATCGCCCGCAACATGACATTGGCGGTCTGGTCGGCCGCGTTGATCAGCGCCTTCATGGACTGTTGCCACTTCTTGCCTGCCGTCCGCTTCTTCTTGGCGGCGTCGTCTTCCTTGACGATCCTCTTGAGGTTGCGCTGGTACAGGTATTGCAGAAGGCTGTAGTACACGCCGGTCAGAATCTCCGACCAGTCGTGCTCCTGGTAGGTGCCGCGCAAGTCGCTCATCTTGCGCGAGTTCCAGGCGCCACGCAGGTAGTCCTTCGCCGCCACGCCGTGATGGGCGGCGCCGAACTCGCTGGCGATGGCGGAAACGACGTTCTTCGCCGCCAGCCTCTGCGGCGCCCCCTTGGTCACCAGCAAGGCGATCTCCCGCCGCCGCAGGCTCGCCGTCATGGCGATGGCATCGCCGAAATATTCGTGGAATCCCGCCGTCTCGGCCGAGGAAACATCGTTGTAGCCAGGCTTCAGGCCGTCGAGGATCGCGTGGCCGAGCTCGTGGGCGATGATGTCGTGCGACAGGCACGTGTATACCGGTTTGCCGTCGAGACCCTCGAAGTAGAAGAAGTGCAGCGCGCCCGTCTCGCGATCGTAGAAGGCATTCGCCTCGTAACCGGCATGCGGCAGCACCAGCAGCCGGCCGAATCCGGAGGCCCAGGGGATCGGGCGCCCGAGAGCACGATGGTTCTCCAGACGATTCAGGATCTCCTCGATGATCGCCCAGACGTTGACCTGATGGAAGGTGAAGCTGTCGAGAAGCTTCTCGTCGGACCGGCCGTCGATGCCGCGAAATCCCTTCTTGCTGCTCAGCATCCGTGCCGGCGCAAAGCGGGTATCGAGGTCGGCGTTGTAGTCGACCACGGCGACGCGCGAGCTGGTCGGCCCATGGCCCAGCGTCGCGCATGTCAGGTTTGCCTTGACCGGCCACAGCCCGTCCCTGCGCGCAACCAATGGATCCTTCGGAAGGATCCGCACCGAAACGTTCAGCGGCTTTGCCACGCGCCCCCTCCCTGCAGATCGGATGCAGGGAGGAAAGGCTAACATCTGTCGGTTGTATCGACCAGATGGCCGGGGCTACATATCTGGACCACCTTCGACCGAGGCCGAGATGCTGCCCAGTTCCCTCACACCGAGCCTCGAATCAGCAGCGGATGCTGCGATCAACAACGTCCTTCGCACCGGCGCAGTCGCCGTGAACCAGAAGGTCCCGACGGGCGAGGTCGGCTTCGTCGCCGCTTTCGTCCTGGGCGCGGTACCGGACATCGCCCGGGCCTGGCGGTCGATCCTCAATCCTCACGGCTACTCCATCCGGATGACCGGCGTATTTTGTCACCAGACGCCGAGGGCGAGCTTCACCGACACGTCGGGCGCCCCACGAACCTGCGAACTCGCCGACCTCCTGGTGGTGGCCGACGACCTGACGTCCGGGTCGGCGACGACGCGCTGGGCCGTGCTCGTCCAGGCCAAGATGGCGAACGCGAACGGCGGCCAGACGCTTAGCCAGCAGGGCGACCTGACACAGCTCGACCTTCTGTCGAACTGGCCGGCGTTCAGCCTGCCCTCCGGTTTTGCCCCCGGACCGCGCGACTTCGCCACCTGCAGGCACGCCGGGTCGGCGATCGAATGCGGGCGCTACGGCCTGATCGACGGACAACCCAATCCGCTGTGGCACCAGCAGGCTCCGGCCCAGTCGATGCCCGCCGGCGGAGATCAGCTTGGGACCTTCATCGCCCGGATGCTCGAAGGCCGATCCGGCTATGGGCGGGAAGCCACGGGAACGGCGGATGATTGGTCGCGGACGGTCGACGAGTTGCTGAAGGTCACGGCCGGGTTGGCCTTCACCTATGCCGCGGGGCTGAAGGGCTCCCATCCGCGCGGCAACAGCGCGGTGGCGCTCGTGTCGGCGCCCGACAGCCCGACCTTCGGTCCAGCCCAGTGGCGTTCCGGACCGCCTCCTACCGGCGATGGGTCCGAACGACCCGTCGATGGTCCCAGCGAAGGCATCAACCTGGTCCATATCGGCCTGACGCGACCGCTCGACTGAGCCGGTCGAAGCGCCGGGACGCCTGTCATGACTGGAGCAGCTCCTGCACCAGGCCCTCGCATTCCCTGGTGATCCCGCTTCTGAACCATCGCTGTGCGTTGATCTCGGGATCGCCGGAATAGAGCCGCTCGTAGAGCCCGGCCCGCGAGCCGAACTCGCTGCCGGTCATGTCCCAGGCGAGCTTCATCAGCTCGAGCCGACGCTTGGCGTCGATGCCCGGGCCGACCAGCCACTTGTCCATCAGCGGGCCGATCTCGGGATTGGCATAGTCGGCGCCGCTCATGGCGAGCACGCCCGATCCGGCGGCGATGCGCAGCACGTCGGCCGCCTTCGTGTTGGCATGGGGAAAGAAGAAGTTGATGGCGGCGCCGCCGCAGACGCCGGTCACCTTGGGTTCGGTGAGGCCGTCGCCTTCGATCCTGGTCTCGCCGCGGGCAAAAGCTTCGGCGCGCCGCAGCCCCTCCTCGACCGCACCGGCGCGGATGCCCTCGGCGACGCTGACCAGGGCAATCAGCTCGCCGATGGCCGCCTGGAAGCGCGGCAGCTTGTCCCGGCCGTTGGCGCGCGCGATCGCCGTCGCCATGCCGGCGAGGAAGCGCAGCTTCATGGTCGAACGTATGGTCGCCTGGATCGGCGTGTAGCCGGGTCGCGACGACAGCATGCCGTTGTAGGCTTCCAGGTCGCCGTCGATGATCATGCGCTCGTGCGGCACCAGCACGCGGTCGAACATCAGGATCGCGTCGCCCTCGTCGAAGCGGCTGCTGAGCGGCCGGTCGAACGCGCTCTGCCCGCGATGGAAGCTCTCGCGGCAGAGGATCGACAGGCCCGGCGCGTTCATGGGCACCACGAAGGCCAGCACGAACTTCTCCTCGCCGGGCTTTCGCGGATAGTAGGGGCCGACGTAGCACTCGTTGGCGACCGGCGCCAAGGTCGAGAGCATGCGGCAGCCGCTCACCACCACGCCTTCGGTCGTTCGCTCCACGACCTGCACCGCCTGCGAGGGCGCATCGAGCGTCGAGCGGTCGGACTGCGGATCGATCAGCGCATGGGTGACCTGGCAGTCGTTCTCGCGGCAGAGCTCGACCATGCCCTGGGCACGCGCCGCCGCCTCGTTCTTGCCAAGCGCCCGCAACGCCACCGCCTGGTCGACCAGGAAGGCCGACATGAAGTCGGTCAGCCGCCCCATCAGGCCGAAGGTCCGCCTGGCGCGCAGGTGGAAGCAGCCGGCGAGGGCCGAAAACTCCTCGCGCGTGCGCGCCTCGAGATAGGTCGTGCTCACCGCCTCGCCGGTCGTCGGCGACTCGCAGGCCAGCAGGCGATGCAACGCAGGATCGTGCTGGTCGTCGTGCAGCCCGGCAATCGTGCCGATGACCCCCTGCAACGGCGCATAGTCGGTGACGTCGGTCACGACTTTGCCGTCGATGAACAGCCTGCGGCCGTCGCGCAGGGAGTCGATGTATTGCTTGCCGGTCTTGATGGCCATGGCGTCCTCTCTCCGCCCGCATGCTTGGCCATCGCCGCTGCGGCTTCCATGGCGAAATCCGGAAAGTCCGCATCGCGAACATGCCGCGCCGCGCCGCCGGCGGGCAGCGCAGGCCTGACTACGATTCCGACGCCGCGGCGTCTTGCGCAGCGGCCGGCTCCGCGACGACGGACGAGCCGTGTCCCGTGCCACGCACCAGCACCTTGCGTGCGAACCATTCCGTCGCGACATCGAGCGGCTCGACGAAGCGGATCTCGCCGCCCGACAGGGTCGCGGCCGGCACGCCGTCACGATAGAGCAGCCGGTTGCCGGCGAGTGCGGCGAGCCGCGGCCCCGGCGTCAGGATCCCGGCGAGGTTCAACGGATCGGCGCCGGACACGGCAGTCCATTCGCCCGAGGCCGGCCGACGGCGCGCCTCGCGCAAGCTGCCGATGGCCTCGGGCAAGGCGAACTGTTCACCTGTGAAGCCCGCCACGAAGCGCCCGCCGCGGATCTCACCGCTGCCTTCGAGCCGGCGATAGACGCGCAGCAGCTCGCGCCACGGCGGCAGCCACGAAGCCTCGCGCTCGAGCACGCGCCAGAACACCACGCCGTAGCGCCGCAGCAGCGCGCGGGCGACATGCTCGACCGCCGCGGCATCGACCGTGCGGTCGGCCGGAGCCGGCGCACGCACCAGCGACCAGCGGCCGGAATCCTCCATCGCGGCGGCGGCGGCGCGGCGCCGGCGCGTGCCACCCGGCTTGCGCTCGGAGAACGGCACCAAGAGGGCGCGCAGGCCGGCGAAGCTGTCGGAGGTGACGAGACCCAACGCCACCAGCTCCGCCAGGGCCTCCTCGAGCTGTGAGCGCAGAAGGCCGCAATGCTGCAGCAGCTCGTCGAAGAAAGACGCGCCGTTGGCGGCCATGTAGTCGACGACGGCCTGCGCCTGAGCACTGGGCCGTACCGGCTCGGCCGACGCCATCGACCGCCATGGTCCTGCGTTGCGGCGCGGCAACAGCGTCACCGGCGTGGTGCGCACCGTCGTCGGTCGGCCGGTTGCAGCGCGCGCTCCCAGCCGCAGCCAGGTGGCGTGACCCGCCAGGCAGCGCGCGTCGAGCCACGACGGGCGATAGTCCTTCAGCCGCGCCGGCAGGATGTCGCTTTCCCACGCCGCGGCCGGCGCGCCGAAGCCTTCGAGCTGGCCGACGACGGCGTCGAGCGAGGCCGCGCCCTCGACCTGGCTGTCAGGCGCGACACGCTGCCAGCGGAACAGGAAGCGCAGGAAGTCGCGGGCCGATACGGGCTCGATCTCCGCCCGCAGGCGCTTGATCGTGTAGCGATGGATCCTCGCCAGCAGGCGCCGCTCGCACCATTCGTCGGCCGGTGCGCCCGGCGTGAAGCGCCCGCGCAAGGCGAAGCCCTCGGCCTCGAGCGTGGCCAGCGTCGCGGCGATCGCCTCGGGCGGCAGGCCGAGCGGTGCGGCGAGCGCGGCCTGGCGCGCCGGTCCCAGGCCTTCAAGCCGGCCGCGCAGGATCTCGACCAGCGCATCCTCGCGCGACCACTGCTTATCGTAGCCAGCAGGGGCGGCGATGTCGGGCACCGGCGCGAGCGCCGGCCACAGGGCACGGAAGTGCGGCAGCCGCTCGGCGGCGATCCAGAGCCTGACGCCCGAGGCATCGATCCGTGCCGCGCGTCGGGCGCCCGCAAGCTCGTCGAGCCAGGCATGCCAGCCGACGCCGTGCTGCACTTCGTCGTCGGTGAGGAAGCCCAGCCACACCAGGCCATCGTGCAGCTCGTCGGCGTTCGCCGCGTCCGGCCACGCTTCCGCCCTCACCCGCTCGATCGCCTCGGCGTCGAGGCGACCCAGGTCGGACGCCTGCTCGGGCGCCAGCCAGCGCCGTGCCATGACCGCCTGGGTCCGTCGCTCCTCGAGCGGCGCGTCGTCGAGATAAGCATAGGGCCGCGCCGTCAGCACCTCGAGCGCCAGCGGCGAAGGCTGCGTCAGGTCGCGCGTCACCACGCGGATTGCGCCCGATTCGATTCCCTTCAAGAGACGTTCCAGGCCGTCGGCATCCATGGCCTCGCCGAGGCAGTCGCCGAGCGCCTGGCGCACCAGCGGATGGTCGGGTATCTCGCGCTCGCCGACCAGATTCTCGGCGCAGGCGATCTGGTCGGGAAAGACCGAGCCGATCAGGTCCTCGGCGGCCATGCGGGCAAGCTGAGGCGGCACCTTGCGGCCGCCGCGGAAGCGCGGCAGGGCGAGCGAAACGCCGCTCACCCAGCGCCAGCGCGTGGTGAACATCGGCGAATCGAGCACCGCCTGGATGAGCACGTCGCGCGCCGAGGCCGAGTGCAGGTAGCGCGGCACGTCGTCGAGCACGAAGCTGTGGGCCTCGGTGAGCGAGATGACGATATTGTCCTCGGTGGCGGCCGCCTGGATCTCGAAGTTGAACTTGCCGCAGAAGCGCTTGCGCAATGCCAAACCCCAGGCGCGGTTGAGGCGGCTGCCGTAGGGCGAATGCAAGACGAGCTGCGCGCCGCCCGCCTCGTCGAAAAAGCGTTCGAGGACGATGGTGTCGCGCGTCGGCAGGCAGCCCAGGGCGGCGTAGCCGGCGCGCAGATAGTCGGCGAGCTGTTCCGCGGCGGCGCGCTCGAGGCCGAGGTCTCCGGTCAACCATTGCAGAACGCCGACGCCCGTCGGGTCCGCCGTCAGGCGGGCCGCGACCTCGGCGCGCAGACGCGATACCGAGATCGAGAGCTCGTCGCTGCGGCCCGGCGCCTCGCCCAGCCAGAACGGTATGCTGGGCGCCTGGCCATGCGCATCCTCGACGCGCACCACGCCGCGCTCGACGCGCTGGATGCGGTAGCTGCGGTTGCCGAGCTGGAAGACGTCGCCTGCCAGGCTCTCGACCGCGAAATCCTCGTTCACCGAGCCGATGACGTTGTTCTCCGGCTCGAGCAGCACCTGGTAGTCGGCGTTGTCGGGTATCGTGCCGCCCGCCGTCAGCGCCGTCAGCCGCGCGCCACGCCGGCCGCGCAGCTCGCGATTGACGGCGTCGTGGTGGATCAGCGCACCGCGCCGGCCGCGGCGGGTGTGGAAGCCCTCGGCCAGCATGGTGACGATGGAATCGAAATCGCCGCGCGGCAGGTCGCGGTAGGGCCAGGCGCGGCGCAGGCGCTCGAACAATGCCTCCTCGCTCCAGTCGTGCGCGGCGACCTCGGCCACGACCTGCTGGGCCAGCACGTCGAGCGGCCGCTCGGGGATCGTGAGACGATCGAGCTCGCCGCGGCGCACGCTGTCGAGCAGGGCCGTGCATTCGACCAGCTCGTCGCGCGACAATGGGAACAGACGCCCTTTGGGTGTGCCGTCGACGGCATGGCCGGAGCGGCCGACGCGTTGCAGGAAGCTCGCGATGGAACGCGGCGAGCCGAGCTGGCAGACCAGGTCGACGTCGCCGATGTCGATGCCCAGCTCGAGGGAGGCGGTGGCGACCAGGGCGCGCAGCCCGCCCGCTTTGAGGCGCTGCTCCGCGTCGAGCCGCTGTTCGCGGGCGAGGCTGCCGTGATGGGCCGCCACGCTGGCCTCGCCCAGGAGCTCGGACAGGCGCCGGGTGGCGCGCTCGGCCATGCGACGGGTGTTGACGAAGATCAGCGTCGTGCGGTGCTCGCCCACCAGGGCGGCGAGGCGGCGGTAGACCTGCTCCCACACATCCATCGACATGACGGCTTCGAGCGGCGCTTCCGGCACTTCGAGCGCGAGGTCGCGGCGACGACGATGACCGGAATCGACGACGGCGCAGCTGGCGCCGCCGGTGAGGAAACGCGCCACCGTCTCGATCGGGTTCTGGGTCGCCGACAGGCCGATGCGCAGCAGGCGATCGCCGCACAATGCCGACAGCCGCTCCAGTGACAGCGCGAGATGGCTGCCGCGCTTGTTGGGAGCGATGGCATGGATCTCGTCGACAATCACCGTTCGGGTGCTCGCGAGCATCTTGCGGCCGGACTCCGAGCCCAGCAGGACATAGAGCGATTCCGGCGTCGTCACGACGATGTGCGGCGGCCTGCGGCCCATGCGCTGGCGCTCGCCGGGCGCGGTGTCTCCGGTGCGCACCCAAGCGCGGATCTCGACATCGGGTAGGCCACGGCGCGCCAGCTCGGCACGGATGCCGGCAAGCGGCGCCTCGAGATTGCGCTGGATGTCGTTGGACAGGGCCTTGAGCGGCGACACGTAGACGACCTGCGTCTCGTCCCGCAGCCCCTCCTCGACGCCCTGGCGCACCAGGTCGTCGATCGCGGCCATGAAGGCGGCGAGCGTCTTGCCCGAGCCGGTGGGGGCGGCGATCAGGGTGTGACGGCCGGCCTTGATCAGCGGCCAGGCCCTGGCCTGCGCCGCCGTCGCAGCGGTGAAGCTGGTCTCGAACCAGGCGGCGACGGCCGGATGAAAGAGCGATGCGGCAGGCATGGGAACGCTGGGAATATGGGTCAAGCACGCCCGGGATCAATCGACCAGTGGCCGGAAGACTCCCTGCCCGCCCCCTGCCAATTCCCGCGGCCGAGACGGGGGGACGGCCGCCAGCAGGGCCGCCGGCACGGGAAAACCGCGTTGTCCGCCTTGCCGAGCGGTCGGCGACGCCCTAGGAGAACGGCGCGGGGGGACGACAATGAAACACAACGAGTCGTTGATCGCGGCGCGAATCTATTTTCTCGAGCGGGAGCTCGAGCGCATGAGCTGCGCGGCCGACAACGTCGAGGAGGAGCTTCGGGCGAGGCCGACGGATGCCGCCAC
>JAEWIV010000037.1 GCA_023386865.1 Pseudomonadota bacterium
CACTACCTCGCCGAGGTCATCACCCGCATCGTCGAGGGTCATCCGCAAAGCCGCCTCGACGACCTGCTACCCTGGGCCTATGCCGCCGCTCCAAAGCTCAAGAACGTGGCCTGAAAACGACGCTTACGATAATCGAGAAGAGAGCCGAGTCTCTTCTCCGAGTCGATGTGCGAGCCTGCGCGCATGGCTTGGTGCTTGAACAAAGCGAATGGCGGCTACCAAAAGTTTGGAAGTGCTGGAAATTTGTTCGGGCGAGCTACGCCGATTCCAACGCGTCGTTCGGACTATACCCGGGGCCTCGATCGCCCCGATCAAAGGCAGGGGCCGGGTGGCGCCTAGGCCGCCGCAGGAATACCGGCCGCGGTGCCCGCGCGGCCGGGTCCACTCTCGAGGCGCTAGGCCGGGCGCCGGCGCATCTTGCGCTTACACCGTGCTTCGCGTTGACGCCCGCAGTTCGGGCCCGAAACCGACGGGAATTGCAGGACTACAGCTGGTGTGCCGGTAGGGCGTGACGCTAGTGCGCGGTGCGCAGCAACCCAGATAACGGCGCGGTCGTCCATGCACGACACGAGCTCAAGCGCTTCGGCATACTCGCTCGCCAACGCGCCGTTCCCGCTGCGCCGGGCTGTGTTCATACCGTGCGCCATGCTCCAGAAGTAGGCGGCCGCGGCTTCAAGTGTTGGTGTCGGGCTGACAATGGTAGCAGTCATCGAAGTATCCTCACATTTGGTCGAACGATCGACGTTTTCAGGCGTCGCACGTCAGGTGTTGTCCGGAGGCTGAAAACCCGAATGTGAGGTCAGGCCGCATGCTTTTAGGCTTGTGCCCTGGACAGAACATGCGCCTCCGGACGGCTATATCGATACTTACAACTGGCGGCTCTTTCGGACCGTCACATAGGAGTTTTCAGGCTCCAACTACCACTCTACGAGCGCCCGCCTTGGCCGATCGGGGCGTCCGGCTTCTCAAACATTTCTCAAACGTAGATCGGTTGCAGCGACGACCTATCGTAGCTAGATGGCTCTCGCCATCAGCAGAACAAATTGTCATTGACTCCGATAAGCAGCGCGGGACTTCGCAAAGGTCGAGCTGTCGCTGTTCGCAGCCGCCGGCAACGCAGCCATCCAAAACGCCTCATGAGAGAGCAGGATCGACCTTGCAAACTGATCGTCGCTCCGCCCCCCTTTCGATCACCTGATCAGTCTTGCGCCATCGTTCAGAGCCGGTCCACTCCCACCTTTTTTTGCAGCATGTCGCGGATCTTGAGCGCGAGGGCATCGAGTGCGAATGGTTTCGTCACCATCTCCATGCCGCGCGCAAGGAATGGCGCGTGGCCGGTAGCGTGCTCGGCGTAGCCGGTCACGAACAGGATCTTCAGATCCGGACGGTGCTGGCGGGCAATCTCCGCGATCTGCCGGCCATTCATCCCGGGCAATCCGACGTCTGTGATCAGCAGGTCGAGCGGACTATTCGACGCCAGGATGGGCAGCGCGACCTGGCCGTCGCTTGCTTCCAGGCAGGCATAGCCCAGGTCCCGCAGCACGTTCGAGATGATGAGACGCACCGCCGAGTCATCTTCGATGACCAGCACCGTCTCGCCGGCGCCGGTGGCAGCGTCGCGCCGGGGCGCCACGACTCTCGATTCGACGGCGCCATTGTAGCGCGGCAGGTACAGCCTGAAGGTCGTGCCGACACTCTCCGTGCTTTCGACCCGGATGTGGCCGCGCGACTGCTTGGCGAAGCCATAGATCATCGATAATCCGAGGCCAGTCCCCTGCCCGAGCGGCTTGGTCGTGAAGAACGGCTCGAAGACCTTCGAGAGCGTGTCCGGCGACATTCCGACGCCGGTATCGCCGACGCACACCACGGTGTAGTCGCCGGCATCGATCGTCTCCTGGCCGTATTGCCCCCGGGCCCTGATGACGGCGTTCTCGGTGGCAATTGTCAGCGTCCCGCCATGGGGCATGGCATCGCGGGCGTTGATCGCGAGGTTCAGGACCGCGTTCTCGAGTTGATGGCTATCGGTGAACGCCGGACCAAGGCCAGGATCGAGGTCGACCACCAGCTTGATCTTTTCGCCCAGGGTGCGCTCCAGCAGGTCCTCCATGCCATTGATGAGCTGGTTGACGTCCACGGCCTTGGGGTCGAGCGGCTGGCGACGCGCAAAGGCGAGCAGCCGGTGGGTAAGGGACGCGGCTCGATTGGCCGCGCCGATGGCGCCGTCCATGAAAGTCTGGACATCGTCGTACCGGCCGTCGCGGATGCGGCGCTTCAGCACTTCCATCGAGCCGATGATGGCCGTGAGCATGTTGTTGAAGTCGTGCGCGATACCGCCCGTCAGCTGGCCGATCGCGTCCATCTTCTGCGAATGGCGCAGCGCCGCCTCGGCTTGGCGCAACGCCTCCTCGGCCTCGCGCTCGGCGGTGACGTCGCGGCCGACAGCTTGCAGGAGATTGTCGGCGGCCACCGCGCTCCATTCGATGCGCCGGCTGCTGCCGTTGCCCGTTCGCATGGTGAGCTCAATCAGCCGTGGCGCCTTGCCCCGCGACAGGGAATCCAGCTCGGCCTGCAGGGCGGCGCGTTCCTCGGAAACGACGAAATCAAGGACATTGGCGCCGAGCAGCTCGTTTTCCTGCCAGCCCAGCAGGTGCGTCCAGGCTGGATTGACCGAGTTCAGCGTGCCGTCGAGGCCTGCCACCATCATGACGTCGGTCGACAGCGTCCACATGCGATTGCGGTCGGCGGTGCTCTGGGCGACACGCTTCTCGAGAGTCTGGTTCAGCAGACGGAGTGCATCTGCCGCCATCCGACGTTCGTTGACGTCACGCAAAATCGCGGTGACGAAAGTTCTGCCTTCGCTCGTCCACCGCGATGCCGACGCCTCGAGGTAGCTGGGCGACCCGTTCTTGCGCCGCGCCGTAAGCTCGATCGGGCGGCCCAAGCCTTCGCCGGCCCGGACGGTCGTGAAGGCGTTGCTCCACTCCTGCGGGTTGTCCAGGAACGACGACAGCGGTCGGCCGATGATCTCGTTCGGTGAATAGCCGAACTGCCGCGCCGCCGCCGGATTGACGCGCTGGATCGTGCCGTCGGCATCGAGCGTCAGGATCGTGTCAGATGAACCGCCGACGACGGCGTCGTAACGCGCATTCTGACGCTCCCGCAGGATGCGCTCCCGTCCCGCCACCACAGTGATGTCGATGATCTGCAGCAGGCAACGCAGGTTGGGCCGCTTGCCTATCGGACGGACGGAAATGTTGTGCACCAGCTGGCGACCGGCGGGCGTACGCAGCGGCAGCACGGCCGGATGAAGCGTGTGCGTGACCAGGCTGGACGCGCCCAGCTCCAGGGCCTGGGAGATCGCGGTCTGCAGCCGGGCCGGAATCCTTTCTGGAAACAGCTCGTCCAGGCGACGGCCGGTGACGGCGGCGCCAGACAGACCACTCGCATTGGCGATCCAGGTATTCCAGCCGCTCACCCGCCGATCGCGGTCGAGCACGATCAACCCGAGATCGATGGCGTCGAAGACGCCGGTCACGCCGTTCCGGTCAGGGGCGTTCATCGGAGGGGACCGGGCCACCCGTCGTTCGCTCGATGAATTCGCGGAGCAGCAAGCGCAGCGCGCTGAGCGACGGCACGTCCATGACCATGGCGATGTATCCGCCAATGTCGCGGTTGCGGATGGCGAAGTTGATATAAAGGAACATCACGATGTCGCCCGCCTCCGGCGGCGGTTCGAGGCTGAAAAAGGCCGCCGGCTCGCCGCGCAGGATCTCCGGCAACGACATCTTCAGATTGCGCTGCAGCAGATTGGCGATGGTCGCCAGGCAGCCGTTCAGGATGATATTGCCGATCTCGGCCAACGCTTCGTGTTCGAGCTCGATGATCTCCTCGAGGCTGAGATCGCCGCCGATGACGGCCCGCACCAGCTCGAGGCTCTTGCTGTCCGGGAAGATGAGAAAGGCGCGGCCGGTGATCTCGCCCTCGAACACCTGGTGGATGCCCACGAGATGACTGACCTCGTTCTCGCCCAAGGTCATGATTGCCGTATCGCGGCTCACCAGGTTGACCTTGGGCACTGATAGCAGCACCTGCTCGCCGACCATGTCGCGCAGGCTGGTGGCAGCACGGCCGACGCCAATATTGACCATCTCGGTCAGGGCATCGATCTCGAACTCGTTGAGAATGTCGGTCACCGGGCAGCCAATCGACCGGCGGCCGCGTCGAGGAACTCTCCCATCGCTTTATCGGTCAGCGGCTTCTGCAGGAACGTCGCACCGACCTCGCGCGCCCGCGTCACCACTTCGACCTGGTGGTTGGCCGAAATGACCGCCAGAGGCAGCGCTGGCTTGAGCTTGAGCAGTTCGGCCGCGAGGTGAAGACCGTCGCGGCCCGGCATGTTGAAGTCGAGGATGGCAACGTCGAACGCATCCTTCGACGCCAGGGCGAGCGCCTCATCGGCGTTGGCCGCTTCGACGCGGGTCCAGTCCGGATGCAGAGTCATGAGGGCCTTGGCGACGGCCATCCGCGCGAGCTTGCTGTCGTCTACGACCAGAACCCTGTACCCCATTTCGCCCCCCGTGGTCCGAAAGACGCTGGACCTGCGATCAATAACACCCGCCGCCGTCACGAGAACCTGCGGGAGCTCATCGGAAATTTGCGATACCTCATGCAACGTCCGTCAGCCGTCGGCGTTCCCGAAGATTTCGCCAAGATCGAGGACGATTAGCACCTTGCCATCGCCCAGCAACGTGGTGCCGTCGATCCCGGGAACCCCAGCCAGCAGGCCCTCGGGCGGCTTCAGCATCACGTCCATCCGCTCGCCAAGCCGGTCGACTTCGATGGCACCGAGTTGACCCCCAACCGCGACAACCAGCACGTTTGCGTCGCCTTCCGGTGGGCGGGCCTCGCAGCCCAGTGCATGGCCCAGGTCGATGACCGGCAATGTGCGGTCGCGAAGCACCATGGCACGGGCCGCACCGACATGCGAAATTGCGCTCCGGCCGACACGAACGGTTTCGACGACGGACTCCAGCGGCACGCCGAACACTTGGCCGGCGGCCTCCACCGTGAGGACCTGCGTCATCATGACCGTGAACGGCAGCACGAAGCGCACCGTCGTGCCGCGCTTCCTCTGGCTCGACACCGAGACGTGGCCGCCCAGCCGTTCGATCGTGTTGCGCACGACGTCCATGCCGACGCCCCGACCGGAAAGGTCGGTGACCCGGCTCGCGGTCGAGAAGCCTGGCGCGAAGATCAGGTTGATGGCCTCTTCGTCGGACATGGCGGCGATAGCCGCCTCCGGCGCCGCATTGCGTTGGCGGGCGACGTCGCGAACGCGGGCCACGTCGATTCCGCGCCCGTCATCCTTGACCTCGATCACCACATGCTCGCCTTGGCGCTCTGCCCGCAGATGGATCGTCGCCGTCGCCGGCTTGCCGAGTGCGGCCCGCTCCGATGCGTCCTCCAGGCCATGATCCAGCCCATTGCGCAGGACATGAAGCAGCGGTTCGGCGATCGCCTCGACGATCGCCTTGTCCGCCTCGGTCGTGGCGCCTTCGATGATCAAGCGCGCCGGCTTGCCGAGCGCGGTGGCCATTTCCCGGATGAGGCGGGGAAAGCGCTGGAAGGCGTGCTGCAAGGGCAGCACCCGCAGGTTGAACACCGAGCGCTGCACCTCGCTGACCAGGCGGTCGAGCTCCAAGTGCTGGTTCTTCAGCGCGACGGCGAGAGTTCTCGGATCGCCGCCGCTCTGCGCGCGCTCGGCCGAATGGCCGATCGCATTCTTGGCGATCAGGAGCTCGCCGGTCAGGCGGACGAGAGTGTCGATACGATCGACATCGACGCGCAGCGTGGCCTCCGGCGCCTGCTGCGGAAGCGTGCCCGGCTCGTCGGGTGGGGGCTTTGCCAAAGCCTCGAGAATTCGGTCGATGGCCGCGATCATGGCTTCGGCATTGCCGGCCAACAGGCTGCTTTGCAGCGGCCCTTCGAGATCCGTCACGTCCAACGACCGGCCATGATGGCGCAACACGTTGGCCGCGACGCGGCTTGCCGATTCGAGCCGTGCGGCGACCCCTTCCGTCGCCGGCTCGGCGAGCATCAGCTTCTGGGCCTCGAGAAGCGCGTGTGCGATGCCCGCCAGGCTCGCGGCGTCCTCGGGTCGCCTGGCGTCGCTGGCAGTCTCAGGGACCAGGGGTGCGGTGCCGGGCAAGGCGAGCACGGCGAAGCGACGGAGCAGGTCGTCGGCCTCGGCGTCGGCGTCGGCTGGAATCTCGCCGCTGGACCGCATCCGGTCGATCCAGGCACTGACCTGGTCGAGACAGGCTAGGCACAGGTTGATCAATCCAGGCGTTACCGGCGCGCTGTTCGATCGCACGGCGGACAGCACGTCCTCGGCGGCATGCAAGGCCCTCGACATCGCGACGAAGTCGACGATGCCCGCCGCGCCCTTCAGCGTGTGGAAGGCACGAAAGGCGCCGTCCAGCCGCTCGCGGTCGTCCGGACGCTCCTCGAGCGCCAGCAGGTCGTCGTTGCCCTGGGCCACCAGTTCGCGGCCCTCGATCAGGAACTGTTCGACGAATTCGTTCATGCCGGCAGCCCGCACATGATGGAGACATGCTGGGCGAGCACGTTTTGGGCGACAGGTTTCACGAGATAGAAGTTGGCGCCAGCCGAGCGGGCGGCGCGCTGGTCGTGCGGTCCCGCTTCGCTGCTGATGACCAGCGCGGGAATGGAGGCGATCGGCGCCGCCTGCCGACGCAGCGAGCGGAGGAAGGTGAACCCGTCCATCTGCGGCATGTTCACGTCGACGATCAGGAGATCGGCCGGTTCGCCGAGCAGCTTCTCGAGCGCCTCGACGCCGTTCATTGCTTCGTCGACCTCGAAGCCGGCGCGTTCCAGCGCGTCGCGGTAATAGCGGCGGACCAGGGTCGCATCGTCGACGATCAGGATGCGCTTGCTCGCCGTCTCAGCCATGCGCGCGGCCCCCTCTCCCGCCGGCCCCGTTTCCGCCGATCAGGGGCCGCTGGTAGACGATGGCATCGGGGAAGCGACGCACGTCGAACAGGGGGGAAATGCGGCTCATCGATTCGGTATGCCCCAGGCATATGAAGCCGCCCGGCGCGAGGGCCTCGAACAGGTTCTCGGCCGCCAGGCGGCGGGAGGCGTCGTCGAAGTAGATCAACACGTTTCGGCAGAAGATGACATCGAATATGCCATGTTGGCGCATTTCCGACGCCTTGGTGATGTTGGCCGAGCTAAACTGGACCGACTGGCGCAGTTCGGGAACCACCCGCCAGCGGTCCCGGCCCGCTGGCACGAAATACTTTTCGACCAGCTGTGGCGACAGCCGCATGAGCGCCCGGGCGCCATATTCGCCTTCGGCGGCGGCCGCGGTGCATTGGGTGTCGATGTCGGAGCCAATGATCTCGATGTCCTGGACGTCGACCTCGGGCCAGTTCTCGAGCAGCCAGATGGCGATCGAGTAGGGTTCTTCGCCGGTGGCACAGGGCACCGACCATATACGCAGCGTCTCGCCTGGCGGCTTGGCGCGCACGCGCTCGGCCAGAAGGTCGGATGACAGGCAACGCAGCTGGTGTTCTTCGCGGTAGAAGTAGGTCTCGTTAACGGTGAAGGCGTTGATGAAATTTTCGACTTCCCCGTCGGCATCGCTGCGCAGATAGGCGAAGTAGGTGCGGAAGGGCGCAATCCCCAGGGCGTGCATGCGATCGGAGATTCGCCGCTGGACGTAGTAGCGCTTGGCCTCGCCGAAAAGCATGCCGGTGCGACGATAGAGGAACTCACAGATGGCGCGGAGTTCCTCCTCCGAGACCGGCTCGACCTCCCTCACCGCCGCTCGCGCGCCGGCGCAATGATGCGTTCGGTCGCGACCTTGAGGCTAAAAGTTATGAACGGATCGCCCGAGAAACGCGTTCCGCAGCGCGTCAGGGAAGGCAGGGCTTCCGGCCGACCGATCTCGGCCAGCACCTCGATGGCCGCTGCGCAGACGTTCTTCTCGGTCTCCCGCTCGAGCAGGTCGCACAACAGGCGGTTCGCCTCTTCATCGGGCATGTTGCGGGCGAGCTCGCAGCTCAACAGACGGACATCGGCGTCGCTGTCGGCGAGCAGGGCCGGCAGATGGGGCAGACAGGCCTGCGGCATCGCCCGCAGCGCGTCGACGGCGCCGGAGCGCAGGTTGGCGTCGTCCGACCGGAGATAAGGCAACACGACCGCGGCGCTTCCCGGCGTCGCCAAGCGCGCCAGGCCGGTGAAGATCGCCTCGCGGACGCGCGGATCGCTTTCGCGCTGCAGGGCCTCGGCGAGCAGCGTGAGGCCCTCGGGCCTTTCGGCTGCGGCGCGCACGGCCGACCAGCGTTGCTCGCTCGTGCCCTCGTCAAGCGGCGGCGCTTCCGCTGCAGCAGGTGTTTGCGATGAGGGTTTGCGCACGAGCGGCATGTCACGGCACCAGCTTCGTCAGCCAGCCGGCGATCTCCGGCAGCGGCAGTACCCAGTCTGCGCCGCCGGCTGCCACCAGTTCGCCCGGCATGCCCCAGACGACGGCAGTCTCTTCGGCTTCCGCGATGGTGCGGCCGCCTTGTGCACGCAGCAGGGCCATCGCCTGCGCGCCATCCGAGCCCATCCCCGTCATGAGGACACCGACGATCTGGGTGGGCGGGACATGATCCATGGCAGATCTAACGAGTCTGTCGGTGCTTGGATGCCACGGGTAGTCGGCTTGTGAGCGGAGCGGCACGACGACGAGGCCCGATGCGCGCTGGTCGACGACGACGTCGGCGTCGCCCTTGCCGATATAGACGCAACCAGGCTGGACCGGCAGCGTGCGCACGACCTCGACGACGCTGAGCGCCGACACGCCGTCCAGGCGCCGGGCGAGGGCGCCGGTGAAGGTCGCCGGCATGTGCTGTGCGACAACAATCGGCCAGCGAAAATCGGCAGGCAAGGCCGTCAGCAGCGCTTCCAGTGCCGGCGGCCCGCCGGTCGAGGTGCCGACCAGCACCAAACCTTCACCGACGGCACGCCGCGGCTCCGGACTGTCGCGGCGACCGGGCTCCCGGCGGCGCTCTCCCGGGCGCCCCTCTTTCGGGCGAATTCCCGGCGCGTCCCGGCCGATGCGGTGCCTGACGCGCTCCTTGAGCCGGGCGCTCGACCTTATCCGCGCAGTCGAGGCCGCGCGCACCTTGGTGATCAGTTCGTCGGTCAACTCGTCGATGTGCAATGAGATCGCGCCTTGGGGCTTGGCGACGAAGTCGATCGCTCCCAGGCGCAAGGCCTGCAGCGTGGCCTCGGCGCCTTCGCCGGTCAGCGAGGACACCATCACGACCGGGCAGGGGTGTTCGATCATGATGCGGTCGAGACAGGCCAGGCCATCCATCTGCGGCATGTGGATGTCGAGCGTCACCACATCCGGCCTGAAGGCAGCCACCAGCCCGAGCGCTTGCAGCCCGTTGTGTGCAAACTGCACCTCGAAATCGGCTTCCTTGGAGAAGATGCGGCCCAGCAGCTTGCGCATGAGGGCTGAATCGTCGACGACCAGGACCTTGGTCACAAGACCGCGCGCTCCGCCTTGGCCCGGAACGTGTCGAGCAGGCCACGCTCGGCGCGCGTCAGCAGCTCGGCAGGATCGAGCAGCAGGACGATGCGGCCCGCCTGCTCGAGATTGATCACGCCATGGACCAACTTGACGGTCTCGTTGCTGAGGTTGGGCGCCGGTTCGATCCCGTCGGCCGGGCAGCGCAGCACCTCGGACACCGAATCGACGATGAGCCCCGCCTTGTGGCGCTCGGTCCTGACGACGACCAGGCGACGCTGGGAGCGAGCGTCCAGCGCCGGCATGTCGAAGCGCCGCCGCTGATCGACCACCGGCAGCACCTCTCCCCGCAGATTGACCACGCCTTCCAGGAACTTCGGGGTTCGCGGAAGCCGCGTGATCCGGTCGGGGACTCGGGCCACCTCGTCGACGGCCTCGATCGGCAGGCCGAACTCGTCGTCGCCCAGCCGGAACACCAGGAACTGGCGCTCCTCGCGCTGGCTGGCGGCCGCTTCGCAGTCGCCCTCGCTGGTCGCGCCGCCGCTCGCCTTCAGCCGCTGCATGACGTCCTCCCGGAACAGTTGCTCCGGCGCCAGAACCGACACCAG
The DNA here is from genome assembly GCA_023386865.1 of Pseudomonadota bacterium. Lineage (GTDB taxonomy): Bacteria > Pseudomonadota > Alphaproteobacteria > Reyranellales > Reyranellaceae > Reyranella. The sequence goes on from JAEWIV010000037.1 coordinate 10,153, forward strand.
CCGTCGTCCGTTCTCGCCGCGATAGATCGCCGAAATCTTGGCTTCGCCGCCGGCGCGGGCCGACAGCACCGGCGGGATCTTCTCGATCAGTTCAGCATCGGCCGAAAAGATGCTTCGCATGCGGTCGGCCACCAGGCCGACCAGCACGCCGCCGACCCTGGCGACGACGATCTTCTCGCGATCAGTGCGCTCCGCTTGGAAGGCGAAACCGAGCAGGCCGCGCAGCGACAGCAGGGGCAGCAGGGTGTCGCGAAACGGCGTCACGCCCAGGACCACCGCCTCGCTGGCCGGCATTGCCGCCACCGCCTCCGGCGTATCGACGATTTCCTGAACGGCGTCGAGCGTGAGGGCGTATTCCTGGCCGGCGACGTCGAAGCTCACCAGCATCTGCCGGTCGTCGCCGCCAGCCTTTTCGTCCCTCTCTCCTTCCCGCACGGCGGCACCGGAAGGAGTGACTGTCAGCGCGCGTCGCGGCCGCGGTCGGGCCTCGGCCACGAAAGCGGCACCGATCAGCCCTTCGATATCAAGGATCTTGGCGATCCCGTTCTTGCCGTCGGCGGCAAAGGCGCCTTTGAGCCGCTCGCCCGGCCGCGTCGCCAGCTCGGCTTGTCGCGTCTCGATTTGCTCGGTCTCCACGGCCACCAGCGCCTCGACGGCGTCGACGGCTAGCGCCACCGGCGCCACGCCGTCGAGGACGATCGCCCGCGTCGTGGCCTCGGGCGTTTCGTCGGCGCCCACCAGGCCGCGCACGCTGGCGACGGGCAGGACGCTGCCGCGCAGGTTGGCCAGTCCGAGCAGCCCCTTAGGAGCCTGCGGCACGCGCGCCATGGCGGCCAGGCGGATGACCTCCGCGACCAGATTCGCCGGTAGGGCGTAGCGCTCGCCGCCGACGCGAAACGTCAGGAAGCGCTCAGCCATTCTGCTGCTTGAGCGTGTCGGCGAGGGAAGCGATCTCCTCGATGGCGGCGGCGAGGTCCTCGGCACCGCTGGCCTGCTCGGCCGCCGCCGTGGAGGCCTGCCTGGCAGCATTGCTCGCCTCCTCGGCCGCAGCCGCGATCTGGCGCGCACCGGTCGCCGTCTCGACGGCAGCCGACAGGATCTGCTCGGCGTTCTGCAGGATGGCGTCGTTGGAGGCGCGCAACGCGTTGACGTCGCGCTGCACGGTGTCGAGCGCGCTGATAACCGACCGGTTGTTCTGGACCTCGACGCCGGCGGAATCGACGATCTGCTCGAGGTCGCGGCGCAGTGAAGCGATCTGCTCCAGGATGGCGCCGACCGTTTCCTTGATCCGGTCGGCGCTGTCGGAAGCTTCGCGGGCGAGGCTGCGGATGTCGTTGGACACCACCGCAAAGCCGCGGCCGGCTTCGCCGGCGCGAGCGGCTTCGACCGAGCCGCTGACCGCCAGCATGGTGGTCTGGACCACGACCAGCGCGATGCCGGACACGATCTTGTCGATGTTGCGGCCGGTCGCTTCCAGGCGCGCGATCGTCTGCAAGCTGGCGCGCGTGCTGTCGAGGCCGGTCGAGACGCCGGCCACCAGTTTTTCGACCGTGCCGCCGCTCCGCTGGAGATCGTCTGCCATCTTGGCGACGCGCCCGTTTGCCTCGACGGCGTTCTCCTGCGCCCGCCTGGCGCTCCTCTCGATATGGCTCAGGGCAGCCGAAGTCTGCTGCGTGGCGGCGGCCTGCTGCTGGGTTCCGCGGTTGATCTGGCCGAGCGCCGTCATGATCTGTTGCGAGGCGCCCGACAGTTCCTGGATTGTGGCCGACAGCTCCGCGGCGGGCGCGCTGATCTGCTCGGCCGAGGCGAGGTCGACGCGACCGGTGCGGGCGGCCTCCGCGATCCGCGCCAGCTCCTGCGCGGCCGTCTGACCCTGTTCAAGCGACTTGGCCTGCTCCTGCACCGCGGCCTGCGCCTCGACGGCAGCCGACGATTGCTCTTCCGCAGCGCTCGCCACCTGGGTTGCGCCTTTTTCCGCCTCAGCCGCGGCACGGTCGGCCTCCAGAGCGTCGGTCAGCATCTGCTGACTGCCGTCGGCGATCTTCTGCATGTCGGCGCGCAGGCCGTCCAGGACCGCGACGGCGGCGACGCCGGCCTTCGCTTCGTTCACCGCCACTTCGGCTGCGTGCTGCAGGTCGGCGGCGACTTTTCGCACGTCCGCCTGGATTCCCGTGGCGAGCTTCTGCACCTCTTGCGAGCTCTTCTCGGAAGTCTCGGCGAGCGCGCGCACTTCATCGGCGACGACCGCGAAGCCACGACCGTGATTGCCGGCGCGCGCCGCTTCGATTGCGGCGTTCAGGGCCAGGAGATTGGTCTGGTCGGAGATGCGGCTGACCGCGCCAGTGATGTCGCCGATGTCCTGGGCCCGCCGCTCGAGCTCACGGATAAGCTCGACAGACGCGCTTTGACGGGCGCCGTTGCGCTCGATGGCGCGGACCGACGTGCCGATCTGCACCGCGGTCTCGGCAAGCACCATCTCGACCGCTTCCGTGCGGCGGCGTGTGGCCTCGGCTTGGCTGCGCGCCGTCCCGAGGTTGGCCACGGCTTGCTTGATGGATGCCAGCTGCTCCTGCGAGGCGCCGGCGGCCTCGCTGGCGCCGCTCGCGATCTGTTCCATGGCGCGGCGAAGTTCTTCCGCCGCGGCCGCCGCTTCGGCCAAGCCGCTGGCCAGCTCCTCGGTGGCTGCGGCAAGGCGCTCGGAGACCTTGTCCTGAGGACGGGCGGACGCCCGACGGGTCGCGCCATTCTGCTGGCCATTGCGGGCCGACGGCCGAGCCGGAGGGCGACTCGGCGCTTCAGGTGCCGGCGGGACAGTTCCGACGATCAGCTTGGACTTTTTGACGAGAGCCATTGGGTTCCCTGGGACGATGCCGATTGCTCGCGATGGACGCAGTCGCACGCATAATGGCTGGTGAATGGCCGACCCTAATGGAATTCATTGCCCTCTCCAAGGAGGACGGCACGGCAATCGCTGCCCGCCGCCGGCAGCTGCGCGGCGCGCTGAACTAGCCGCAGGTTGTTCAGAGACCGCTGACGCACCAGCGGCAAGCCGTAAAGGCCGCCAAGGCGCCGATGTCACATCGCGCACGGTACTCTTTCGTTCTCGACGGGGAAGGCAGGAGCGAGAGCTTACCAAAATACCGGCCGATTGAGCCGCATCGGCCTCAACATGTTGCGCCTGCGGCTGTGGTGATCGGCAGCTCGGCCTCGGGTCAGCCGCCCTTGGAACGGGAGGGTTTATTAGGGTCGAGACTCATTAAATCCACCATACGATAGCAGCCACGAGGCAGACCGAGGCGAGGAAGTTTCGAGCTAACCTGTCGTAACGAGTGAAGATGCGGCGGAAGTCCTTGAGACGGCCGAAAGCGTTCTCGATGCGGTGTCGTTGCTTGTAGGATTTTCTGTCGAAGCTGAAGGGCTGCTTTCGGTTCGACCTGTTCGGCACAACCGGCTTGGTGCCGCGCTGTTCCAGCCACTGCCGCA
>JAEWIV010000045.1 GCA_023386865.1 Pseudomonadota bacterium
GGGGTAGGCTGCGGCTGCGGCGTCTCGGCCGGCGGCCGCGGCAGCTCGGCTTCCATGGTGACGGCGACAACGTCGGGCGTCGTGTCGACATAGCGCAGCGGGGAGACCCAGTAGAGCGCCGCCGCCACGGCCAAATGCAGCGTCGTCGTCATTGCCACGGCGACGGGCGACATGTGGTCGGAGCGCGCGTAGGAGAGGCTTACTGCGTGGGCCACGGTGACCCCGTTCTACGTTCCGCTTGCCAGGCGAGCTAGTTTATTGGCTCGGACTTATAGACGCCCCACATGCCGGTGCGTTCGATCCAGCCACTGACGCCGGCCGTTCTGACGCGGCACCAGTCACCGGCGCAGGAGCGGATTTCGCCCACCACCTCGGGCTCCAGCTTGGCCACCACCTCGGCCGAGGCGGCAGGCGTCTTGTGCACGGCGGCGGGCTTGCTCGGGACGATGAAGGAGCGCTTGCCGCTCAGCAGGCTCTGATGGACCCAGCCGCTCGCCCCCTGCCAATCGCGGATTTTCCGCCAGTTCTCGAATTCGGCGACGATCTCGACCGGCATGCTCTTGCGCTTGAAGACCCAGTCGACCGGATAGCGCGAGCCGGGGCCGGTGCGGACATTGACCTCGTCCGATCGAAGGGAGGCGAACCGGGGAATCGGCAGGCCCGATCCCTTCCTCTGCTGGGCCGCGGCCGACTTGTCCCCGGCCTGAGGGGCGGCGGCGACAGGCAGGCCGACGGTCGCCAAGGCGACGAAGCTTGCCCAAAGCCGGACCGACGATCGGATTCCCATCGACCGCTATATACCTCAAATCTTCATTATGATCGACAACCACTTGAAAGAACGTGGTTTTCGGCCGCAAGGCGGGATGCGGCCCATGGCTGGACAAGGCGCGCTTTGTATTGCTAATCGGGCTCAACCCCTGACACGCAGCCGGTCCATTTTACATGCCGACAAGTTCCAAGAAAAAGCCGCTGGTGATCGTTACCCGGAAGTTGCCGGACGCGATCGAGACCCGGCTGATGGAGCTGTTCGACACCCGGCTCAATGCCGAGGACAAGCCGCTGACCGCCGCCCAGCTCGTCGAGGCGGCCAAGACGGCCGACGTCCTGGTGCCCACCGTGACCGACCGCATCGACAGCCGCGTCCTGTCGCAGGCCGGCCCGCGCCTGAAGCTGATCGCGTCTTTCGGCACCGGCGTCGATCACATCGACCTGGACACCGCCCGCCAGCGCGGCATCACGGTCACCAACACCCCGGGCGTGCTGACCGAGGACACCGCCGACATGACCATGGCGCTGGTCCTGGCGACGGCGCGGCGCATGGGCGAAGGCGAGCGCATCGTGCGCGCCAGCCAATGGACGGGCTGGAGCCCGACGGCGATGCTGGGCGCGCGCCTGCTCGGCAAGCGCATGGGCATCGTCGGCATGGGCCGCATCGGCCAGGCCGTGGCGCGGCGCGCGCGTGGCTTCGGGCTTGCCATCCACTATCACAACCGCAAGCGCGTCCATCCCGAGATCGAGCGCGAGCTCGAGGCGACCTACTGGGAAAGCCTCGACCAGATGCTGGCGCGCATGGACATCGTGTCGATCAACTGCCCGCACACGCCCGCGACCTTCCATCTGCTGTCGGCGCGTCGGCTGAAGCTGATGAAGCACACCGCCATCATCGTCAACACCGCGCGCGGCGAGGTGATCGACGAGAACGCGCTGGTGCGCATGCTGAAGGCGGGCGAGCTCGCCGGCGCCGGCCTCGACGTCTACGAGCACGAGCCGCAGATCAATCCCAAGCTGCTCGAGCTCGAACGGGTCGTGCTGCTGCCGCACATGGGCTCGGCGACGTTGGAAGGCCGCATCGACATGGGCGAGAAGGTGCTGATCAACATCAAGACCTTCGCCGACGGCCACAAGCCGCCGGACCGGGTGCTGGCGACGATGTTCTGAAGCGCGCGCACCGTGCAGAAGAGACCAGAACTCTAAAGATCCCCCTCCACCATCTCGCGGCGGCGGTCCTGGATCAGCACGTCGCGTGTCGAGCGGCCGATCTGGGCGCCGAGCAGGATGGTGAGCGATGTCCAGTACATCCATACCATTATCGCGGCGAAGCCCGCCGTCGCGCCGAACGCCGAGGTGAGCTGCGTCACCTCGAAGTAGTAGACCAGCGCGCGGTTGCCCGCGGCGAACAGCAGCGCGTTCACGGCGCCGCCGATCAGCGCATAGCGCCACCGCACGCTGCCGCTCGGCAGCCACCTGTAGATCAGGGTGAAGAAGCCCGACAGCAGGCCGTAGTGCATGAACACGGAGATGGCCGGCCCGATCCACACGCCGAGCACCGGAAACTTCTCGAGCACGCCGGCATAGGCGGAGGTGAGCACGCTGGCCAGGATGACCGCGATCAGCAGCAGACCGAGGATCACCATCATCGCCAGTGCCAGCAACCGCGACTGCAGCGTCGCCAGCACCGGCTGGAAGGGGCTCACCGGGTGCAGCACATGGATGGCGGGCGTGCTCCAGATGGCGTTGATGCTGTCGTCGAGCTCGACGAAGACGCGGCTGCCCGTATAGACCAGCACGAGCGCACCGATGATGGCGGCGCTGCCGCCGCCCCTGAACAGCTCCTGCGAGGCATAGCGCTTGATGCCCTGAAGCTGGTCCGGCTGCAGCACCGTGCCGAGCACCTCGAACACCGCTTCCTGCGCCATCAGCCGCCCGACGATCGGCTCGGCGATGGCGATGCTGAAGATCATGATCGGGCCGATCGCGAACATGGTGTAGAAGGCCATGGCCGCGGCCGACGTCGACAGCCGGTTGGTGAAGAACCCCAGGCCGACCGAATAGGCGATGTTCCAGAGCGTACGCGGCAGGGAAAATGGGGTCATTCGTCAGCGCAGATGGGCGATGGCGTTGGCATAGTAAGCGAGAACGGGCCGCTCGGTTGCGACCGCCGCGAACAGGCCCGCTTCCGGCTCCTCGACCAGATGGCGCAGCTCCAGCATGCGCAGCCCGACGTCGAAGGCATAGTCCCTGTCGCCGCGCGGCAGGTAGAGCTTGGCGCCGCGACCCTCGAAATGGGCCATCAGGTCGGCGGCGCGCACCTTCAGCTCCAGCTCGTCCAGCGGCTCACCCGCCTCCAGCAGCACGGTGGCGATCAGCGAGACCGGCAGCACCGGCACCAGGCGGGCGATGTCGGCCATCACATCCCCGGCCAGCCGGCCGATGATTTCGAAGCGCTGGTCCTTGTCGAGGTGGCGCAAGTCGCCGGCCGACGCCGCGGCATTGCGGGCGAGCCAGTCGCGGGCGGAGATCAGCCCGCCGAAATTCACGCAGGCATAGCCGAAGCGGTACCAGCGGCCGCGCAGCATAAGGCCGAGCTGGCCGAGCCAGAAGCCGAGCGCGGTGCGCGCGGCGAAGAGCGCGCTGCGTCGCGGCAGCTCCCTGTCGAGCGAGCGCAGCAAGGTGCGGTCCTCGAGCACGCGGTCGTAGTTCAATGCCACCGGCACGAAGACGATGTCGTGGCCGCCCTTGGGATCGAACGATTTCAGCATGTAGTCGAACAGCCCGAGCCTGGGCTCGCGCAGCCGGCCGTCGCGCGACAGGCCGCCCTCTGGGTACATCGCCTGGGCAACGCCGGCCTCGGTCGCCATGTGCACATAGCGCTCCAGCACGCGGCGATAGATCGGGTTGTTGGAGTTGCGGCGCACGAAGTAGGCGCCCATCGAGCGGATGAGCTGCTGCAGCGGCCAGATGCGCGCCCATTCGCCGACGGCGTAGCTCAGCGCCGTGCGCTCGGCCGCCAGGAAGGCCACCAGCACGTAGTCCATGTTGCTGCGGTGGTTCATGACGAACACGACCGTGGTCCCGGGCGACACGCCCGCCAAGGTGCGTTCGTCGGCGAAGCCCAGCCGCACGCGATAGAGGAAGCGGGCGACGGTTCGGGCGATCGAGTAGCCCAGCCTGAAGTAGATGTAGGCGTTGAACGTCGGCACGATCTCACGCGCATAACGGCGGACCTCGGCCATCGCCACCTCGCGCGGCAGGTTGTTGGCGCGGGCATGGTCGTTGGCAGCGGCGACCACCTGCGGGTCGTAGACCAGGCGATCGATCAACACCTGCCGCTTGGTGAGCTGAAACGGCTTTATCTCGACCGCCAGCCGCTGGTTGACCCGGTCGATCAGCCGGTTGAGGCGGCGGCGCAGGAACCAGCGGCCGCTCGGGATCAACAGCCGGTCGAGCAGCGACCAGGCGGCGAAGAGGGCGATCGCGGCGAACAGCCAGAGCGGAACGGTGACCGGCTCGCCCATCGCCTTGCGCGTCCGGCTGGTCAGTACTGCTTCAGGGTGAAGCCCGCATAGACGCACATCGCCGAGGCGACCGCGAGAACGACCGTGGTGCCGCCCGCTCCGATCGGGCGGCCGAGCGGAACGAAGCCCAGCAGGCCTCCGGCATGCAGCGCGCGCGACAGCAGCAGGACCAGGGACATGATCGCGACCGGCCAATAGCCAAAGAAGTCGCTGGCGACGTAGATCAGCACGAGGCAGAGCGGCACGTACTCCATGAAGTTGCCGTGTGCGCGGATCGCCACAAGCATGTCGGGATCGCCGCCGTCACCGAGGTAGATCTTCTTCTGCATGCGCAGGCGGCCGACGCTCACCGTCAGGGAAACGGCAAGCAGCCCGAGCAACCCTGCGCAGACGAAAAACACGGGCATCCAGCGGTCTCCCCTCGATTCGGCGGCATTGTATGGCCATATTGCGCAGGGCCAAAGCAAGGGGAGCCGCGCCATGTGGCAGATTCTGCGCAAGAAAGCCGAAATGCCGACCGCCGACCGGGCCTTGCCGGGACGCTCCGCGGCCGCCTTTCCCGTGCCCGCCACGCACTTCGTCAATGGCAACCGCATCCAGCCGCCGTTTCCGGCCGGCCTGGAGATGGCGATGGTCGGCATGGGCTGCTTCTGGGGAGCGGAGCGCATGTTCTGGGAGGCGCCGGGCGTCCACGCGACGGCCGTCGGCTATGCCGCCGGCTTCACGCCCCATCCGACCTACGAGGAAGTCTGCTCGGGCTATACCGGCCACAACGAGGTGGTGATGGTGTGGTTCGATCCGAGGAAGACGTCGTACGATGCGATGCTGAAGGTGTTCTGGGAGAACCATGACCCGACCCAGGGCATGCGCCAGGGCAACGATGTCGGCACGCAGTACCGTTCGGGCATCTACGCGTTCTCGGCCGACCAGAAGGCCAAGGCCGAGGCGTCGCGCGACGTCTTCCAGCGCGAGCTCGCGAGGAAGCGCTACGGCGCCATCACCACCGAGATCCTGGACGCGCCGACCTTTTACTACGCCGAGGACTATCACCAGCAGTATCTCGCCAAGAACCCCGGCGGCTATTGCGGCTTGGGCGGCACCGGGGTGAGCTGCCCGATCGGGACGGGCGTGCAGGCGGCTGAATAGTCCTTAGCGGGACGCGTCGATTCCAGCCGGACAACTCATCCCTGGAGCGTCGCGTCGAGGGCGGCGACGAAACGATCGAGCTCGCTCTCCGTGTTGTAGACGTGCACCGAGGCACGCATGACGTTCTGCAGGCCGCGACCCCTGAGGTCGAGGCGCGAGGAGAACTGGGTCGAGACGGTGACGTTGATCGCCTGCTGGCGCAGCTTGGCCTTGAGCTCGTCGTGGTCCTGGCCGGCCACGGCGAAGGTCACGATCGCCCCCTTGACCTTGCCGAGATCGGTCAAGGTGACGCCCTTCACGGCCGAAAGCCGCGTTCGCAGGCCGTCGGCCAGCTCGCGCAAGCGCGTCCAGATCGGCTCGATGCCGAGCTCGTCGATCTGGTCGGCGGCGACTTTCAGGCCGATGACGCCGGCGAAGTAGCGCTCCCAGTTCTCGAAGCGCCGCGCGTCGGTGCGCACGCTGTAGGCATTGTCGTCGGTCCACTTGGCGGCGTGGTTGTCGAGCAGGATCGGCTCGATATGGCCCGTCGTGGCGCGCTTGGCATAGAGAAAGCCCGTGCCGCGCGGGCCGCGCATGTACTTGCGTCCCGTCACCGACAGGAAGTCGCATCCGACCTTGCGGACATCGACCGGCAACTGGCCGACCGACTGGCAGGCATCGAGCAGGTAGAGCACGCCGGCGTCGTTGGCGATCTTGCCGACGGCCTCGGCCGGCTGCACCAGGCCGCCCTGGGTGGGCACATGCGAGATCGATACCAGCTTGGTGCGCTGGTCGATCGATCGTTCCAGCGCACCGAGATCGATCTGGCCGTAGTTGTCGTCGGGCACCACGACGATCTCCGCACCGGTTTTCTTCGCGACCTGCAGATAGGAGATGTAGTTCGACGAATACTCGCTGACGCAGGTCAGGATGCGATCGCCGGGCTTGAAGTCGAGGGAGTAGAAGGCGAGATCCCAGGCGCGGGTGGCGTTCTCGACGAAGGCGATCTCGTCGGGGTCGGCGCCGACCAGCCGGGCGACGGCCGGATAGAAGCCTTCCAGCTCGTCATGCGCTTGGGCAGCGGCTTCGTAGCCGCCAATCTCCGCCTCGAGCTTGAGATGATTGACCGTGGCGTCGAGCGTGCGCTGGCTCGGCAGGGCCGAGCC
>JAEWIV010000063.1 GCA_023386865.1 Pseudomonadota bacterium
GGGTCTTCCTCGTTCCAACCGCCTTCCTGGTGCGCCGCGCGCCCGAGGTGATCGACGCACGCGAGCGCGTGGCCGCTGCACCGGGCATGACGATGGGCGCCGCCGATCCCGGCATGACCGCCGGCCAGGCGCTGCGCTCGCCGCAATTCTGGGTGCTGTCGCTCACCTACTTCTGCTGCTGCGCCACGCATTCGGGACCGATCTTCCACACGGTGAGCTACGCCGTCGCCTGCGGCCTGCCGGTGATGGCGGCGGTCACCATCTACAGCGTCGAAGGTCTCGCGGGACTGGGCGGTCGCGTGCTGTTCGGCCTGGCCGGCGACCGCTTCGGCGCCAAGCGCGTGCTGGTGATCGGCCTGTTCGCCCAGGCGTTGGGCGCCGGCGCCTACTTCTTCGTGCGCCAGCTCGGCGAGTTCTATGCCGTGGCCGCCGTGTTCGGCCTGATCTACGGCGGGATCATGCCGCTCTATGCCGTGATCGCCCGCGAGTATTTCCCGATGGGCATCATGGGCACGGTGCTCGGCGCCTCGACCATCTTCTCGAGCCTCGGCATGGCGCTCGGGCCCGCGGTCGGCGGCTGGATCTACGACACCACCGGCAGCTACGGCTGGCTCTACATCGCCTCGTTCGGCATCGGCCTGGGGGCCATGGCGATCGCGCTGCTGTTCCCGCCCTTCCCGTCGCAACAGCGAGCAACGCCCCAGACGGCGTGACTCAGGCGCCGCTGAACATCGCGCGCAGCCTCGGAGCAACATCGCGCGCGAAGCGTTCGAGACTGGCATTGGTGTCGTCGGGCGTGAGCCCCGGCGGCACCGCCCAGGTGACGATGTCGGTGAGCCCGTATTCGCGGATGAAGGCGGCGAGCTCGCGCACACAGTGCTCGACATCGCCCACCACCCAGGTCTGCGGAATGCGATCGGCTTCGGCGATGCCCTGCACGCCTCCGTGCCCGCCGGACTGCTCGCGAAAGCGATTGTAGATCTCCATGCGCCGCCGCTCGGCGACGCGGACCTTGCCCCAGTCGCGTTCGCGATCGTCGGTCACCAGGCAGGATTTGATGATGCCGATGCGGTGACTGGCGGGATCGCGGCTCTCGGCCTTGAGCTTCGCCAGCCAGGGATCGAGCGACTGCCGGCGCGGGCCCTGCGGCAGCAGGTTGGCGCCGACCCGCGCCGCGCGCAGCGCGCCCGCCTCCGACATCGCCGCGACCCACAAAGGCGGCCCGCCCTGCTGGACGTAGCCCGGCGTGATCTTCACATCCGAGAATTCGTAGCGTTTGCCCGCGTAGCTGAACGTCTCGCCGGTGAAGGCGAGCTTCAGCACGTCGAGCCCCTCGTCGGTCAGCGACACGCGGCGCGACACCGGCAGGCCGAAGCCCTTGAACTCGTGCGGCGCATAGCCCATGCCGACGCCGATCTCCACGCGTCCGCCGCTGATATTGTCGAGCACCGCGAGATCCTCGGCCAGCCGCAGCGGATGGTTGAACGGCAACAGGCAGACGTCGCAGGAAAAGCGCACGCGCTTGGTTCGCGCCGCCATGGCCGCGGCGACTGGAATCCACGACGGCAGATAGCCGTCGTCGACGAAGTGATGCTCGGTGAACCACACGAGGTCGAGTCCCAGCCCGTCGAGCCATACCACCTGCTCCATGATCGCGGCATAGAGCGCCGGGTGGCTCAGGCCCGATTCGGGCGGATTGCGGAAATCGTAGGCGACGCCCAGACGCAAAGCCTTGGCCATCGGCGTTTTCTCCCTCGCTCGCCTTGCATATGGCGGCCCGCGAGCCTACGTTCACGCCCGCTCCAAAGCCAACAGGATGTGCAGCGATGGATTTCAACCTGACAGCAAACCAACACCTTGCTCTCGGGGAAATCCGTCTTCATGCCTGCTTCAATCACTGTCTCTCGCCTCGCCTGGTCGACGCCTGACGGCCGGCCTGTCCTCTCCGATCTCGACCTGAGCTTCGGCGGCGAGCGCACCGGCCTCGTCGGACGCAACGGCGTGGGCAAGAGCACTCTGCTCAGGCTCATCGCGGGCGACCTGTCTCTGCAATCGGGCGAGGTCTCGATCACGGGAACGCTGGGCGTGTTGCGTCAGGCGGTGCGGATCGCCTCGGACGAGACCGTCGCCGACCTGTTCGGCGCGACCGCAGCGCTCGGCCTTCTGCGACGCGCCGAGAACGGCGAAGCCACCGCCGACGAAGTCGCCCACGCCGACTGGACGCTGGAAACCCGCATGGCCGCCGCGCTCGATCGGCTCGGCCTCGCCGCCGGACCGTCGACGCGGCTGTCGACGCTGTCGGGCGGACAGCGCACGCGGCTGGCCCTCGCCGCGCTCGTCTTCGGCGAGCCGGACTTCATCCTGCTCGACGAGCCGACCAACAATCTCGACCGCGACGGGCAGCGGGCGGTAATCGATCTTCTCGCCGGCTGGCGCGGCGGCGCGGTGGTGGTCAGCCACGACCGCGAGCTGCTGGAGACGATGGACACGATCGTCGAGCTGACCAGCCTCGGCGCCATGCGCTACGGCGGCAACTTCAGCCACTACCGCGAACGCAAGGCGCTCGAGCTCGCGGCAGCAAGGCACGACCTCGCCGACGCCGGGCGGCGCGTGGCCGAGGTCGCCGAACGCGCGCAAACGACCGCCGAGCGCAAGGCCCGCAAGGATCGCGGCGGCCAGCGCAAGCGTGCGAAAGGCGACATCCCGCGCATCCAGCTCGACGCGTTGCGCAACCGCAGCGAGGCAACCGGCGGCAGGAATGCCCGGCTGGCCGAACGCCAGCGCGAGCAGGCCATCGACGATGCCGCGGCCGCCCGCAAGCGCATCGAGGTGCTGCAACCGCTGACGGTCGCCGTTCCGGCGACGGGACTGCCGGCGGCAAAGCCGGTGCTCCGGCTCGACGCGGCGAGCGTCGGCCACGCCGATCGACCGGTGATCCGCGATCTCTCCTTCGCCATCACCGGCCCCGAGCGCATTGCCGTCACCGGCGCGAACGGCTCGGGCAAGACGACTCTGCTTGCGCTCATCACCGGGCGGCTGTCGCCATGGACGGGAACGGTGCGCCTGATGACCGACGTCGCCATGCTCGACCAGCAGGTCAGCCTGCTCGATCCCTCGGCATCGATCCGCGACAATTTTCGGCGACTCAATCCACGCGCTGACGAGAATGCCTGTCGCGCCAGCCTCGCCCGTTTCATGTTCCGGGCCGACGCCGCGCTGCAGTCGGTCGCGAGCCTGAGCGGCGGCCAATTGTTGCGCGCGGGGCTCGCCTGCGTCCTCGGCGCCGCGCCGCCGCAGCTCCTGATCGTCGACGAGCCGACCAACAATCTCGACCTCGAGTCGATCGCGGCGGTCGAGGCCGGGCTGCGCGCCTATGACGGCGCGTTGCTCGTGGTCAGCCACGACGAGGCCTTCCTCGAGGCCATCGGCATCTCGCGCCGCCTGGCCCTGTGACGCTCTTTCGGGCGCCGCTCAGTTCGCCGAGGGCCATTGCGCCGTGCCGGGCGTGGCGACACGGAGGCGATAGAGCGACGTCGAGGCTGTCACGTAAAGACTCTTCAGATCGTCGTCGCCGAAGCAGAAATTTGCCACCCCTTCCGGCAGCCGGATGACGCCGAGACAGGCGGCGTCCGGAGCGAAGACATGGATGCCGCCGGGACCGCAGCAATAGATGTTGCCGGCGCTGTCGATCTTCATGCCGTCGGGTGCGCCCTTTCCCGGGCCCGTCGTCTCCGCCCAGACGCGGCCGTTGGCGAGCGCGCCGTCGGCCGTCACGTCGAAGCGACGGATGTGCTTGCGCTCTGTGTCGTTGACGAACAGGTGCCGTTCGTCGAGCGAGAAGCAGAGCCCGTTGGGCTGGCCGAAATCGTCGGCCAGGAGCACCGGCGCCTTCGGATCGGCGCCGACCCGCCAGACGCCGCGGAAATCGAGCTGCGTCGGCCGCGGGTTGCCGTAGTACTCGAGGCGGCCATAGGTCGGATCGGTGAAATAGATGGCGCCGTCCGACTTCACGACGACGTCGTTGGGGCTGTTGAGCTCCTTGCCCTGGTGATGACTGGCGAGGATGGTGCTCGTCCCGCCGGCCTCGGTGCGCGTCAGCGTGCTGGTGGCGTGCTGGCAGACGACCAGGCGCCCCTGGCGATCCCAGGTGAGACCGTTGGACTGCGCACAGGGCTTGCGGAAGGTCGTGACGCCCTCGGCCGCCGTCCACTTGCGCATGTGATCGCCCGGCATGTCGCTGAACAGCAGGTAGCGCTCGCGGCCATGCCACAGCGGCCCCTCGGTGAACAGGAAGCCGCCGGCCAGCTTCTCCGCTGCCGCCGACCCACCGACGACCGAGGAAAACCTCGGGTCGCGAACCTCGACATTGCCCTCTGTCGTCATGCCGTCATCTCCTCCTCGCGCGTTTTCACAGCGGCGCCAGCGCCTCGCGCAGGCTGCCATTGGATACCTGCATGAGGCCGCCGAACGGCAGGCCGAGCTCGAGGATCAGATAGAGCGCTCCCGCTGCCGAGAGGATACAGACACACAGCACCACGGTCAGCGTCGCGTTGGGCTTGGACGACATGGCGAAAGTCGTGAAGATGAACATCAACCACAGCACCAGCACGACGATGAACGGCGTCGATACCGAATCCGGCGGTTGGGACAGCAGCGCAAGGCGCGTCTGGGAGATGTCGTGGGCGATCTGCAGGGCGCGCGCCTGCAGCGATGCCTGGCCCGGATTGGCAGGCTGCAATTCGCGGATCATCGCCGCGGCGCTGGTGGCATGCGACCGCCGGCTGATGCGTGGGCGACCCGCCGCGTCGGCATCGTCCTGCCAGACAGAATCCATCAGGGGCTGCAGGTCGGTGCGGATCTGCTGCCGGATCGGCCGCGCGGCCGGCCCGTAGTCCTCCAGGACCTCGTCGAGCTCGGTGAAGCTCACCGCCAGGCGGCTGACCGAGGCGCTGGTGTGCTCGAAGGAGGTCCGGGTGGCCGCGAACATCAGCGCCAGGACGAGGCCGGTCAAGGTCGCCACCAAAGCGGTCGCCAGCCGGATCACTTCCTTGGAATCGCCCGTCAGATGGTGCTCGGGCATCCGGCTTCGCACCAGCGTGCCGACAAAGGTGCTGGCGACGATGAGGACGAAGGCGATGCCGGCGGTGGCGATGGGACTCAAGCAGTATCTCACAGCTAGTGAAGCGCGCCTTTCTACCGCGATCACGCAAGCGCGCTCAATGAGGGCGGCTGGGCATCCATGAATGGCGGCGGAACCGCCAGGCAAGCCGCGGCGCGCGGCGTTGTCAGGCTGGCGTAAGGCGCGGTGTTTAGGGTCGAGCCGGGAGGCCGTCGGCGTCACTTCACTTGGTGTGAGGGACCGCTTTCGGGCACGGTGGAGGCACATGGACCTGCTGCAGAATCTCGCGCTCGGCCTGAGCGTCGCCGTCTCCTTCCAGAATCTCCTCTACGCTCTGCTCGGCTGCATGGTCGGCACGCTGATCGGCGTGCTGCCCGGCATCGGACCGGTGGCGACCATCGCCATGCTGCTGCCGATCACCTTCCACCTGCCGCCGACCGCCTCGCTGATCATGCTGGCCGGCATCTACTACGGCGCCCAGTACGGCGGCTCGACGACTTCGATCCTGGTCAACCTGCCGGGCGAAGCCTCCTCGGTGGTGACCTGCCTCGACGGCTACCAGATGGCGCGCAACGGGCGGGCCGGAGCGGCGCTGTCGATCTCGGCCGTCGGCTCGTTCTTCGCCGGCACGGTCGGCACCATCATCATCGTCATCTTCGCCGAGCCGCTGACGCGCATGGCGCAGAAGTTCGGACCGGCCGACTATTGCTCGCTGATGGCGCTCGGTCTCGTCGCCGCCGTCGTGCTGGCCAGCGGCTCGGTCATCAAGGCGATCGCCATGGTGTTCCTCGGCCTGCTGTTCGGGCTGGTCGGCACCGACGTCAACACCGGCGCGCAGCGCTTCACCTTCGACATCCCTGAGCTGTCGGACGGAATCGACTTCGCGCCCATCGCCATGGGCCTGTTCGGCATCGCCGAGATCGTGGTCAACCTCGAGCGACATTTGACGCGCGGCGGCGCCATCAAGGTCGGTTCGCTGTGGCCGACCCGCGAGGAAATCCGGCGCGCCTGGCCGGCCGTGGTGCGCGGCACGACCCTGGGCTCGATGCTGGGCGTGCTGCCCGGCGGTGGCCCGACGCTGGGCGCCTTCTCGTCCTATACGCTCGAGAAGAAGATCTCGAAGAACCCGGGCCAGTTCGGCAAGGGTGCGGTGGAGGGCGTCGCCGCCCCCGAGGCGGCAAACAACGCCGCAGCGCAGACTTCGTTCATCCCCATGCTGACGCTCGGCATCCCGTCGAACGCGGTGATGGCGCTGATGGTCGGCGCCATGATCATCCAGGGCATCCAGCCCGGTCCCGAGGTCATGACCAAGAAACCCGACCTCTTCTGGGGCATGATCGCCTCGATGTGGATCGGCAACCTGATGCTGGTCGTCATCAACCTGCCGATGATCGGCATGTGGGTGAAGCTGCTCACCGTGCCCTACCGTTTCCTCGCCCCGGCGATCCTGCTGTTCTGCTGCATCGGCGCCTACAGCCTGCAGAACTCGACCTTCCACGTCATGCAGGTCGCCATGTTCGGTGTGCTGGGCTACATCTTCGTGCGCCTCGGCTGCGAGGGCGCACCGTTCCTGCTGGGACTGGTGCTGGGTCCGCAGATGGAGGAGTACTTCCGGCGCGCCATGCTGCTGTCGCGCGGCGATCCGATGGTATTCATCGAGCGGCCGATCAGCCTCGGCCTCCTGATCACCACCGCCCTGCTGCTCATCCTGATGGCCCTGCCCAGCATCAAGAAGGCGCGCGAGGAAGCCTTCCAGGAAGAAGGCTGACCGGCGCGCGCCCTTCGCGCCCGCCTACTCGGTGACGACGCCGCAGACGACCCTGTCGCCGGCATTGCCGGTGGGGTCGGTCTTGTAGTCGTCGGCGCCGGCATGGATGACGATGGCCGAGCCGTCGGCATCGAACAGCGAGTTGGGCTGGCCCTTGACCAGCGAGATCATCGGATTGGCAATCTCGATGACCAGGTCGCCGCTGGCCGGAATATGCAGGTTGGGCATGTCGCCGGCATGGGCGCCCTCCTTGGCTTCCATGCCGTGCTTGTGGCCGGCGGGATTGAAATGCGGCCCCGCGCTGGTGAACGGCGGCTCGCACTTGCCGACCGCGTGGATATGGAAGGCGCGCTGGCCCGGCGGCGCTCCCTTGAGCGTCATCTTCAGGAGAACGCCGTGCGGGGTCTGGGTCAACTGGACCTGACCGACGTCCTTGCCCTGGGCGTCCTTCAACGCCGCCTTGGCGGTCTGGGCATGAGCGGGAAGCGCCATCAGGCAGCCCATCAGCGAGGCGGCACAGATCCATCGACCAAAAGCCATCAACACCTCCATGTGATCAAACGCCAACCTATCCCATCCGACGGCGTTGCCGCCACCTTCAGGCGCTGGCTTCCTCCTCCACCGTCGAACGGCCGAAGCGGCGCTGGAACAGGCTCATCAGCGCGAAGCCGGCCTGCAGCGGAATGCCGAACAGCACGATGCCGAGGGCGAACAGCACCAGCCGGTCGTCGAAGCTGGAAAGCTGCTCAGCCTGGCGCAGGATGACGGTGATGCCCTCGGTGACGCCGATCGCGGCGCCGGCGCTCGACGACATCACCATGACGAAGAAGGCCCGGGTCACATTGGGGAAGAACAGCAGCGCGCCGTGCGTCGAGCCGGTCCGCAGGTGACCGACGCCGTCGACCCCGGCATCGGCAACATAGGCCGCCGAATAGGGCACCAGCGACAGCGCGACGGTCATGACGCCGGACAGCGCGAACGGCACGCCGAGCAGGGTGGCGTCGCGCGGGATGGCGTTCAGCAGGAAGAACATGACGACGAAGGTCGGCGCCGCCCGCATCAGCGCAATGATCGAGACGGTTATCGCCGCGGCCGCGCCGCCGGCCAACCGTCCCGCGGCCAGCAGCAGGCCGAGCGCCAGGCCCATGACAAGCGCGATGGCGGCAATCTCGAAGTTGACCGCCATGCCGGCCAGGAACCTCGGCAGGAAGTCGCCCGACAGGAGCTCGATCAGCGCGCTCATGCGGCCGCCCGCCCACGCTCGAGGACATGCTTGAGCCTGCCGCACAGCCAGACCACCACCATCACCACGGCGGTATAGAAGATCAGCAGGATTGTGTAGGTCGTGACCCGGCCGCTGGAGAACGAGGTGATGTCGGTGAGCGAGCTCAGCAGCTCCGGCGCGCCGATGAAGCTCGCGATCGGCGTGCCCTTGGCGGCGTTGACCAGGAAGGCCACGATCTGGGTCGCCGCGCGGCTGAGCGCGCGGCCGAACAGGCCACCGTTCAAGCCTTCGGCACGCAGGCTCCACATCGCTTCGCCGATCGCCTGACCGGCATTGCTGCCGTTGGCCAGGCCCAGCGCCGCGATGGCGGCGCCCAGCACGGTCTCGGTCGACAGCGCAAAGAGGCCGTGAGCGACGGTGGCGGCGATCACCAGGGTGAGCACGATGGGCGAGGATTGCAGCGTCATCGTCAGCAGCCGCGCCGGCCAGCGCAGCACGATCGAGCGCGACCCCATGGCAGCGCCCAGCGCCAGGGCGAAGACCAGGGTCGCGGCGAGCGCGCCGGCGATCAGGATCAGCGAATAGGCGACGCCATCCTTGAACAGCGACCAGGCCGGCACCGTCTTCAGCATCGGCAGGGCGACGTCGATTCCGGTGCTCTCGTCGACCCAGCGTTCGAAGCTCGTCACGTCGGCGGCGAAGCCGGTCGGCTGCAGCACCGTGTCGAGCGGCGGCAGGACGCAAGTGGGATCGATGGCGCCGGTGTCGGTATTGCATTCGGGCTTGCGCCAGACCTGTTGCTGGTCGCGCAGGAACCCGAGCCGGATGCTGTGCAGGCGGCCGATGTCGATGAACAGGCCGTCGCGATGGAAGATCTGGCTGATCAGGTCGAGCGCGCGCGCCAGCTGCGCGCTGCCCTGGCGCGCCACGGCCATGCCCCACGGCACCTGGGCGAAGCCGAACTTCTGGAAATAGCGGGCGTTGAAGTCGTCGTCGGTGAAGTACTTGGCGAAGAAGCTGTCGTCCTGAGCAGCCAAGGTGCAGGTCTGGTCCTTCAGACGGTCGGGCAGAACGCCCGCCTCGTCGAACAGCATCAGGCGCGCGCCCTGCGACACCAGCTCGGCATTCGAGCCGTTGCCGACCGTGACGCACACGGTGCGCCCCGGCAGGTCGAGCATGCTGGCAACGGGAAGCTCGCGCGGGCCGACGACGGTCGTCTCCGAGCGGTAGTAGTGCGGGCGAATGAAGCGTACCTGACCGTCGCGCTGGGTGTTGTGGCCCATCGTGGCGATGGCGAGGTCGATGCGGTCCTCGGCCAGCAGGGCGATGCGGGTCGCTGCGTTGACGCGAACGAAATCGACATCGACCCCCAGCATGCGGCCGATCGCCAGCGCCACGTCCACCT
Organism: Pseudomonadota bacterium; assembly: GCA_023386865.1. Classification (GTDB taxonomy): domain Bacteria; phylum Pseudomonadota; class Alphaproteobacteria; order Reyranellales; family Reyranellaceae; genus Reyranella. The sequence goes on from JAEWIV010000063.1 coordinate 9,518, forward strand.
CGTAGCCCTCGCGCTTGTCGCCCTTTCGTTCGGCGAACAGCGGGTAGTAGTCGCGGATGCCGATGCGGATCTTCCTGGCGCACAGGATCTTGATCAGCCGGTCGACGTTGGGCTGCGCGCACTCGCCCGGGACCTTGGCCCGTGCCTGCTGGAGCAGCTCGGCGAGGGCGGCGTCGGGCGTTCCGGCGCGTGCCGGGGAAGAGCCGAGACCCGCAAGGCCGGCCAGGAAAGCAACGATGACCAACAACCGCGCCAGCCCGAGCTTGGCGCCCGCCCTTGGCGACGCCGTCGCGAGGGACGTTTCCCTCATTGTGCCGCCGGCTCCTGCCTGGCGATCTCGACGATATGCACCTCGCCGAAGGCGTAGGGTCCGTAGCGATGAATGGTGCGGCCGTCCTGGACGGCGAGCAGCGCCGGGGTCATGCGCGAGAGCTTGTCGTCGGGGATGTAGACCAGCGCGGTCAGCGTGACGCGGCACGCCAGGCCGAACCTCGCCACGATGTCGCGCGAGCGGTCGACATCGACGAAGGCGTTGTGGGTGATGATGGCGCGCCCATCGGCGGCAAGATGCGCCTCCAGCCCTTCGAGGAAAGGGTCGAGGAGTGCCCGGCCATTGGCGCCGCCCGCGCTCCAGGTCGGCAGCCGGCCGGGAACGTCGCTGCGTTCCATGGGGAAGTGAGGCAGGTTGGCGACGATAAAGTCGAAACGACGCCCGGCGACCGGCAGCCACATGTCGCCGAGATAGAGCTCGGCGGCCTCGCCGTGTCCCAGCTCTGCGAGCAGCAGCATGCCCGAGGTGACGGCATCCTCTTCGATGTCGATGCCACACAGCGAGGCAGCGCCCATCTCGCCCAGCGCCGCCAGCACGACGCCGCTGCCCGAGCCGATCTCGAGCACCTTGGCGCCGCGAACCGCGGCGGCCCTCGCCTGCAAGACCTGGATCAGCGCCGCGGTGTACTCGCTCGGCCGCAGGGCGGCCAGCGCCAGCTCGGATTTGGCGTCCGGCACCAATCTGGGCTTCGACACGTCAGTTACCCCCAAAGCACCACATCCCGGGCATGGTCCCCATCGATGCCCTTTCTGCCCGACGGCATCTCGCCTATGCCGTTACCAGACGCTTGAGCAACGCCGATGCAACCGGATCGTCGGGAAACTCCGCCAGTATCTCGCGGTAGCGGCGGGACGCCAAAGCGTGATCTTCCTTGACCAGAGCCTCATAGGCGAGCCGCGTCGACTTGGACAATTTCTGCGCCTGCGGGCTGGGCTCGAGGCCCGGATCGTCGGCGCCGTAGACGCCCATCAGCTCGTAGATCGGGACCTTGGAGCGCCGGCCCTTCACCGTGACGTCGTCGATCGGCCGCACGCACAGCCGCTCGCCCGCCTCCTTGAACACCGAATGGCTGATGAGGATGCGGGTGTGGAACTCCTTGTTGGTCCCTTCCAGGCGGGCCGCGATGTTCACGCCGTCGCCCATCACGGTATAGCTCATGCGCTCCTTGGAACCGATGTTGCCGACCAGCACAGCGTCGCAGTGGATGCCCATGCGGACGTTCAGCGGCTTGAGGCCTTCGGCATGCCAACGCTCGTTCAGTGCGTCCATGCCGCGCTGGATGCGCATCGCCGCCACGCACGACCGCCAGGCATGGTCGTCGAGCAGAGCCGGCGCGCCCCAGAACGCCATCACGCCATCGCCGATGAACTTGTCGATGGTGCCGTGCTCCTGGTTGACGGTCTTGGTGACCAGCTCCAGGTAGGCCGAAACACGCAGCAGCAGCTCCTGCGACGGCACCTCTTCCGAAAGCGTCGAGAAGCCTTCGAGATCGGAGAAGAAGATGGTGAGGAAGCGGCTGTGGCCGCCCAGCTCCAGCTTCTGCTCCGAATGCAGCAGCTGCGTCACGAGGCCGACCGGCACGAAGGCGGAGAACGACTTCACCGCGGCGTCGAGCGTGTCGATCGCCTTGGAAAGCACCGATATCTCGCGGATCGGCGAGTTCACCGACGGAAGCTGCTCGCTGCCCAGCTCCTGGATCTTGCCGACCTTGAAGGCGAGCTTCTCGAGCGGCGAGGAGACCACGCCGGTCAGGAAGAAGATGACGACGACCTCCAGGGCCATGGCCATCAGGCCGAAGATGGCGAGCCGGATGTTGTTGGCCTGGAACGTGCTGGTGAAGTCGGCGAGTGGCGTGATGATGAACAGCTGCCACTTCTTGCCGAACTCGGCCGGCATGGTGGCGAGACTGGCGACGTACTCCTTGCCGTCGTGTGCAAAGGTGTACAGCCCTTCGCTGCCGCGTGGGCGGGCGCTGTAGGCGAAGGCCGGCAGATCGTTGTCGAGCGCGGTGACGTGCAGCAGCTCGAGCTTGCCGGAGACGTTGGCGTAGGTCTTCGACAGGTCGGAGGCCGCGATCACCCGGCCCTGGTGGTCGAGCATGTAGCTCACGGTGCCGGGGCTGATCTTGCGCTCGGCGAGGTATTCGCCGAGCCCCGTCAGCGTCATGTCGACTGCCGCCACGCCCTGCAGCTTGCCGCCGGCGTAGAAAGGCGCGGCGACCGTGAACCCGATCAGGCCCAAGGTCGCGAACACGTCGGGATCGGAGATGGTTTCGCCGCGCATCTCGGCGGCGCTGCGGTACCACAGCCGGCTGCGCGGATCGTAGGCGGTGGGCTGCTCGCTCGAGCCCAGTTCCTTGAGATCGGCGTCGAGATAGAGGAAGTGGTCGAGAGTGCGCTCGCCCGCCCGGGGGGCGATCCATCGGTAGGCATAGCGCGAGGTCGGGGGCGGCAGCCGGTCCTGCACCTTCACCGCGGGATCGATGCGCCGGGTCTGGCGGAAGCTGCCATCCTCCAGACCGACATAGACGCTCACGATCTTGGGGCTGTGCACCAGGATGGTGTGGAAATACCTGAAGCAGCGGCTGGAGCCGTAGAAGTCGGGAAACTCCTCGCCGATCGCCGCGGCGGAACGGACCAGCGACTTGATGGGATTGAAGTCGTCCTGGATGTTGTCGATCGCCTCGTTGCGGAAGCGCTCGACCAGCTCCTCGGCATTCGTCCGGGCAATACGGTCGTTCGAGAAATAGGTGACGGCGATGATCGTGAAGAAGACGGGAACGGTAAGGACCACGAACGACGTCAGAATGCTGGGCTTGAGCCGCATATCGCGGAAGATGTTCATGAACCAGCCGTCGTGGAGCGCGCTCTATCAGCCGCTTTTGAGGAGAGCGCGCAATTCTAGCCGATCGAGCCTTCACCGTCCATGCAACGATCGTTCGCCTACAGCGGCGGCCGCCTCGTATGCCAGTCGGTGACTTGCTGAAAGGCATGCCCCGCGGCCAGAACACTTGCTTCGTCGAAGCTGTGCCCGACGATCTGGAAGCCGACCGGAACGCCGTCCGCCGTCATGCCGCCGGGCAAGGTCAGGGCCGGGTGGCCGCTCATGTCGAGCGGAGCGGTGTAGCGAAGGCGCGAGGCGATGGTCTGCGGCGTGCGCGCCTTCATCGCCGCCAGCGAGGGCGCAGCCACCGCCATCGCGGGCAGCAGCAGCAGGTCGATCGACGCCAGAAGCCGCTCGATCTCGCCGGTCACCCGAGCCCGCGTGAGCTGCAGCCGCGCGAGGTCGAGGCCCGAAAGGCCGCGGCCAAGGTCGAGCAGAGCCGCGAACTCGGCGCCGTATTCGGCGCGTCGCGCCGGAAAGGTCGCCTCGTGCGCCAATGCCGCCTCGACCCCGCACTGCGCCAGCCATTGCACCGCCGCTTCATCGAGGTCCGGCAGGGTGACGTCGACCAGCCGGGCGCCTTGCTTCTGCAGGGCCGCGGCGGCGCCGTCGAGCGCGCGCCGGCAGTCGGCGTCGGCGCCGATCAGGTTCTCGGGCACCCCGACCCGCCTGCCCTTCACGCCGGCGCGGGCGGCCGCGGCGTAGTCTGGCACCGGGTGCGGCGATGCGGTCGGGTCGGCCGGATCGGCGCCGGCAACGATGCCGAGGATGAGAGCGGCATCCAGCGCGCTGCGGCACATCGGTCCGACATGGTCGAGCGATTCAGCGAGTGGAAAGACACCCGCCCGGCTGACGCGGCCCCAGGTCGGCTTGAGCCCGCTCAGCCCGTTCATGGCAGAGGGGAAGCGGATCGAGCCGCCGGTGTCAGAGCCCAGCGAGGCGAAGCAGAGCCCCGCCGCCGTCGCCACCCCCGAGCCCGAGGACGACACGCCGGTCCAGTACGCCGCGTTGAACGGATTGACCGGCGGCTCGACCGACGGGTGATGCAACCCATAGGCGCCCTCGGTCATCTGAAGCTTGCCCAGGATCACGGCGCCGGCCTGCTTCAGGCGGGCAACCACGGTCGCGTCCCGCGCCGGCACATGGCCGCGCCGGATCGCCATGCCGGCCGCCGTCGGCACGCCTTCGGTGTCGCAGAGATCCTTGACCGCGATCGGCACGCCGTGCAGCAGGCCGCGCGACTTGCCGCCAGCGGTTTCAGCATCGAGGCGCCTGGCGTCGGCCAGCGCGCGCTCGGGCGTGACGGTTGCATAGCTCTTGAGCCTTGGATCGAGGCTCGAGATGCGGTCGAGCATCGCCCGGGTCACCTCGACCGACGACAGCTCGCGCGTCTTCAGTTGCCGCGCGATCTCGTCCAATGACAGATAGTGCAGGCTGTCGACCAAAGCTCCCCTCGCATTCTCTTGTGCGCTCGTTGCGAATTCACGATGACGGCGAGCGCCGAGACTACAGCAGCTTGTCCATCACCTGGACATGTTCGCCACGATACTCGCGTCGCTCGAGCGCGCGCCAGCCCAGGCGGCCGTACAGTCGAGCTGCCGATGTCGTGAAGAGATGGAGCTTGGGATAGCCGAGGCGCCGGGCGGCCGCCTCGACCGCAAGGACCAGCGCCGACGCAATGCCTTTTCCGCGCTGAGCGGCCGGCACGAACACGCTCGCCAGCCACGGGTTTCGCGGATCACCCTCGAGATCGTCGAACAGCAGGGAAGCGGTGCCGACCATCCGGCCGGCATCATCGAGCGCAACGAGCACGACCGGCACGCGATCGATGCTCATCCCCTCGCGGATCCGGGCCGTTCGCGATTGCAGCGTCTGGCCAGGATTGAGATGGCCCCACTCGGCGAAGCCCCAAGCCGCGACTTGATCAACGAACTCGGGGCGCTCGGCGAGGGGGATGATCTTCAAATAATCAGTCGGCCGCCTTGAGGTTCACGGCCGCAGAACGGCCGCGCTCGGTGGCGATCTCGTAGCTGATCTTCTGGCCCTCGTTGAGGCCGTTCATGCCCGAGCGCTCGACCGCGCTGATATGCACGAAGACGTCCTTGCCGCCGTCGCTCGGCTGGATGAACCCGAACCCCTTGGTGGCATTGAACCACTTGACCGTACCAGTAGCCATCACTCTCTCTCCTCGGCAAATCTAGCTAGACAAACACACGCGCAGCCCGCGCGCTCGTTGCAACGGTCCACGACAACTCGAAGAATTTGGAATTTAGCGCGTGGGGTGAGTCCGTAGCCGCAGTGGGCTGGGCCGCCAAGGCAAGGCCAAGTTCGTAAGTCGTAGGGCCGCATATGGGCATCTAACGCCGCCAAGTCAAGTTGGTTGCCTAAACAGCGTTCACATTGTCGCGCCGATCTTCCAAGGCTCGAATTCGTCGTCACCGATGCCCAAGGCCTCCGACTTCGTCTTCTGGCCCGAAGCCGTACGCAAAATCAGCTCGAAGATGCGCTGCCCGTTGTCCTGGATCGTCTCTTCCCCATCGACGATGGTGCCGCAATTGATGTCCATGTCATCAGTCATGCGCCGATAGAGGGAGCTATTCGTAGCAAGCTTGAGTGACGGGGTGGGTTTACAACCGAAGACGCTGCCGCGGCCGGTCGTGAAGCACAGCACGTTGGCGCCGCCGGCTACCTGTCCGGTCGCCGAGACCGGGTCGTAGCCGGGGGAATCCATGTAGACGAAGCCCTTGGCGGTGATCGGCTGTGCGTATTCATACACATCGACGAGATTCGTCGTGCCGCCCTTCGCAACTGCACCCAAGGATTTCTCCAGGATGGTGGTCAGCCCGCCCGCCTTGTTGCCGGGCGAGGGGTTGTTGTTCATCTCCCCACCGGTGCGTGCGCAATGATCCTCCCACCATTTGATGCGGCGCACGATCTTCTCGCCGACCTCTCGGCTGACAGCGCGCCGCGTCAACAGATGCTCGGCGCCGTAGATCTCCGGCGTCTCCGACAGCACCGCCGTGCCGCCGTGGCGCACCAGCAGATCGACCGCCGCGCCCAGGGCGGGATTGGCCGAAATGCCGGAATAGCCGTCCGACCCGCCGCACTGCAGCGCCAGGATCAATTCGCTGGCCGGGATCGGCTCGCGCACGACGTCGTTGGCGTCAGCCAGCAGGTCCTTCAGAAATCCGACGGCCCGCATCACGGTCTTGGATACCCCGCCTTCGTCCTGGATCGCCATCGGGATGAGCTTCGGCCCTTCCTTCAGTCCTTCAGCGTTCATGAGGCCGGCGATCTGATTGGTCTCGCAGCCCAGTCCCAGCACGACCACGGCCGCCATGTTGGGATGGCGCGTGTAGCCCGCCAGAGTGCGGCGCAGCACGTCCATCTCGAGACCGGACGCGGCCATGCCGCAGCCTCCGCCGTGCGTCAGCGGCACCACGCCGTCGATGTTGGGATACTGCGCGAGCATGGGCTCGAGCCTGGCCGCGATCATGCGGCTGGTCGCGGCCGAGCAATTCACCGTGGTGACGATGCCGATGTAGTTGCGCGTCGCCGCGCGGCCGTCGGCCCGGCGATAGCCCATGAAGGTGGCGGCCGGCGTGATGTAGTCGGTCGGTCGGGCATCGGCGCAAAATGCGTAGTCGCGCTCGAAATCGCCCATGACGCAGTTGTGGGTGTGGATGTGCGTGCCAGCCGCGAGATCCTCGGTGGCGAAGCCGATGATCTGGTTGTACTTGCGCAACGGCTCGCCCTGCTTCACCGGGCGCGTCAGGATCTTGTGACCGGGCGGCACGCGGGTCGCTGCGGCCACGTCGCCCTCGACCTTGGTGCCGGGCAGGATGTCCATGCGCGCTACGACGACGTTGTCGGCCGGATGCAGCCGGATGGTGAGCGGTGCCGCCATTGTCACTTCCTCCGAGAGGCCGGGACTCTAGCTGCTTGCCTCCCGATCAACAAACCTTGGTACGACGCCAGCCGGCGGCGACGGCCTCAGCCTCCGTGCAGAACCAGCGCTCGCCGCGGTTGGGGTCGATGACGGTCGCGTCATAGTAGCGGCAGCCCGGCGGATGATAGATGCGCACGCCCTGGGCGTTGATATTGCCCTTGATCTGGCACGGCCTGGCCGGCGGCGCCTGCGCGGCAGCCGATGCCGCCGCCAGCATCAGCAAGATGCTAAGCCGCGCGCTTGCCGCGGATTTCATCGATGGCGGCGCCGAGCTTGCGGACCTCGGCTTCGCTGAGCGACGCGAGGGGCGCGCGCATCCGGCTCCAGGCGACGGGATCGTTGCGGCGCAGACCGACCAGGGCCTTCACCGCCGCCGTCACGGGATAGCCCAGCACGACGTCGACCATGGCGACGACCCGCCGGTCGTCGATGCCATCGAGCAGGGGCTGCATGAGGTCGGGAATGACGTTCAGCATACCGCTGATCGCGCCCGATGCGCCGAGGGTCATGGCTCGGGCCAGAAGCCGCTCGTCGCCGATCAGGATGTGCAGGTCGCCATGCTGCTCGAGCAGGGCCTGCGCATTGGCCCAGTCGCCGGACGAATCCTTCACGCCGGTGACCTGCTGCGCGAAGGCCCTCTTCAGCCGGTCGATCAGCTCGACCGACAGACCGACCGATGTCACCTGCGGGATGTGATAGAGGATGACATTGCTGGCGCTTGGTCCCAGCGCGCGCAGCACGGCGGCGAACCAGTCGAACAGGCCTTCGTCGCCGGCGCCCTTGAAATAGAAGGGCGGTGCCAGCAGGAAGCTCGGACAGCCCACCATCAAGCCGGCGCGACCCTGCGCCACCGCATCCTCGACCGACGAGGCGGCGATGCCGACCGTGAGCTGCGTCCGGGGATCGATCCCCCCGCCCACCAGGGCGCCCAAGGCACGTTGGCGCTCGTTCAAGCCGAGCGAGGCGCCCTCACCCGTCGTGCCGAAGGCGGTGACGCCGGTGCAGCCGTCGGCCAGAGACTGGCGGGCGTGCGCCACCAGGCGCGGCAGGTCGATGGCGCGGTCCTCCGTGAACGGCGTGGACAGGGCGACGGACAGGCCGAAACGGTTCTTGCGCATCCCCCATGATAGGCTGCGCAAACGCACGAAGAAAAGCGGGCCCGCTTTCGCGAGCCCGCCTTCCTTACGCAACGCAACGCTACGCGTGATTACCGGCGGCGGTTATCCCAATTGTCGAAGGCATTGGGGATACCGTCGCGATCGCGATCGCCGAATGCACCCTGACGGTTGTCGTAGCGATCGTACCGGTTGGGAATGCCGTCGCGGTCGCGGTCGCCATAGGGGCGCTGCGCCTGGTAGCGATCCGGCACGCCGTCGCCGTTGCGGTCCCAGCGACTCGGGACGTACTGCCAGCGGGGGCCGACCTGCGTCCAGCTCGGCGCCACGTAGCGGTAGCCCGGCCGTTCGGTCAGCCACTGGCCGGGACGCCACACATACTGATCGTGAACGAGCTCGTAGTGACCCGGTGCCCAGACGTAGCCATGGCGCGGCGCCGGCACGACCTCATAGCGCGGCGGCGGTGGAGGCGAACCGAAGGTGATGCTCACCTGTGCGTCCGCCGGCGTGAATGGCGCCGTAAAGACCGTCGCCGTCGAGAACGCTGCGGCGGCGGCCAGGGAAGTGATCGCCAAACGCTTCAACATGACTTGCCTCCTTCTGCGCGACCCACTGACGGGTACCGCGCTGGTGAAGGGTATTACGCAGGGGGTCCCCACGGCGTTTCGGGCCAATCGGAGGAATTCAGGCGCTCATTTCGCCGCTTTTTCGCCATCGTCAGGTTCCCACCAGCAGCAAGATGACGCCGGCGACGCTGATGACGATGCCGGCGAGGCCGATTGCGTGCAGCTTCTCATCGCGCAGCAGGAGGTAGCTCAGCACGACCGCGATCAACGGAAAGACGGCGACCAGCGGCGCCACCAGGGTGATCGAGCCCAGGCCGAGCGCGGCATAGAGCAGGAAGGTCGCCGTGCCGTTGGACATGCCGACGCCGATGAACCACCAGCGGCCAACGCGGTCGGGCGGACCGGCGACCAGCGCTCGCCGGCCGACCAGCGACAGGATCACCACGGTCGACAACGAATAGCCGATCGCGGCGGCTGCCAGCGGCTCGTGCCAGATCGCGAGTGCCGCCTTGATGGCGGGCTGGATGGCGCCACGTATCAGGGCGGCGGCAAGCGGCAGGCCGAGGACCCAGATCGGCCACTGCCGTCCGCCGGCGCCGCCGCGCAGTGCCATCAGGGCCACGCCCGCCACGACCAGCACGAGCCCCACGATCTGTCCCAGGCCGATGCGCTCGCCGAGAAGAAGCACGGCAAACAGCACGGCGAACAGCGGCGTGACATTGCCCGCCGCGCCGGAGACGGCAGGGCCCAGGCGCTCGTTGGACCGCACCGACAAGATCGACACCACCACAGGGAAGACGCAGCCCACGCCGGCGAAGATCAGCGCCGCCCGCCAGTCGAAGCCGCGCCAATCGACGAACAACAGCGCCCCCACCCAGGCTCCGATCATGGAGCTGCCGATCGTGTAGATCGGCGAGCGCCAGGACGGCACGGTGCGCAAGCCGTACTGGGTCAGGATCAGGGCCAGGGCGAAGCAGAATGCCGCACCCAGGGCCAATAGGCTGGGGGCCAGGATGGCCGCGTCGGTCATGGTCTGCTAGAAGCGCCGGCTTCCGACTGGAGAACTGGGGAATATGGACACGCTCACCTACTGGAACGGCACCTGGCACGAGGGCAACCCGGCGATCCTGGGCCCGCGCGACCACGCCTTCTGGCTGGGCTCGATGGTATTCGACGGCGGCCGCGCCTTCGAGGGCTGCGGGCCGGATCTCGACCTCCATGCGGAACGCGTCGTGCGCTCGGCACGGGCCCTGGGCCTGAAGCCGACCAAGACGGCCAAGGAGATCCTCGACCTGATGCACGAGGCGGTGCGCCGCTTCGGGCCCAAGGCCGAGCTCTATGTCCGGCCGATGTTCTGGGCGACCAAGGGCGGCCAGGGGCCGATCTCGGTCGACGGCGATTCCACGCAGTTCCTGCTCTGCGTCTATCACGCGCCGATGCGCGCCGGCACGCCGCTGACGCTCGGCCTCTGCCGCTCGATCCGCCGGCCGACGCCGGAAAGCGCGCCGACCGACGCCAAGGCGTCCTGCCTCTATCCCAACTCCAGCCGCGGCGTTGCCGAGATGCTCGAGCGCGGCTTCCAGAACGGCATCGTGCTCGATGCCCTGGGCAACGTGGCGGAGACCTGCAGCTCCAACATCTTCCTCGCCAAGGGCGGCGTGGTCAGCACGCCCGTGCCCAACGGCTCGTTCCTCGCCGGCATCACCCGCAACCGCGTGGTCAAGCTGCTGCGCAACGCCGGCATCACGGTCGACGAGCGCACCGTGACGACGGCGGACCTCGACGATTGCGACGAGATGTTCACCACCGGCAACGCCGGCAAGGTGCAGCCGGTCAGCCGCTACGAGAGCCGCGACCTGCAGCCCGGCCCGATCGGCCGCCAGGCACACGACCTGTACATGGCGTTCTCGCGCACGCAGCGGGTGGTCTGAGTCTCAAGTCGCCCTGGGCGCAGCACCTGTCCCGAGCGAAGCCGTAGGAAAGAACCTCATCGCCGCTTGCTACCGGCATGAGATCCTTCGCTGCGCTCTGGATGACCCCGGGTCGTCACCAGCGGCAAGGCGAGCAGCGCCAGCGCCGTGATCGCCGCGAGCATCGCCCAGGCCTCGTTGATGGCGCCGACCAGGCCGGCCCGCTCGACCAGCGGGCGCACCGTCTCGATCACCGCAGCCTCGATCGTGCGCGTGGTCGTGGTCGCGATGGTCTCGGCCGGGATACCGACCAGCGGCGCGACCGAAACGTCGCCCAGCTTCAGGCGCTGGCCGATCGCCTCGGCGAGGATCGGCGCGCGGCCATAGATCACCGTGTCGATCAAAGCGAGGCCGACCGCGCCGCCGAGATTGCGCATCAGGTTGAAGAGGCCGCTGGCGTCGGCGATGCGCTCGGGCGGAAAGCGGCCGAGCGCGAGCCGTGTCGGCGGCAGCAGGCAGAACATGATCGCCGAGCCGCGCAGGATCTGCGGCATCAGCATCTCGTCGAAGTCGGTCTCCCAGGTCTGGCCGGCGCTCCAGCCCAGGCCGAGGGCGAACAGGGAGAAGCCGCCCAGCATCAGCAGGCGACCGTCGACGCGACGCTCCAGCTCGACGGCGATCGGCGCGGTGACGAGCTGGGCAATGCCCGTCACCAGCATGATGCGGCCGATGTCGAGCGGGCCGTGCTCGCGGACGAAGCCCAGGAACACCGGCATGAGATAGACGGAGCCGTAGAGGCCGATGCCCAGAGTGAAGGAGAGAACGCAGCCGATCGCGAAGTTCCGGTCGGCGAGCGCGCTCAAGCCGACGATCGGCTGCGAACGGCCGAGGCTGCGACGGACGAAGGCGAAGCCCGCGAGCAGCGACAGCGCCAGCAGGCCGAGCACGCGCACCGACACCCAGCCGTGCCGGGGCGCGTCCTTCAGGCCGATCTCGAGCGCCGCGAGCGCGATCGCCAGCAGGACGAGGCTTGCCACGTCGAGGGTTCGGACATGCGTGTATTCGCCCGCTTCGCGCGGCAGGAACGAGGCGGCGAGCGCCGCGGCGGCGATGCCGGGCAGGACGTTGACCAGGAAAAGCCAGTGCCACGACCAGGTCTGGGTGATCCAGCCGCCGACCAGGGGCCCGATGGTCGGCGCCAGCACGGCCATGACGCCGGCCAGCGTCGTGGCGATGCCCTGCTGACGCAGGGGAAACAGCAGGAACACGGCAGAGAAGACGCAAGGGATCAGCACACCGCCGGCGAAGCCCTGCACCACCCGGGCGACGATCAGCATCGCGAAGCCGTTGCTTGCAGCGCAAGCGCCCGAGGCCACGGTGAACAAGATGAGCGCCCCGACGAACAGCCGGCGCAGGCTGAGCACGCGCGTCAGAAGGCCGGTCAACGGGATGGCGATCACCTCGGCGATGAGATAGGCGGTCTGCACCCAGCTCATCCGGTCGGGCGCGATCGACAGCGCCTCGGCGATCTCGGGCAGCGACGTGACTACGATCTGGATGTCGAGTACGGCCATGAACATGCCGAGCGCCATGGCCGAGAAACCGACCCAGGTGCCGGCGTTCGCTCCCCGCTCGTCGCTCATTGCCGGAGCGCCGCCTCTTCCGCGCGGATGCGGACCCACAGGACCAGGGCATTCAGAGCCGAGAACACGATGCCGTACCATGCCAGCCCGAACACCAGCGGCAGCACCAGCATCTCGGCGGCGACGATGCAGTAATTGGGGTGCGACGCGAAGCGATACGGCCCCTCTCGCACCAGAGGCGCACCGGGCAGCACGATGATGCGCGTGGTCCAGCGCGGCCCGAGCGTGGCGATCACCCACACGCGCAGGCCCTGCAGGACGATGAACACGGCCAACCAGCCGAGGCTCACGTCGACACCCGCGCGCCATACGGCGAGATACCAGAGGCCGAGGAGCCACGCGGCATGCAGAGCCACGATCAGCGGGTAGTGGCCGGCCGCGACTTCGCGCGCACCTCGAGCGAGCAGGCGGTCGGTGTTGCGCCGCGACAGGACGAGCTCGCCGAGCCGCTGCAGGGTCACGAGGCCGAGGACGGCCCCCGCCAGCATCATCACGCGGCTCGCGCGAGCGACAGGCAGCTGCAGGTAAAGCCCGGTCCCAGCGCCGTCAGCACGGTCCGGTGGGGCAAGCCGCGCTTCGCCACACGGTCGAGGACGAACAGCACGGTCGGCGCCGACATGTTGCCGTGCTCCCCGAGCACGGCGC
>JAEWIV010000169.1 GCA_023386865.1 Pseudomonadota bacterium
GCCCAGGCCGGCGCAGCGCACGCAGCCGATGCCGCCGCGGCCCGCGCCACCGGCGCAGCAACGGCCGGCTGCCGAGGCGCCGGCCTCGATACCCGCCCCCTTGCCCGGCCCCAACCCGGCAGACCAGTTCGCGGGCCAAGGCCGTCAGCGCAACGATTACCTGTCGCGCGTCTTCCGCCAGCTCGAACGCTATCGGATCTATCCGGCGTCGGCGCGCGACAACAATCTCGGCGGCCGCGTCGTCACGCGCGTCACCATCAATCGCGACGGCGGGCTGATCGATGCCCGCATCGACACGTCGAGCGGGGTCCCCGCCATCGACCAGGCCGAGCTCGATGCCATTCGCAAGGCGGCGCCCTTCCCGCCGGTGCCGAGTGATATGCCCGGCGATCCGGTGATCCTGGTTCTGAGGATGAACTACGGCCCGCCGGGACGGCGGTAACGGGCCTCAAGAAAAGTCGCCGGACAGCGCCTGTCGCACGGCCTGCGGCATCACCGCCATGTGGCCGTAGCTGGGATGGTCGAAGCCGACCACGACGTCGCCGGCGGCGCCGCGGAACGCCGCGACCTGCGCCGCGGTGAAGGCGAAGCGGATGAACTGCACCGAAGACGCCTTGCCGTCCTCGCGCGAGCGTTCCTGGTCGTCCTCGGGAACGCCGCGGATCGTCTCGCCGCCGACCCGGATGAAGGCCTGGTTCTCGACGCCGCCCAGGGTCGCGAGCACGCGGGCGCGGCGCAGCGGATCGTCGATCTCGAACATCACCGTCGCCACCAGCTCGCTGCCTTGCGGGATCAGCGGATTGTAGGCCGCGAGCTCGTCGGGAATCTGCGCCGGGCCGCCCTTCTCGATGAAGAGCATCTCGTGCACCTGGTGCAGCATTGTCTCGTAGGATTCGAAGTAGAAGGTCGCGAACGGCCCCACTTCCAGGCGGCGGTTCTTCTTGATCTCGGCAATCTGCCGGCGGCGTTCGGCGCGCACCTTCACATACTCGGTGAGCGGCAGGATGGCGGAGACTTCGATCGCACGCGGCGTCATGGCTTCACCGTCAGTCCATAGGCCTGCGCCATCAGCTCGATGGGATGATTGGCGCGTGAGGGTTTGAGCGTCTGCTCGCCGGCGGTCATCTCCATCACCTGCATCAGGTGATCGGCCGCCAGCGGGCATTCGGAGGCGACGTAGCTCGTGTCGTTCTTGATCGCGGCCTGGGCGGCGGGCTTGCCGACCTTGACCGCCGTCTCGAAATTCTCGGTCCGTGCGCCCCAGATGCCGCCATGGCCGCTGCAGCGCTCGATCACGGCGACGCGCGTCTTGGGCACCAGGCGCAGCATCTCGGCCGCCTTGGCGCCCATGTTCTGGGCGCGCGCATGGCACGCCAGATGCACGCTGACGCCACCCTCGATGGTCTGCAGGCCGGGCGCCAGGCCCTCCTTCTTGGCGATGTCGACGACGTACTCGGAGATGTCGAACGTCGCCTGCGCGAGCCGGTCGACCGCCGGATCCTTGGGCAGGATCAGCGGCCATTCGAACTTCAGCATCAGCGCGCAGGAGGGCGTCAGGGCGATCACGTCGTAGCCCTTGTCGACCCAGGGCAGCAGGGCATCCGTCACTTGGCGCGCCGCGGCGGCAACACCTTCGAGATCGCCCAGCTCGAGCTTCGGCATGCCGCAGCAATGCGGGTGGACGACCTCGGTTGCAACGCCGTTCCTGGCCAGCACGGCACGTGCGGCGGCACCGATGCCGGTGTTGTTGAAGTTCACGAAGCAGGTGGCGTACAGCACGGCCTTGCGCTTGCCGAAGGCGGGCGCGGCCTCGTTGACCTCCGCCCCCTCGCGGGCCGCGCGGATCACGAAGGTCTCGCCGGCATATTGCGGCAGGCGCGCCCCGTGATGGATCCCGGCCCATTTTTCGATGGCAGGCCGCGTCAGCTTGTTGTGCTCGTCGCTTGCCCAGTTGGCGAGGCCGGCGGCGAAGGTGCCGAGCCGGCCCGTGCGATCCGTGTCGGCGAGCTGGCCTTCGACGAAACCGATGCCTTCCTTGCGCGCCTTCACGGCGCGATGGCGCAGCATGAGGTGGGGGAAGTCGAGCGCCCATTCGTGCGGCGGCACGTACGGGCACTTCGTCATGAAGCACATGTCGCAGAGCGTGCAGGCCTGCTCGACCGAGGCATAGTCTTCCTTCTTCACGCCATCGAGCTCGCCGGTCGGGCCGTTGTCGATGAGGTCGAAGAGGCGCGGGAAGGAATCGCAGAGATTGAAGCAGCGGCGACAGCCGTGACAGATGTCGAAGACGCGCTCCATTTCCTTCTCGAGCGCTTTCTCATCCCAGAACCAGGGATTCTGCCAGTCCAGGGCATGGCGGACGGGGGCTTCGAGGCTGCCTTCGCGCATGTCAGTGCCGTTCTCGGTCGATCAATCGTGGGACAGGACGAAAAAGGGGACCCGGTGAGGGGCCCCCTTCTTATAAAGCCTGCAAAGACTCAGGCCATCGTGTCGAGGGCTTTCTGGAAGCGGCCGGCGTGGCTCTTCTCGGCCTTCGCCAGGGTCTCGAACCAGTCGGCGATCTCGCCGAAGCCTTCCTCGCGCGCGGTGCGGGCCATGCCCGGATACATGTCGGTGTACTCGTGCGTCTCGCCCGCGATCGCGGCCTTGAGGTTGGCCGACGTCGCACCGATCGGCAGGCCGGTCGCCGGATCGCCGCTCACCTCGAGGAACTCGAGATGGCCGTGCGCATGGCCGGTCTCGCCTTCGGCGGTCGAGCGGAACACCGCGGCGACGTCGTTGTAGCCTTCGACGTCGGCCTTCTGGGCGAAGTAGAGATACCGGCGGTTCGCCTGGCTCTCGCCCGCGAATGCAGCCTTCAGATTGTTCTCGGTCTTGGATCCCTTGAGGTTCGCCATGGCTTTTCTCCTTCGTATTCAAGGCTTGGCGATCGGCGCGAACCGATCTGGCAGCCGGATATTGGGAACCCGGCGCGACCGCGTCAAGTTGTTTAGAACAGTTCTAAGAACTGCAAGCGACTCGCAAGTAGCGGCTCTCGCGAGCCCTAACGTCGCACCCGCACGATGACGTCGACGCGCGACAGGCGCGTGCCCTTGGGCGGGGTCGGCAGGCCCGCGATGGTCACCTTGTCCGACGGGAAGTCATGCAGCTCGCCGTCATTCTCGACGAAGAAGTGATGATGGTGGCCGGTGTTGGTGTCGAAATAGGACCGGCCCGGCGCCACCACGACCTCGCGCAGCAGCCCGGCGTCGCGGAACTGGTTCAGCGCGTTATAGACCGTGGCCAAGGACACCGGCATGCGCGTCGCCTTGACCTCGGCATGCAGGCTTTCAGCCGTGACATGGCGGTGATCGCCCTCGAACAGCAGGCGCGCCAAGGCGACCCGTTGCCGGGTGGGGCGCAAACCGGCCTCGCGCAGGCGGGCGGTGAAGTCGGGGCTGGCACCGGACATTGTGACGCCCATATGTAAGCAGCGGAAAGCGGCCTGAAAAGGGCCGTTTGACCCTGATTCGGCAGGTTTGCGCTGGGCGACGGGCCTCCTTATTCTGGCCGCGATCCCGGATTTCGGGCGGCGTGGGACGGTGAGCGTGAGCGACAAGAAGAGCAGCTATACCTTCGAGGACCTGATCGAGTGCGCCAAGGGGCGCCTGTTCGGGCCCGGCAACGCCCAACTGCCGTTGCCGCCCATGCTGATGCTCGACCGCATCGTGAAGATCGCCGAGACCGGCGGCCAGTTCGGCAAGGGCGAGATCGTGGCCGAGCTCGACATCAAGCCGGACCTCTGGTTCTTCGACTGCCATTTCAAGGGCGATCCGGTGATGCCGGGCTGCCTGCCGCTCGATGCCCTGTGGCAGTGCCTGGGCTTCTTCCTGGGCTGGATGAAGGCCCCCGGCCGCGGCCGGGCGCTGGGCGTCGGCGAGGTCAAGTTCACCGGCATGATCGTGCCGACGGTGAAGAAGCTCACCTTCCACGTGCACCTGAAGCGCGTGATGCTGCGCAAGCTGGTCCTGGGCATCGCCGACGGCTTCGTGCATGCCGACGGCAAGCCGGTCTACGAGGCCACCGGCCTCAAGGTCGGGCTGTTCCAGGACGCCGCCGAAGTTCCAGCAGCAGCGGGCTGACAGCATGAAACGTGTCGTCGTCACCGGCCTGGGAATCGTCTCGTCGATCGGCAACAACGCCGCCGAGGTCACCAAATCGTTGCGCGACGGCAAGTCGGGCATCGACTTCGTGCCTCAATACAAGGAGCTGGGCTTCCGCAGCCAGGTTGCCGGCACCCTCAAGATGAACGTCGACGAGATGGTCGACCGCCGCCTGCGCCGCTTCATGGGCGACGGCGCGGCCTTCGCCTATCTCGCCATGAAAGAGGCGATCGCGGATGCGGGCCTCGGCGATGCCGAGATCTCCAACGAGCGGACCGGCGTGGTCGCGGGCTCGGGCGGCCCGACGACCGGCGCGATCGTGCAATCGGCCATCATCGCCAAGGAGAAGGGTCCCAAGCGCGTCGGCCCGTTCATGGTGCCGCGCGCCATGTCGAGCACCGTCTCGGCCAACCTCGCGACAGCCTACAAGATCAAGGGGCTGAGCTACTCGATCAGCTCGGCCTGCTCGACCTCGGCGCATTGCATCGGCAACGCCGTCGAATGCATCCAGCTCGGCAAGGCCGACCGCATGTTCGCGGGCGGCGGCGAGGAGCTCGACTGGACGCTGTCGGTGCTGTTCGACGCCATGGGCGCCATGTCCTCCAGGTACAACGACACGCCCGAGCGGGCGAGCCGCGCCTACGACAAGGATCGCGACGGCTTCGTGATCTCGGGCGGCGGCGGCATCCTGGTGCTGGAAGACCTGGAAGTGGCCCGCGCGCGCGGCGCCAAGATCTATGCCGAGGTCGTGGGCTACGGCGCCACCTCCGACGGCGCCGACATGGTGGCACCGTCCGGCGAAGGCGCCGTGCGCTGCATGAAGCTCGCCATCGACGGCTTCCCCGGCGCGGCGCGGCGCCACGCGCCGGGCGTCGGGCCGCCCGAGCCCGCGACCACGCCGGTCCGCTCGTTGGAGATCTCGGCATCGCCGAGGCCCGCATCCGCGATCGCCTCTTTCATGGCGAGA
>JAEWIV010000232.1 GCA_023386865.1 Pseudomonadota bacterium
GCCTTGACCACGGCCTCGGCCTCGGCGCGCATCTCGGCGAACAGCCTGTTGACGTAGGCCGGGTCGAAATTCTGGTCGAGCTGGACGTAGCGGCTGCGCACGACCTCGTAGGCGACCGGTGCCATCAGGAAGCCCACGGCCGAGCCGACGCCCGCGCCGCTCGGCACCATGACGCGGCGGATACCGAGCTTCTCGGCCAGCCGCGCGGCATGGATCGGGGCGGCGCCGCCGAAGGCGATCATGGTGCGGTCCTGCAGCTCCTTGCCGCGCTCGACGGCATGGACGCGGGCGGCATTGGCCATGTTCTCCTCGACGATCTCGCTCACGCCGAAGGCGGCATCGATGCGCTTCAGGCCGAGCGGCGTGCCGACCGACTTGTCGACGGCGTTGCCCGCCTTGTCGGGCGAGAGCTTGATCGAGCCGCCGGCGAAGTAGCCGGGATCGATGCGGCCCAGCACCCCGTCGGCGTCGGGCACGGGGGGCGCGGCGCCGCCGCGGCCGTAGCTCGCGGGGCCGGGCTCGGCGCCGGCGCTCTCGGGCCCGACATTGACGCGCGACAGGGAGTCGACCGAGGCGATCGAGCCGCCGCCGGCGCCGATCTCGACCATCTCGATGACGGGAATGCGCAGGGGCAGGCCGCTGCCCTTGAGGAAGCGGTACTGCCGCGCGACCTCGAAGGAGCGCGAATGCTGCGGCTCGCCGTCATCGATGAGGCAGATCTTGGCGGTGGTGCCGCCCATGTCGAACGACAGCACCTTGTCGAGGCCGCACTGGCGCGCCAGCGCCGCCGCCAGGATGGCGCCGCCGGCCGGGCCGGACTCGACCAGCCGGATGGGGAATTTTCGCGCCGTCTCGAGCGCGGCCAGACCGCCGCCAGAGGTGATCAGGAAGAGTGGACAGCCCACTCCCTTCCGGCGCAGCGCCTCGTCGAGCCGGCCGAGATAGCGGTCCATCACCGGCTGGACGTAGGCGTTGGCGACCGCGGTCGACCAGCGCTCGTATTCGCGGATCTCGGGCGAGACTTCGCTCGAGAGCGTGATGGACACGCCGGGCAGCAGCTCGGCCAGGATATCGCGCGTGCGCCGCTCGTGTTTGCCGTCGAGATAGGCGTGCATGTACCCGACCGCGATCGCCTCGATGCGCTCGGCCTTCAGCCGGGGCGCCAGCGCGCGCACCGCCGCCTCGTCGAGCGGGATCAGGACGTTGCCGCGGCCGTCCATGCGCTCGGGCACGCCGAAGCGCAGCTCGCGCGGCACCAGCGGCGGCGGCTTCTGCATGAAGATGTCGTACTGCTCGAAGCGGTGCTCGAAGGCGATCTCGATGGAATCGCGGAAGCCCTCGGTGACGATCAGCGCCGTGCGGGCGCCCTTGCGCTCGATGATGGCGTTGGTGGCCAAGGTCGTGCCGTGGATGAGCAGGCTGAGGTCCGACGGCTTCAGGCCGGAGAGCTTCAGGATCTCCTCGACGCCGGTCAGCACGCCTTCCTCGGGCGCGCGCGGCGTGGTCAGGACTTTCACGCTTTCGCGCTTGCCGTCCCATTCCAATGCGAGGTCCGTGAAGGTCCCGCCGATGTCGACCGCCAATCTTGCCTTTTCCATGTCCTATGCCGCTGTCTGATGAATGTTGCCGCCGAGATAGGCCTGGCGGATGCGCGGATCGGTGCGCACCTCCTCCGCCGGACCTTCCATGAAGAGCCGGCCCTGTTCCATGACCAGGGCGCGATCCGAGATCAGGAGAGCGCCGCGCACGTTCTGCTCGACCACCAGGACGGTGACGCCGTGCCGGGCGATGCGTTGCACGGTGGCGAAGACGTCGCCCTGCATCTTGGGCGACAGGCCGAGCGAGGGCTCGTCGAGCAGCAGGAGCGTCGGCTCGACCAGCAGCACCATGGCCATTTCGAGGATCTGCTGCTCGCCACCCGACAGGTTGCCGGCATCGGTGCGCCATTTCTGCTGCAACATGGGGAACAGGCCGGCGACGCGGTCGATGGCAGCGGCGTGCACGGCCTTGGGCAGGGTGTAGCAGCCCATCTTGAGATTCTCGCCGACCGACATCGCCGGGAAGTTGCAACGGCCCTGGGGCACGAAGCCGATGCCGCGCTTCAGGCGCTCCCACGGCGGCAGGCGCTGGATGGTCTCGCCCTTGAACACGATCTGGCCGGAGAAGAAGCGGTTGGTGCCGTAGATGGCGCGCAGCAGGGTCGACTTGCCGGCGCCGTTGCCGCCGATCAGCGTGGTGATCGAGCCGGCCTGCAGGCGGGCCGAGAAGTCGCGCACGATCGGCACGTCGCCGTAGCCCGCCGTCACCGAGACCAGTTCGAGGGCGGGGTTCATGCCGCGCCCCGCATCTCGGCCTCGGCCATTTCCGGCGTCATGCCGAGATAGGCTTCGAGCACGCGCGGATCGCTGTGGATCTCCCTGGCCGTGCCTTCGGCCAGCTTCCTGCCCTGGTCGAGGACGATCACGCGATGGCAGAGATTGGTGATGAACTCGACATTGTGCTCGACGATCAGGAAGGTCTCGCCGGCGCGGTTGAGCTCGGCGAGCGCCACCTCGATCTCGCGGATGCGGCTCGGGTTGACGCCGGCCACCGGCTCGTCGAGCACGACGATCTTGGGATGCGGCATCAGGGCGGCGGCGAGCGCCACCAGCTTCTTCTGGCCATAGGAGAGGATGCCGGTCTCGACCTCCCAGTAGCGCTTCAGGCCGATCAGCTCGACCAGCGCGCGCGCCCGCGCCTCGGCTTCGTCGACGGCCCGGCGATAGCGCCGGGTGCGCAGGAACTCGTCGACCCAGGTGGCGGGATCGAACTGCTGGGCGGCGATGGCGAGGTTGTCGCGCAGGCAGAGCCGCTCGTAGATGCGCACCGTCTGGAAGGTGCGCATCAGGCCGGCGCGGGCGATGTGATGGGCGGCCTGGCCGGAGATGTCGCGGCCGCCCAGCACGATGCGCCCGCCGTCGCGCCGCTGGAAGCCCGAGATGCAGTCGATCGCCGTGCTCTTGCCCGAGCCGTTGGGGCCGATCAGGCCGGTCACGCTGCCGGCCTCGACGGCGAACGACACGCCGTCCAGCGCGTGCACGCCGGCATAGGCCTTGCGCAGATCGGTGACCTCGAGGATGGCGCTCATCGCAGCTGCTCGCGCATGCGGGCGATCCGGCGCTCGTGCAGCCAGCCCGCGACGCCCGTCGGCATGACGAACATCGCGACCACCAGGATCACGCCGTAGATGATCATGCGGAAGTCGGCCGAGAAGCGCAGCACCTCGGGCAGCGCCGACAGCGCAATGCCGGCCGCGACCACGCCCCAGAAGCTTCCCGCGCCGCCGATGATCACGATGATCAGGAAGGTCTGCATGTAATAGAAGTCGAGGAACAGCGGGTCGATGATCCCGAGGTGGAACGTGTAGACGCCGCCCGCCGCGCCGGTGACGGCTGCGCTGATGGCGAAGGCCGAGAGCTTGTAGGGCATGGGCGAGATGCCCTGGGCGCGCACCAGCGGCTCGTTCTGCTTGATGGCGACCAGGGTGCGGCCGATGCGCGAGCTGCAGAGCGCATAGAGGAAGGCCAGCATCGCCACCGAGAAGGCCCAGGCGACCCAGTAGAACTGGCCGGTGGTGGCGAAGTGGTAGCCGAAGGCCGACGGCTTGGGCAGGTTGGGGATGCCGAGCGGGCCGCGCGTGAGATCGACCCAGTCGCGGGCGATCAGGGTGACCAGCAGCGCGAAGGTCAGGGTGACGATGACGAAGGCATGGCGGTTGGTGCGCAGGGTCGGATAGCCGATCGCCAGCGCCACCCCGGCGTTGAGCAGCGCGGCCCAGACGACGCCCCACCAGAAATTGCCGCCGAAGGTGACCACCGTCAGCGCGGTGACGTAGCCGCCGATGCCCCAGAAGCCGAGCTGGGCGAAGGACAGCAGGCCGGTGAAGCCGTAGATGAGGTTCAGCGCCGCCGCGGCGACGGTGAAGATCAAGGCGGAGATGCCGATGCCGACGACGTAGTTCGACGAGGTCGCCAGCGGCAGGACGGCGAAGGCGAGCGCCGCCAGGAGAGCAATGGCGAGCTTCATCCGACGCGCATGCCGCCGCGCTTGAACAGGCCGTCCGGCCGCAGGAACAGCACCACGATCATGATCACGAAGACCGCGGCCTCCTGCCAGACGATCTCGTAGAAGCCGCCGATCCAGCTTTCGATCAGGCCGAGGCCGAGCGCCGCCACGATGGCGCCCGGGATGTTGCCCAGGCCGCCGATGATCACCAGGGCGAAGGCCTTGAAGATCAGGAACTGGCCCATGTAGGGCGTGACCAGCTGGATGGGCGAGATGGCGGCGCCGGCGAGACCGCACAGGCCGGCCGCCAGCACCACGGCGTTGCGCGCCACGACGCGTGGCCGGATGCCGACCATCAGCGCGGCCTCGCGGTTCTGGGCGATGGCCCGCATGGCGCGGCCGAACTGGGTGTGGCGCAGCACGAGGTAGAGGCCGGCGAACGCGGCGGCGGCGGCGAGCGCGCCGATGATGCGCGTCCAGGTGATGCGGATCGAGCCGATCGACACGCCCTCGAAGCCGTACTGGGTGTCGACCATGCGCGGCGTCGCCGTGAAGAAGTACTGCATCACGTGGATGATGATGATCGACAGGCCGAGCGTGATCAGGATCGAGCGCTCGAACTCCTCGGGCCGGAGCCGCGCCAGCAGCACCTCGTAGATCACGAAGCCGACCAGCATGATCGCCAGGATGGCGACGGCGAGCGATGGCCAGTATAGCAGGCCCATGACCGGAAGCGCGAAGGTCATGGCGAAGGCGCCCAGCATCAGGAGCTCGCCGTGGGCGAAGTTGATGATCTCCATCACGCCGAAGATCAGCGACAGGCCGACGGCGATCAGGGCGTAGATCAATCCGAGCGTGATGCCATTCAACGTGAGCTGGAGAAGATAGACGGCGTCGACGGTCATGAGGCTCGCGGCGTTGCAATTCCCGGACCACCAGGACGCGGGAAGCGACGTGGCCGATGTGCGTTGACAGATAATCAAGAATCCTGCGAACGTGCAACTATCGCAACGATGTACCGAAATTCGGAACAGCGCGCCGGCACCCGCCGCACCATCTCGCCACCGCGTCCGGCGCGCTCGGGCTCGCAGTCGCTCGAGCGCGGGCTCGACATCCTGGAGATGATCGAGGCCGAGAACGGCGACATCGGCGTGCGCGAGCTGGCGCGGCGGCTGGAGCTCAGCCCGACGATCGTGCAGCGGCTGGTGTCGTCGCTCGCCATCCGCGGCTACATCGAGAAGAACACCGAGACGTCGCGCTATCGGCTGGGCCATCGCTCGATGGTCCTTGGCGCGAGCGGCGAGCGCGGCGTCGACTATCTCGTGACGGCGCGACGCGAGCTCGACCGGCTGGCGCACGAGCACAATCTCAACGGCTTCGTCTCGGTGCTGCGTTCGGGGCGCGCCATCTACCTGCTGGCCGTGCAGGCCGATGGCCTCGCCGTCCGGGTCAGCATCGGCAGCGAGATGCCGATGCACAGCACGGCCGCCGGCAAGGTGCTGCTGGCCTCGCTCGACGACGGCGAGGCGCGCAAGGTCGTGGGCCATCGCAAGCTCCTGGCCATCACGCCGCACACCGTCACCGATCCGGCGGCGCTGATCGCCTCGCTCGCCAAGGTGAGGCGCCAGGGCTTAGCCACGGTCGTCGAGGAGAACATCCCGGGCGTCCTGTCGGTCTGCGCGCCGATCACGGATCGCGCCGGCAGTGTCGTGGCCGCGCTCAGCGTGGCCTTTCCCAAGTATCTGGAAAGCGGTCTGACCTTGCAGGGGAGCATTCCCCTGGTGACGGCGGCGGCGTCGCGCATCTCGCGCACGCTGGGCGCGGGCGAGGTCGGCACGCCGCCTGTTACGCGTTTGAGTGCCATCGGGGAGCGCAACGGAGGGAAGAGATGAAGGTGAGGATCCTGGCGGCGACCGCTATCGCCGCGCTTTGGGGCATGTCTCAGGCGGCGGCGCAGCAGCCGCCGATCCTGATCGGCGTGTCGACGCCGCAGACCGGCGTCGCCGCGGTGGCGTCGGAATGGGAAATGTGGGGCGTCAACCTCGCCGTCGAGGAGATCAACGCGGCCGGCGGCCAGCTGGGCGGCCGCAAGATCGAGCTGATGGTGCTCGACAACAAGTGCAATACTTCGGAGGCGGTCAACGTCGCCAACAAGCTGGTCGAGGCCAAGGTGGTGGCGATCGAGGGCGCGCATTGCAGCTCGGCCCATCTCGCCAGCATGAAGATCGTGGCCGACGCCAAGATCCCGATGATCACCGGGATCGCGTCGAACCCGCAGATCACCGCGCTGGCCGGCCCGGGACGCAACGAGTACTCGTTCCGCATCAGCCCGTCCGACTCCGCGATGATGGAGGCGCTCGGCATCTATCTCGGCAACAAGAAGCAGTGGAAGACCGTGGCGATCGTCGGCGAGGACACCGACTTCGGCCGCGGCGGCGCCGACGCCTTCAAGGCGGTGGCCGAGAAGGCGGGCGTGCAGGTCGTGTCGACCGACTTCCATCCGCAGAACGTGCCGGACTTCACCAGCATCCTGACGCGCCTGCAGCAGCGCCGGCCGGATGCCATCGCGACGTTCCAGGTCGGCGGCGACCAGATCAACTTCCTGCGCCAGGCCATGCAGCTCGGCGTCAGGATCCCCTACACCGGCCGCATCGAGCTCGGCGGCCGCAACCAGCCGATCGTCGAGGCCGGCGGCATGGAGAAGTCGATCAGCGCCTGGACCTACAACGCCACCATCGACGCGCCGCAGAACAAGGCGTTCGTCGAGAAGATCAAGGCCAAGTACAAGTCCGAGCCCTACCTGCAGACCTGGGGCGGCTACGACGCCATCCGCATCATCGCCCAGGCGATCACCGACTGTAAGTGCACCGACGGCGAGGGCATCAAGAACGCCATCAAGAAGATGACCTTCGTCAACGTCATGGGCAAAACCGTCACCTTCGACGACCACAATTCCGCGGGCCGCTTCGTCGTCCTGCAGACGGTGCTGGACAAGAAGGTCGGCGTGGCCGACATCGTTGAGGTGAAATAACCCGGGGGTCCGGCTCGCGTCCGGTCTCCCGGGGACAGCCGGGGGGACGGGCGCGTATGCAGATCGGTGTCATTGGCCTCGGACGAATGG
The DNA here is from genome assembly GCA_023386865.1 of Pseudomonadota bacterium. Taxonomy (GTDB): domain Bacteria; phylum Pseudomonadota; class Alphaproteobacteria; order Reyranellales; family Reyranellaceae; genus Reyranella. The sequence goes on from JAEWIV010000232.1 coordinate 7,166, forward strand.
GCGGCAACATCGTGCGCCGCCTGACGCGCGCGGGACATTCCTGCGTGGTCTACGACGCCGATCCCGCGCCCGGCGCGGCGCTCGCCAAGGAGGGCGCGACGGCCGCCGGCTCCGTGCCGGCCCTGGTCGAAGCCTTGCAGGCGCCGAAGACCGTCTGGGTGATGCTGCCCGCGGGCAAGATCACCGAGGACACGATCAGGCAGCTCGCCGGCCTGATGACATCGGGCGACGTCGTCATCGACGGCGGCAACACGATGTTCAAGGACGATGTCCGACGCGCCCGCGAGCTGGCGCCCAAGGGCATCAAGTACCTGGACGTCGGCACGTCGGGCGGCGTGTGGGGACTGCAGCGCGGCTACTGCCTGATGATCGGCGGCGATGCCGACGTGGTGAAGCGGCTCGACCCGATCTTCTCGGCGCTGGCGCCGGGGCTGGGCTCGATCGAGCGCACCAGGGAACGAGAAGGCGAGAAGCTCGATCCGCGCGCGGAGCAAGGCTACCTGCATGCCGGCCCGGTCGGCGCCGGCCACTTCGTCAAGATGATCCATAACGGCATCGAGTACGGCATGATGCAGGCCTTCGCCGAGGGCTTCGACATCATGCGCAACCGGTCCTCGGCCAAGCTGCCGGCCGACGAGCGCTACGACCTCAACCTCGCCGACATCGCCGAGGTGTGGCGGCGCGGCAGCGTGGTCACCTCCTGGCTGCTCGACCTGACGGCGAGCGCGCTCGCCAAGAACCAGCAGCTCGAAGGCTTCTCCGGCCATGTCGAGGACAGCGGCGAGGGCCGCTGGACGATCGAGGCCGCGATCGAGGAAGCGGTGCCGGCCGACGTGCTGGCCGCCTCGCTGTTCGTGCGCTTCCGCTCGCGCCAGGATCATACCTTCGCCGAGAAAGTGCTGTCGGCGATGCGGCTGGGCTTCGGAGGCCACGTCGAAGCACCCAAAAAATAGGCGAGGAGGTCTGCGATGCGTGTTGGCGCCTTCTATTTCCCGACCGACTATGGAATCAACATGGCGGAGCTTGCCCGGGCCCTCGAGGACCGCGGCTTCGATTCGCTTTTCGTGCCCGAGCACACCCACATCCCGGCCAGCCGCAAGTCGCCGTTCCCGGGCGGCGGCGAACTGCCCAAGCGCTACTCGCATACCCACGATCCGTTCGTGGCCCTCTCCTTCGCCGCGGCGGCGACGAAGAAGCTCAAGCTCGGCACCGGCATCCTGCTGGTGCCCCAGCACGAGCCGATCGTCACCGCCAAGGCGATCGCCTCGCTGGACCAGCTGAGCGGCGGCCGCTTCATCTTCGGCATCGGCGGCGGCTGGAACGTCGAGGAGATGGAGAACCACGGCGCGACGTACCAGACGCGCTTCAAGCAGATGCGCGAGCATGTGCTCGCCATGAAGGAGCTGTGGACCAAGGAGGAAGCCTCCTACGACGGCGAGTTCGTGAAGTTCGACCGCGTCTGGTCGTGGCCCAAGCCGGCCCAGAAGCCGCATCCGCCGGTGATCCTGGGCGGCGAGACCGACCACACGCTGCGCCGCGTCATCGACTATTGCGACGGCTGGTTCCCGCGGCCACGTGGCGGCTTCGACGTCGTGAAGGGCGTCGCGCATCTCAACCAGATGGCCGAGAAGGCGGGACGCGATCCCAAGACGATCACCACCATCGTGTTCGGCGCGGCCAACGACGCCAAGGCGCTGGAGAGCTACGGCAAGGCCGGCATCCAGAGCGCGCTGCTCGCGATCCCCGACGAAAGCCGCGACGAGATCCTGCGCCATCTCGACAAGGTCGCGCCGCTCGCCAAGCTGCCGCTGGCCGCATGACCGTCGCCGTCGGCCTCGGCCTGATGGAGTTCCCGTTCGCCGGGGCGGGGGACTACTGGCGCTGGGTCGATCTCTGCGAGGCGGGCGGCGTCGATTCGCTGTGGCAGACCGACCGGCTGGTGAGCCGCCAGCCGATCCTGGAATGCATGGCGGCGATGGCGGCGCTGGCCGGCCGCACCCGCCGCCTGCGCTTCGGCATGAACGTGGTGTCGCTGGCGCTGCGCGATCCGGTGCTTCTGGCCAAGCAGTGCGCGACCATCGACGTGCTCTCCGAGGGCCGCCTGCTGCCGGGCTTCGGCATCGGCAGTCCGTTGGGGCCGGAGTGGGAGGCGCTCGACATCGACACCAGGACGCGCGGCCGGCGGACCGATGAATCGCTGCAGATCATCGCCCGGCTGTGGCGCGAGGACAGCGTCGACTTCGAGGGCAGGCACTATCGATTGAAGGGGGCATCGATCTCGCCCAAGCCGGTGCAGCCCGACCTGCCGATGTGGATCGGCGGCTCGTCGGAGGCCGCGATCCGCCGCACCGCGCGCTACGGCACGGGCTGGCAGTCGGGCGCCGAGCTGCCGGACGCGGTCGGCAAGGTGATCGCCGCCATCAAGAAGGCCACCGCCGAGGCCGGCCGCACGATCGACGAGGACCATTACGGCGCGGCGTTCCCGTTCTATTTCGGCAGTCCCAACGACAGCGTGCTCGCGGGCGCGATGGCGGCCTACCAGAAGCGGACGGGCCGCGATCCGTCGGGCTACTTCGCGATCGGCGACGAGAAGGTGATCCTCGACCGGGTCGCCGAGTACGTGGCCGTCGGCGTCGAGAAGTTCATCCTGCGGCCGGTCGGGCCTGATGGGGATGCGATCGTCGGACAGACGCGCAAGCTCATGGACAAGGTGCTGCCACTGGTCGAAGCGCGGTGGCCTAAGAAAGCGAAGGCTGCCTAATGTCATCCTGAGCGCAGCGAAGGATCTCATGCCGGTTGCAAGCGGCGATGAGGTCCTTCGCTG
>JAEWIV010000241.1 GCA_023386865.1 Pseudomonadota bacterium
CAGCGAAGGACCTCATCGCCGCTCGCAATCAGCACGAGATCCTTCGCTGCGCTCAGGAAGAGAAGATGCGGGCCTGGAGGCCCACCGTCCGGCGTGACTAAGGCCTGAACTGCAGCGGCCGCGGCACCAGCCGCGACGGCTGGCTGACCAGGCGCCAGGCATCGGCCACCCATTCGCAGGCGAGCCGGCGGGTGTCGCGCGGGTCGATCATCTCCTCGATCTCGAAGCGGTTCAGCGGCCCGATCGGCCCGCGCACGCTCTCGATACGGGCGTTGATCTCGGCGCGCAGGGCCGCGGGATCGGGCGCTTCGGCGAGCTGGCGCTTGTAGGCCGCCTCGATGCCGCCCTCGGGCGGGATGCCGCCGACGTCGGCTGACGGCCAGGCGACCCGCACCGACGCGGCCGAACGCGGCGTCGCATAGTTGTTGCCGGCCACGCCGAAGCTGCGCCGCATCAGCACCGTGAAGATCGGCACCGTGACCTGGGCGAAGGCCACCATCCATTCGCCGCCCTTGCGGATGGTGCCGGCGATCTCGTGCTCGATGCCGACGGCGAAGCCCGGATTGTCCACGAGGTTCAGCACCGGCAGGTGGAAGAGGTCGCAGACATCGAGATGGCGCTTGAGCTTGTCGCAGCCGTCGGCCGTCAGCGCCCCGCCGTTCACGTGCCGGCTGTCCGAGGCGATGACGCCCATCGGATGGCCAGCCAGGCGCACGAAGCCCGTGACCTGATCGGTGCCCCATAGCGGGCCAATCTCGAAGAAGGAGTCCTTGTCGGCCAGCAGCCGGATGGCGCGGCGGATGTCAAACGTCGCCGTCCTCTTGCGCGGCACCAGGGTCAGCAGCTCTTCCTCGCGGCGGCCGGCGGGATCGGCGGATTTCGTCACCGGCGGCGCCTCGTAGACGCTCGACGGCAGGTACGACAGGAAGCGCTGCGTCTGCGCCATCGCTTCCTCTTCGGTCTCGGCGAGGTTGTCGACGGAGCCGTTGCGGCAATGGATGTGCCAGCCGCCGAGATCCTCCTTGGTGACGTCGTAGCCCATGGCGTGGCTGACCACCGGCGGGCCGGCGACGAAGAGCTGCGAGATGTCGCGCACCATCACCGAGAAGTGCCCCAGCACCGCCTTGGCGGCGCCGATGCCGACCACGCTGCCCAGCAGCATGTTGACCACCGGCACCGAGGCAAGCTGTTCGGTATAGAAGGTGCTGCCGAGATGGCCGGGCAGGAACGAGCCGCCACCGCCCACGACGCGCGGCCGGCCGGCCTTGATGGCGCCGGTGCTTTCCTTGGCCGAGGCCGAGCCCGCCGCGCTATCCTGCTTGGGCACCATGGTGGCGACGCTGCCGCCGCCCGACGAACCGTCGAGCAGGCGGATCGACGGCGCGCGCAGCTCGATCGACAGCTGGTCGAGATAACGCGATTTGTGGCCGATCGCACCGTCGGCGTGGCCGCCGCGCGAGGTTAAGTCGTCGGCGCAGACGATGCAGGGCCGGTCGTCGATCCGGCCCTGGCCGCCGACGTGGCTCGCCGGGGTGAACTCCGCGACCTCCCCGTCCTCGTCGAAGGTGGCGAAGCCTGCCAGGCTGCCGACCTCGCGGAAGCTGCCCGGATCGAGCAGCGCATCGATGCGTTCCCGGCAGGTGAGCTTGCGGCGATTGCGCTGGCGCACCACGCCGGGATCGGTCGAGCCCGGTGCCAGCCGCTTGTGCGCTATCGCCTGCAGAGCTGCGACCTTGTCCAGCATCGGACTCCAGGTCTCGTCGGCCGGCAAGGCCGGCACAGCCTTGGCGGCGCCCGCCGCCGGCCTGATGACGGCGAGGAGCTGGTTGCCGTCGACCGGATCGCCGACGGCGAGTGCGGCCACCGCGGTGATCACGCCGGGACAGGGCGCGGTGACCGAGGTCTCCATCTTCATGGCGCTGACCACGAACAACGGATCGCCAGCCTTCACCTCGACGCCTTCGCGCGCCTTGATGTCGACGACGGAGCCGGCATGCGGGCTCTCGACGGCTTCGTGCCCGGTCGGCACCGGGAGGGGGCGGGCCGGCGCCGCGCCCGCCGAGGCGCGGCCGCGAGTCAATGCCGCCGCCTGCTGGTCGAGGAACTGCAGCGCGCCCTGCCTGGATTTGGGCGCGTCGATCGTTTCCGAGAGCAGCGTCGTGCGCGCATTGCCGGCCCGGAACTCGGCGTTGGCCAGGATGGCGGCAAGCTGCTCGCGATTGGTCGGCACGCCCACGATCTGGAACTCGTCGAGCGCGCGCCGCGTGCGGTCGACGGCGGACTCGAACGTCCCGGACGATCCGGACTGGCAGATCAGCTTGGCCAGCAGAGGGTCGAACTGCGGCGGCGGCGCCAGGCCGACATAGCCGCAGGCATCGACGCGGACGCCCGGCCCGGACGGCTCGCGATAGGCGCTGAGCGTGCCGACGCCCTGGGCGACGACGCGGGCCTGGATGGCGAAGCCGCGCGGCGTGCCGACCGAGGGCAGCGCGCCACCGGCGGCTATGCGGAACTGCGCCTCGACCAGGTCGAAGCCCATGACCTGCTCGGTTATCGTGTGCTCGACCTGGATGCGGGGATTGCACTCGATGAAGAAGTGCTGGCCGGTCTCGGGGTCGACCAGGAACTCGACGGTGCCGGCGTTCTCGTAGCGAGCGGCGCGGGTGAGCTTCACGGCATCGTCGAGGATGCGCTGGCGCAGCCCGGCGTCGAGGTTGGGGGCCGGCGCCACCTCGACGACCTTCTGGTTGCGCAATTGCACCGAACAGTCGCGCTCGAACAGGTGCACGACATTGCCCCGGCCGTCGCCCAGCACCTGGACCTCGATGTGGCGCGGCCGTGGCACGATCTTCTCCAGGAAGAGGGCGCGATCGCCGAACGCCGCCTCGGCCTCGCCCTCGCAGCGCGCGAAGGCCTCGTGCATTTCCTCGGGTCGTGTCACGGCGCGCATGCCGCGCCCGCCGCCGCCGGCCGCGGCCTTCAGCATCACCGGATAGCCGACGGCCTTGGCCTTGGCCTTGGCATCCTCGCTCGAGGCGAGCTTGGGCGCGCCGGGAATGACCGGGATGCCTTGCGCCTGGGCGAAGGCGCGTGCTTCGACCTTGTCGCCGAACAGTTTCAGGCTTTCGGGCGCGGGACCGATGAAACGCAGGCCCTCGGCCTTGCAGCGCTCGGCAAACAGGGTGTTCTCGGACAGGAAGCCGTAGCCGGGATGGACGCAATCGCAGCCGCTTGCCGTGGCCGCGGCGGTGATCGCGTCGATGTCGAGATAGCCGCGCACCGCGTCGCCGCCGATCTCCCGCGCCGAGCCTGCCAGCCGGGTGTGCAACGACAGCGAATCGGCCTTGGTGAAGATCGCGACCGACTCGACGCCGAGCGACGCCGCGGCCCGGGCGATGCGGATCGCGATCTCCCCGCGATTGGCGATAAGGACGCGCTTGAACATCGGGTCCTCGCTAGGCCAGCCGGTAGACGCGCTTGGCCGTGCCGCTGAACAGGGCGGTCTTCTCGCCGGCCGAAGCCCCCTTGGCCATCAGCTTGAAGGCGTTCCACAGCGTGGCGTAGCCGTTCGAGATCTTGTCGACCGGGAAATTGCTTTCGAACATGCAGCGGTCCGCACCGAAGGCTTCTATGCAGGTCTCGATCCACGGTCCCCAGCTGTCGGCGATATCCTGCGACGAGGGCGGGGCGGGGCGCTGCATGTGCTCGACGAACGGCCCGATATCCATGCCGAGCCCGCCCAGCTTCACCACGACATTGGGGCAGCGCGACAGCTCGGCCATGTCCGCCTTCCAGGCGGCGAACACCGCATCCGTCTTGCCGGCATAGGGCCCGATGCCCAGCGGCCCGCCGCAGTGGTTCAGGATCATGGTCGTGGTCGGCACGGCCCTGGCGAGCGCCGTCACCTCCTTGAGCTGCGGATGGTACTGCCAAGCCTCGTAGGTCAGGCCGAGCTTGCCGAGCTCGGCCACGCCGGCGCGATAGTCGGCCTGGCCGTAGAGGCCCTGCGGCGGGTTGGTGTGGGCGTTGCGCACGTCGGGGCTGGGATCCCAGCCGCCGGAATGGCGGATGCCGCGGAAGCGGCCGTTGCCTGCCGCGACGTGAGCCTCGAGCACGTCGCGGGCGCGCGCGCCGAGCGTCATGTCGACATAGGAGACGATGCCCGCGCAGGCGCGCGTCGGCCCGTAGAGACCGCTGGCGCTCATCGCCGCGACGCCGTTCACGAACTCGGTCTCGCCGACCGGCCTCATCTCCTTCGGGCCGTCGACGCGATACATCGAGCGGCAGTCGATATAGACCGTGTGGGTGATGTTGTGGCCGGTGCTCGTGTCGGCAATCAGCTCGTCGAGCAGGTAGCGGTGGTTGGCGTGGTCCCACAGGTGATGGTGCGGATCGACGATCGGCAGGTCGGGCTCGAGGATCGGCTCGGGTGCGCGCTTCGCCAGCCAGGCGTCGTTGGGCACGTAGGCGCGGCGCTGCCGCTCGACGATGGGGGCGTTGGCCATCACGGCAACCTCGGTTGATGGAATTTGTACGGTGGATAGTCCTTGTCGATGTCCGACATGACCTCGACGATCGCGGGCGAATCGGCGGCCAGCGCCTCCTTGAGCGCGCCGCGGAAGGAATCGGCCGTCTCGACGCGCCAGGCCGGCACGCCGAACGAGCGGGCATAGGCCTGGAAGTCGGGATTGTGCAGCACCGCGCCGGAGTGGCGGCCCTCGTAGAGCCGTTGCTGGTCGCGCTTCACGTTGCCGTAGGAGGCATTGTTCACCACCACGGTCACGAGGTTGATGCCGAATTGCTTGGCGGTCGACAGGTCCGAGCCGCCGAACAGGAAGCCGCCGTCGCCGGTCACCGACACGACCGGCCGGTCGGGGTTCGCCACCTTGACGCCCAGCGCCGTCGGGAAGCCGTAGCCCAGGGTGCCGGAGAAGCCCGAACTCACCAGCCGGCGCGGCTGATGCACGGGATAGCCGTACCAGATGATGTAGCCGAGCTGCGTCACCTCGTCGACGACGATGCCGTCGTCGGGCAGCGTCTCGCGGATGACCTTCATGTAGGAGTATTGCGGGTCGGCCTTGGCGATCGCGGCCTGCGCCGCCTCCTTGGCCGGGGCAATCGCGGCGCGCCAGTCCTTGCCGTCCTTGCGCGCCACGGCCGCGGTCAGGGCGCGGGCGCCGGCGGCGGCGTCGGCCACGATCGCGACGTTC
>JAEWIV010000314.1 GCA_023386865.1 Pseudomonadota bacterium
TCCAGCCGCTGGCGACTCCGTGGTGGCTCAGGATGCCGACGGCATAGCCGCCGATGCCGAAGAACACGGCGTGGCCGAAGCTCACCATGCCGCCATAGCCCAGGATCATGTTGAGGCTGACCGCGGCGATCGCCCAGATGACGATGCGCGTGCCGACCGACAGTAGATAGCGTTGGTCGAGCGCTTGCGTCAGCAGCGGCAGGACGGCCAGCACGACCAGCAGCAGGGCGGTCAGGAGGCCGCGCGGCGTGCGCAGGGCTGCCAGCCAGTCGCTCACGTGCGCTGCCCGAACAGGCCGGTCGGCCGCCACACCAGCACGCCGGCCATGACGATGTAGATCAGGACCTGCGAGATCGCCGGCGCGGCGCTCGACGCGGCGGAGGCGCTGAGGAAGGTCTTCAGCAGGTCGGGCAGGAAGGCGCGGCCGACGATGTCGATCTGGCCCACCACCATGGCGGCGACGAAGGCGCCCTTGATCGAGCCGATGCCGCCGATGACGATGATGACGAAGGCGAGGATCAGGATGTCGTCGCCCATGCCGATCTTCACCGAGGTGATGGGGGCGGCCATCAGGCCGGCGAGGCCCGCGAACACGGCGCCGAGCCCGAACACCAGGGTGAATAGCAGCTCGATATTGACCCCGAGCGCCCCGATCATGCGCCGGTTGGAGGCGCCGGCGCGGATCAGCATGCCGATGCGCGTGCGCGCCACCAGCCAGGCCAGCAGGACGGCGACCAGCGCCCCGACGACGATGATGGCGAAGCGGTAGGCGGGGTAGGGCACGCCGGGCAGGATCTCGACGGTACGGTTGAGGAAGGCGGGCACCGCGATGCTCTTGCCCGCCGGTCCCCAGATCACGCGCACCAGCTCGTTGAAGAACAGGATCAGGCCGAACGTCGCCAGCACCTGGTCGAGATGGTCGCGGGCATAGAGCCGGCGCGCCACCACGGCCTCGACCACGATGCCGAGCAGGAAGGTGGCCGGCAGCGCCAGCAGCGCGCCCAGCACGAAGGAATCGGTCCAGCCGATCAGCGTCCAGGCGATGTAGGCGCCCATCATGTAGAGCGACCCGTGCGCCAGGTTCACGAGGTCCATGATGCCGAAGGTCAAGGTCAGCCCGGCGGCGAGCAGAAACATCAGCAGGCCGAGCTGCACGCCGTTCAGCATCTGGAGCAGCAGGTAGTCCATATCCCCCGTCACCCCCCGCAAACGAAACGGGAGCGCGTTGCCGCGCTCCCGTCATCGCGAGCCCTGCGGCTCACTTCATCGGGCACTTCTCGTAGTACGGGTCCTTGCCGACCTTGACCGCGGTGGCGATGGTCTTCACCGTCATCATGCCTTCCGGATCCTTGACCGCTTCCTGGATGTAGAAGTTCTGGATCGGGAACTGGTTGGTGTTGTACTTGAAGTCGCCGCGCACCGACTTGAAGTTGGCCTTCTTCATCTCGGCACGGACCTTGTCCTTGTTGGCGAGATCGCCCTTCAGCGCCTCGGCCGCCGAGGCGATCAGCATGATCGCATCATAGCTCTGCGCGCCGTAGTAGGACGGATAGACCCCGTGCTTCTTCTTGAAGTCGGCGACGTACTTCTTGTTTGCGTCGTTGGGCAGGTCGTTGACCCACTCCTGGGCCCCCAAGGTGCCGAGCGCCAGCTCCTTCTGCTGCGGCAGCGTGATCGCGTCGATCGAGAACACCTGGTAGAGCGGGATCTGGCCCTTGAGGCCCGCCTGCACGTACTGCTGCAGGAACTGCACGCCGTGCGCGCCGGGATAGAAGATGAAGATGCCGTCCGGCTTGGCGGCGCGGATCTTGGCGAGCTCGGCCGAGAAGTCGAGCTGGTCGGGCCACTTGGTGAGGTCCTCGCCCTTGATCTCGCCCTTGAAGGTGCGCTTGACGCCGGCGAGCATGTCCTTGCCGGCGGCGTAGTTGCCGGCCATCAGGTACAGGCTCTTGACGCCCTTCTCCTGCAGGTACTGGCCCATCGCCATCGGCGTCTGGTCGTTGTTCCATGAGGTCGAGAAGAAGTTCTTGTTGCACAGCTCGCCCGCGATCTGCGAGGGGCCGGCGTTGGACGAGATCAGGATGGTGTCGCCCTCGTCGGTCACCGCCTTGAGCGATGCGAGCAGCACGTTGGACCAGATGTAGCCTGCGACGAAGTTGACCTTGTCCTGCTGGACGAGCTTCTCCGACTTCTGCTTGCCGACGTCGGGCTTGAACTGGTCGTCCTCGTAGACGATCTCGAACGGCTTGCCGCCCATCTTGCCGCCGAGATGCTCCTTGGCGAGCTCGACCGAGCGGCGCATGTCCTCGCCGATCGCGGCCTGAGGGCCCGAAAAGGTGCTGACGAAGCCGATCTTGATCGGCGTCTGGGCCATCGCGGGCAGGCCAAAGGCCAGCGCCGCAATTGTTGCGGTACCAAACAATTTGCTCTTCATGGGTTGACGCTCCCTGTAATCCCCGTCCCCTGATGGCGGCATAAAAGCCGAAAACGCCTAGCTGCGCAATTTGAAGCGCTGGATCTTGCCGGTCGCGGTCTTGGGCAGCTCGGTCACGTACTCGACCCAGCGCGGATACTTGTAGGGCGCCAGCGTCGTCTTGCAGACCGCCATCAATTCCTCGGTGAGCTGCGGCCCGCCGCTGCCCGCCTGCTTCAACACCACGAAGGCCTTGGGCTTGACGAGCTCGTTCTCGTCGGCATGGCCCACGATCGCGACTTCGAGGACGGCGCTGTGGCCGATCAGGCAGCTCTCGATCTCGACCGGCGAGCACCAGATGCCGCCGACCTTCAGCATGTCGTCGCTGCGGCCGTCGTAGATGAAGTAGCCGTCGTCGTCCTGGCGATAGGTGTCGCCGGTGTTGAGCCAGCCATCGACCATGGTCTCGGCGGTCTTCTCGGGCTTGTTCCAGTAGTATTTGGCGGTCGATTCGCCCCGGATCCACAGCCGTCCGCTGTCGCCGGTCGCCACCGGCCTGCCGTCCTCGTCGAGGATGCGCGCGTCATAGCCGGGCACCGGCTTGCCGCTGGTGCCGGGCTTGTGATCGGCGAGGCTGTTGCCGATGAAGATGTGCAGCGCCTCCGTCGAGCCGATGCCGTCGAGGATCGGCGTGCCGGTCTTCTCCTTCCAGCGGCGGAACATGTCGGCCGGCTGCGCCTCGCCGGCCGACACGCAGGCGCGCACCGAGGAGAGGTCGCGCCGTCCCTTGTCGAGCGCCACCAGCTGCGCCGCGTAGAGCGACGGCACGCCGTAGTAGAGCGTCGGCTTGAACGTCTCGATGATCTCGAAGGTGGTGTCGGGCGTCGGCCTGCGGTCGTCGAGGATCGCCGTGCCCCCCGTCCACAGCGGGAAGGTCATGCCGTTGCCGAGGCCGTAGGCGAAGAACAGCTTGGCGGCGGAGAAGGAGATGTCGGTCTCCGTCACGCCCAGCACGCGCACGCCATAGAGCTCGCTGGTCACCACCATGTCGCGCTGCAGGTGCACCGCGCCCTTGGGACGGCCGGTCGAGCCGGAAGAGTAGAGCCAGAAGCAGTCGTCGTCCGGCGCGGCGAGGTGCGGCGCGAGCCTGTCCGACGCTTTCGCCATGTCGGCCATGAAGGCATCGACGGTCATCGCCTTGACCGCAGCCTCCTGCGCCGCGGGCTCGACCTCGCCCGCGAACTCGCTGGAATAGACGACCAGCCGGCAACCCGAATCCTCGAACATGTAGGCGTAATCGGCGGCGCGCAGCAGGGTGTTGGGCGGCACCGCCACGATGCCGGCCTTGATGGCGCCCCAGAAGAGATAGAAAAATGCCGGGCAGTCCTTCACCACCATCAGCAGGCGATCACCGGGCCTGAGGCCCTGCGCCAGCAGCGCATTGCCCGCGCGGTTCACGCGCTCGGCCAGCTCGGCGTAGGTGACGGTCTCGTGCAGCGTGCGAATGGCAGGCTTGGCGCCGCGGGCCTCGGCAAGGTGCCGGTCGATGAACGGCACGGCGACGTTGAAGCGGGCGGGCAGCCTCACCTTGAGGTCCGGCCCGAATTCAATGCCCTTGATCATGCCGATTTCGTTCCTCCCTTCCTGAGGGACCGCGTTTCTTATTGCGTAATTTGGTACTGAATTACCTATTCAGGATTCGCCTCGCAAGCCCCTTGTTGGCGCGTCGCGCCAGCCCTGAAGGAGCGACAGCGGCACCGCATCGGCCGCGACATCGGCCGGCCCACCGTCGAGCGGCAGCCAGAGGAATCCGTCGAGGGCGGCCGTTCGGCAACTCGCGCTGGCCACGATCGTGACCTCGCCGACACGCGGCGCGCCGCGGCCGAACTGCTCCAGGCGCGAGGCGACGTTCACGGCCTCGCCGATCGCGGTGTAGTCGACGCGGCCGGCAAAGCCGACATTGCCCACCAGGACGGTGCCGGTGTGCAGGCCGACCCGCATGCGGCAGGCGTCGAGGCCGGCGGCGCGGCGTTCGCGATTGAACATCTCGACCTCGCGCGCCATGGCCAGCGCGCCGAGGCACGCGGCGCGGGCATGCTGGAGGTTGGGTTCGGGCGCGCCCCAGAAGGCCATCAGCCCGTCGCCGATATACTTGTCGATGGTGCCGCCGGTCGCTTCGATGGCCGGCCCGACACGCGCCAGCAGGTCGTTGAGGTAGGTCGCCGTCTCGGCGGCCGGCCGGCCGCGCGTATAGGCGGCATAGCCCTCGAGGTCGGAGAACAGGATGGTAATGGCGCGATCTTCACTGGGCGGCAGAGCGCCCTGCTGGGCGATCAGGCGCTCGACCAGCGCACGCGGCAGGTAGGTGGCGGCAAGTCGGAGTCCGCGCGCCATACGCTCGAAGGCGCGATTGGCGAGATTGAGTTCGCGCACCCTGCTGTCGCCGAGCTGGGGAACCTTCTCGAGTTCCAGCCGCTCGACCGACCGCGCGGCATCGGCAAGCGCCAGGATGGGCTGCGACAGGCGGCGTCCGACGACGATGGCGATGATGGCCGTCAGGACCATCAGCACGCCGCCCGCGATCAGGATGCCGCGCACGATCCAGCGCGCCCACGCCGATTCGCGGCCGGCGAGATGATAGCCGATGGTGAGAGCGGCAGGCTGATAGTCGGCGATCCGGCGGTAGATCCAGCCATGGCTGCTCGCCCCGACCCAGTTCCAGTGGCCGGAGACGGAGCTGCCGCCGTCGCTCAGCCAGGACATCTCGTTCGGCTCGGGCGCCCACATCGCCGCCAGCACCGGGTCGTTGACCTCGTCGAGCTTCGACAGACGCCCGCGGGCGCGCTGCTCGGCGCTGCCCTGCTCCTTGCCGAGCCAGGGATGGGCCAGCACATTGTCGCGGCCGGCCAGGATGAACGGCTTGCGCTCGCCGGCGAGTTCCAGGCTCTTCAGGAAGCGCGACAGGTCCGACGTGCCGATGGCCGCGCCGATGACGCCGCGGAATTGCCCGCGCACGCGGATCGGCACGATGACCGGCAGGATCGGCTCGCCGACGATGAGCGACCACTGCGGCTCGGCCCATTGCGGCCCGCTGAGGGTGCGGGCCTGCGCGAACAACGCGTCGGTGAAGGGCAGGTTCTCGCGCCGCTCCGGCTGCACGCGGCGGTCGTGGCGGGTGAAGCGCAAGGGCTCGCCGTCGACGGGAATGACGACGAAACCAACGGCCTGTGGCGCCGCGGCAAGCGCGCCGAGGGCGAAGGCGCGCCATTGCTCGTGGTCGTCGAAGTCGATCTCGCCCTTGGCCACGGCCTCGGCAATGTAGGCGAGCTGGTCGCGGACGGGGCCGACATGGGCCTGCAGCCGCTGCTCGATCATGTCGACCGTTAGCTCGTTGATCTGGCGCGACGAGGCATCGTAGTTGCTCTGCGCGGCGAAGTAGGCGATGCCGATCACCGGCAGCATGGCAAAGAAGATCAGCCCGACCAGCACGACCGGCAGAAGTCGCGTGATCGGCCAGCCCGCGGGCTTCGTCGATTGTGGGCTTGGGCCCGCCAGTTCAAGCGCCATCGCAGCGACGTCCGTGGCTGTTGCGACGGCGCATCGTGGTGGGGCAGCGCGTCAAAAAAGTGGCGAAGACTTACGCCAAGATCAGTGCCGGGTTCGCAATGAATTCCGCCGCGCTTTCATGTAGTCCAAGGCGGCGCCGGATGGCGGCGGGATCGCGTCGGAGATCGAGAATGGCTGCGACGAAGATCGCGTCCGCCAAGCGCTCGTAGAAGATACCCAACGACCATCGCTTCAACACTGCTCGGCGCAGGTCGCCGTCAAACCGCTCATACAGTTGCGGAAACTGGGAGATCAGATCGAATGTCGCTCCAACTTCTTCGTTCAAGTGGCGCGCAGTCGTTGGGCTGTCCTTTGCCACGCGTGCAAGGTGATCGCGCAATTCAGCTGCGGCTGCTCCGCCGATGATGACAGGCAGTTTCACCCGTACTTCCGCCTCAACTCCGCCTGCAAATCCTCCCATCGGATGCTTTTGGAAGGGTCACGCTTGAAGGCTTCGACGCGCTGATGGAGCTCAGCGACAAGTTCGGCTTCCAGAGGCCGATTGAGATCCAAGGCAGCCGATGCATTGGAATCCCCTTGCTGGGCGTCTTTGGCGATGCTCAGCCACAGGCGGTCGATCAGGGCCAAGCGCTCTTCGACGCTCAGCCTATCGGGGTCGAAATCGGGCATGGACATGTGTGCATTGTAGCGGCCCTCGTTCGGTGCGGCGAGTCACCGTCGGTTGAGCTGCCTTCTCTTCTCGGACGTATCCGGAGTATGATCGGGCAGTTCAACTGAGGTCGCGAACCATGCCGGTCATCGACTATGCGGCGCTGCCGGAATTTCCCATGCGCCAGGGTATCACCGGCAAATGGATCTCCAGCCGTGAGCGCGGCGCAGCGGGGGTTGGCGTTCTCGCCAACACCATCCAGGCCGGTTGCGGCGCGCCGCTGCATCGTCACGAGTACGAGGAGATCATCCTCGTCGAGGCCGGCGCGATCTGGGTCGAGATGGACAAGGTCCGCACGACGGCAAGGCCGGGGCAATGCGTGATCATTCCCGCCAACGCCGCGCATGCCTGGGGCAATGACGGGCCGGAGGTTCTGAAGGTGCTGTTTGTCTGGAACTCGCCCGAGCCGTTCGCGCCGGGCAAGAGCACCTATCTCGAAGGCGCGCCGCCCGTCACGCGCTGATCGTCGGCGCCTTTTAGTTGAACCGCACGTACTCGAAGTTGGCCGGCTGGTTGTTGATGCCGCGCTGGGGCGGGGCGATCCAGTTGGCGAACTTGCCGGGCTCGACCACCGCCGGGCCCATCAGCGAGGTGACGTAGGCGCGGTCCTCGTCGGTCGGCAGCCACTTGTGCTCATTGGCCTTCCACTCGGCCTCTCTCACCACCTTGCCCTCGGGCGAGACATGGAGCTCGGCGAAGGCGCCGATGCGGCGGTTGAAGGCGCGGTGCGGCAGCTTGAGCTCGAAGTCGATGCCGGCCTGCTCGATGACCCGGTTCCAGCGCAGCAGGCCCTTGGCGCAATCCTCGACATAGTCGTTGCGCAGGCGCTCGTTCAGCGCCGACAGCGCGGGCACCGCCTTGCGCACGATGCGGCCGCCTTCGACCGTGTCGATCTCGAAGGCCTGATCGGTGAGCACGTGGTCGTCCTCGATGCGCGTCTCGAGGTAACGGCCCTTCACGCCCATC
Organism: Pseudomonadota bacterium; assembly: GCA_023386865.1. Taxonomy (GTDB): domain Bacteria; phylum Pseudomonadota; class Alphaproteobacteria; order Reyranellales; family Reyranellaceae; genus Reyranella. The sequence continues at coordinate 7,656 of JAEWIV010000314.1, forward strand.
GTGTAGTAGTTGGCGGCGTTGGTCGACGCCTCCTGGCCGAACAGGTCAAGCGACACCGAGAAGTGGAAGTTGAGGTACTTCTGGATGGTCGGCAGGTCGATCGCGCCCAGGCTGCGCACGTCGTCGGTCTTGTGCTCCCTCATGAGGTCACAGGTGCGCTGGACGATGCGCTGCACGCCCGACTCGCCCACGAACATGTGATGCGCCTCCTCGATCAGCATGAAGCGGCAGGAGCGCGACAGCGGATCGAAGCCCGACTCGGCCAGCGAGGCGAGCTGGTACTTGCCGTCGCGGTCGGTGAAGTAGGTGAACATGAAGAAGGAGAGCCAGTCCGGCGTCTTTTCGTTGAAGGCGCCGAGGATGCGCGGCTTGTCCGGGTCGCCGGAATGGCGCTCCAGCAGCATCTCCGCCTCCTCGCGGCCGTCGCGGCCGAAATAGGCGTGCAGCAGGTAGACCATGGCCCACAGATGCCGGCCTTCCTCGACATTGACCTGGAAGACGTTGCGCAGGTCGTAGAGCGAGGGCGCGGTCTTGCCGAGCAGGCGCTGCTGCTCGACCGACGCGGGCTCGGTGTCGCCCTGGGTGACGATCAGGCGGCGCAGGGTCGAGCGGAGCTCGCCCGGCACTTCCTGCCACGCCGGCTTGCCCTTGTTGTCGCCGTAGGCGATCACGCGGTTGGGATCCTGGCCGGCGAGGAAGATGCCCCAGCGATACTCCGGCATCTTCACGTAGCCGAAATGGGCCCAGCCGTTGGCCTCGGCCGAGATGGCGGTGCGCAGATAGACGTCGAAGCCAGACGTGCCGTCCGGCCCCATGTCCTTCCACCAGTCGAGGAAGCGCGGCTGCCAGTTCTCCAGCGCGCGCTGCAGGCGCCGGTCGCTCGAGAGGTCGACGTTGTTGGGGATGCGCTGGGTGTAGTCGATGGACATGGCGTGCTCCCTTATGCGCGCTTGCGGTCGTACTTGGATTGCTTGCCCGTGCCGTAGAGCTTCAGCGCCCCGTCGGGTCCGGTGGCGTTGGGCCGCTGGAATATCCAGTTCTGCCAGGCCGAGAGGCGGGCGAAGATCTTGGTCTCCATGGTCTCGGGCCCGGCGAAACGCAGGTTGGCTTCCATGCCGGTCAGCCCGTCGGGCGAGAAGCCGGCACGTTCCTCGATGGCGAGACGCACCTCGTCCTCCCAGTCGATGTCGTCGGGCGTGAAGGTGACCAGGCCGAGCGCGTCGGCGGTCTCCGCATCGAGCGCCTCGCCGATCTCCTCCTTCAGCTCGTTGACGCGACTCGGCTCGCCGAGAAAGCGCGTGCCAAGACGCGTCAGCCCGTTGCCCATGGGGTAGGGGCCGAAGTTCATCGCCGTCAGGCGCACCGTGGCGGGCTCCTGGTTGGAACCCTCGACGGCGCCGTCGAGCATGTAGGAGCGGTCGGCCGCCAGCACGATCTCCAACAGCGTGCCGGTGAAGCACGAGCCAGGCTCGACCAGGGCGATCAGGCTGCGCGAGCTCACGTCCAGCCGCTTCAGGGTGCGCTTCCAGTAGAGCACGATCTCGCGCACCAGCCAGTTCGACGCCTCCTTGGCCAGCAGTGCGTCATAGGCCTCGACGAGATCGGCATCGCCCTGGCTCTGCAGGACCCAGGTGCCGATCTCGGTCTCGTTCAGCCGCAGATGCATCATGGCATCGTCGAGTTCGCGTGCCAGCGCCAGCGGCCAGAACGCGGCGCCCTGGACGTGGACGGCGGCGGCATCAGCCGGCGGCGCGGCGGACGGGCCGTTCACGCGGAGCCGCGCGGCACGGCGCTCACGGTCGATCTCGACGGTGAGATGGCCGTAGCGGATCGTGTCGCCCTCGATCGCGCGCTCGACGGCGGGCAGGGCGATGCCCTTGGCGTCCTTGGGGCGGCTCGACTTCCCGGCGATCGACTCGGCGATGGTCTTGGTCTCGTCGGCGAGCTTGCTGGGCGGGATCAGCTTGTCGACCAGGCGCCAGTCGCGTGCCCGCTTGCCGCGCACGCCTTCGGCGGTGGTGCAGAAGAAGTCGGCGTGGTCGCGCCGCACCAGGCGCTTGTCGACCAGTCGGGTGAGCCCGCCGGTGCCGGGCAGCACGGCGAGCAGCGGCAGCTCGGGCAGGGAGACCGCGCTCGATCCGTCGTCGGCCAGCAGGATCTGCTCGCAGGCCAGCGCCAGTTCGTAGCCGCCGCCGGCGGCGATGCCGTTGATGGAGCAGATGTAGGTCTGGCCGGAGTGCTCGCTGGCGTCCTCGATGGCAAGCCGCGTCTCGTTGGTGAACTTGCAGAAGTTCACCTTGTGATCGTGGCTCGAGAGCCCGAGCATGTTGATGTTGGCGCCCGAGCAGAAGATGCGGTCGCGCTGGGAGCGGATCACCACCGCACCGACCTCGGGATGCTCGAAGCGCAGGCGCTGCACGGCATCGGCCAGCTCGATGTCGACGCCGAGATCGTAGGAATTGAGCTTGAGCTTGTAGCCGGGGCGCAGCCCGCCATCCTCGTTCACGTCCATTGTGAGGTAGGCCACGCCGTTCTCGGTGCTGAGCTTCCAATGCCGGTAGCGGTCGGGCGCGGTACGGAAATCGATGGGCGTCTCGGGCATGGCGTTTCCCATGGGCGGCGTTCCCTATTTGCGTAATTCGGTACGGAAATACCTATTTACTTTTCCTCCTGCAAGCGCATTCTACCCGCCGACATATGGTCGCGATCCGCTCCGCTCAAGCCTCTGATCTTCCTGCGATTTCGGCGCTGGACGCGCGGCTGACCGGGTCCGACAAGCCGGACTACTGGCGCGACATGCTGGCTCCCGAGCGCAATCTCCTGGTGGCCGAGAGCGATGGCGGCAAGCTGCTGGGCTTCATCGCGGGCGAGGTCCGCGCCTTCGAATTCGGCCAGCCGCCGGCAGGCTGGGTGTTCGCCATCCAGATCGAGCCGGCGCAGCGCGAGCGCGGCGTGGCGAGCGCGCTGTTCGATGCGCTGGTGGCGCGCTTTCGCGAAAGAGGCGTGACGCGCGTGCGCACGCTGGTCGACCGCAAGGATCACCTCATCCTTTCGTTCTTTCGCGCCCAGGGCATGGTGGCGGGACCGTCGCTGCAGCTCGACATGGATGTGGCGTGAAACTCCAGACGGGCACCCGGCTCGGCCTCTATGCCGTGCTCGAGCTGGCGCGCGATCCCGGGCGCACGCTGTCGGCTGCCGACCTCGCCGAGCGCTTCGGCGTGTCGAGTCATCACCTGGCCATGGTGTTGCGCCCGCGGGCGGCGGCCGGCCTGGGGCGCGGCGGCCGCGGCGCCGCCGGCGGCTACCGCTTCACGGGCAACCGCCGGCGCACGACGCTGATGGACATCGTCGCGTTGTTCGAGCCCGCGCCCGGGCGGCGCGCCAAGGAGCCGGGCGCCGACACCGACATCGGCACCGCGCTGCAGCGCGTGCTGGTGGAAATCGACGAGATCGCCGAGGCGACCTTGCGGTCGGTCAGCCTGGAGACCATGCTGAAGCCGAGGCGGTGATGCGTGCCCTCGTGCTCTCGGTTGCGATCGTGGCGAGCCTGCTGGCGGAGCCGGCGGGCGCACAGACGAGTTGCGCGCCGGGCGACCGTCCGATCGACCCGTACTACGAGAACGACACGTTCTCCGAATGGCCGCAGGAGGCGCAGCGCTTCAGGAACAATGCCGAGCTGGTGTCGCGCCAGCGCGACCGCCTGCGCCTGGCGCTCGACGGCGGCAGGTCGATCGAGCTGGTCGATTGCCCCTATGGCGACGATGCCTATCATTTCCTCTACGAGCGCTATGACCAGGCCGGTCGCTTCTATGTCGTGCGCAAGTCCTCGCACGACGACTTCTCCTACATGCTGGTGATGATGCCGACCGGCCGGCTGTTCACCGTCTACGGTGCGCCGGTCTGGACATCGGAGAAGTCGAGGTTCCTGACGATCGGCTGCTCCTTGCAACCGCCACGCGGCAGTCTTGCCATCCACGCCTTGGACGGCGCGGAGCTGACGCGGGAAGCGGATTTCGAGCTGCCGTGCGACACCGAGAGCTGCTCGGCGCGCTGGGATCATCAGTCGTGGATCTCGGTCACCTGCACGCCGCGCGACGGCGGCGGCAAGAAGGGCAAGGAGTTCGTGCTGATGCGCTCCAACAACGGCACCTGGAACCGGTTCGGGCGGTGAGCCCATTGCCGGGAGCGCGCCACTCTGTGGCGCTCTTCCGACAAAGACTACGCCTTGTTCCAACCGTCGCGCGTCTGCGGCAGCTTCTTC
>JAEWIV010000345.1 GCA_023386865.1 Pseudomonadota bacterium
GATCGCGGCATCATGGGCACGGCCGAACGCCCGCAGGCTCGCCTCGACGCCGAGCCCGCCCGCGCGGATCGCGGTTTCGTAGGCCTCGCGCGGGAACGGCAAGGCGCCCGAAGCGGCCAGCGCGCCGAACAGCGCCGCCGAGATCACGCTTTCGCTCTGCTCGGCGATCGCCGCCATGTCGAAGGCGAGGAACCGTTTGCTGCTGGCGCGCGCCGCCTCGTAGACCTTGGCGGGATCGCCGGCGCCGTCGCCAGGGACGACCTTCTCGCTCACCGCATAGGCGCGGTGCGACGAGGCGATGAACGTCGTGCGGTCGGCCGAGACCAGGCCACGCTGCATGGCGCGGCCGGCCTCCATGAGCTCGGCACCGATCACGATGTCGACCTCGCCCGGCACCGGCATCAGCGACAGCACGGGACGACGGCCCGACCCGTCGGAGGCCATGATCTCGACGTAGTAGATCGTGGCCCCCGTGCGCTGGGCGACGCCCGGCACCGATGTCGACTGCGCCAGCCAGCCCTGCGACTCGGCGAGCTCCACGATCCAGTCGACCAGCACGCCGCCGCCCTGCCCGCCCATCGCCATGACGGCGATGGCGATCGGCCGGCGCGTGTCCAGGGGCGGCGAGGCGACGGCGGAGCCGAGCGTGTCCATGGCGGGATCAGGCCAGCCGCAGGCGCCGGCCGGCGCGGCGACGCTGCAGGAAGCCGATGACCGCGGCGCGCATTCTCGCAAGCGCACGATCCCAGCGGCCCGGATTGATGATGATGTCGGCGCGGTAGAAGGACGGGCAGAGCACGGCGGCCTCGGCGACCTCGCCGCAATTGCCGCAGCCGACGCACGAATTGTCGATCGCCGCCACCGGGTCGTCCTTCAGGGGATCGGCCGTCTGCTTGACCGAGAGCGAGGGGCAGCCCGAGAGCCGGATGCAGGCGTGGTCGCCGGTGCAGACGTCCTCGTCGACGCCGAAGCGCTGGCGCACCATGCGCCGGCCGGCCTTCGCCGCCTTGGCGAACAGCGGACGCTCGCGGCGCTGGCGGTTCAGCATGCATTCGGACGAGGCGACGATGACCTTGGGGCCCGCCTCCCGCGTCGTCAGTGCCTCCTTCAGCGTGTCGCGCAGGCGGCCGACGTCATAGGTGCGATCGATCTCGCGCACCCAGCCGACGCCCAGGCCCTTCACCGCCGCCGAGATCGGGTGCCGGGTCGAGCGCGAGCGGTTCGATGCGCGGGACGACGGGAGATCCTGGCCACCGGTCGCCGACGAATAGAAGTTGTCGACGATCAGCACCACGCCGTCGCTCTTGTTGAAGACGGCATTGCCGATGCCCGACGTCAGGCCGTTGTGCCAGAAGCCGCCGTCTCCCATCACCGCGATCGATCGCTTGCCGGCCTTGACGTTGAACGCCGACGCCGAGGCCGGCCCCAGGCCGTAGCCCATGGTGGTGGCGCCGATGTTGAAGGGCGGCATGATCGAGAAAAGGTGGCAACCGATGTCGGCGGCGACGTGATGCGGTCCCAGCTCGCGCTCGACCAGCTTCATGGCGGCGAAGATCGGCCGCTCGGGGCAGCCGGTGCAGAAGCCGGGCGGCCGAGGCGGCACCACCTCGGCGAGCGCGCGGACATGCTTCTCTTCCAGGGCAGGCGGCGCGTTGGAGGCGCGCACCGCCGGCGCCAGCATGTCGGGAATCCATTGCCGTACGAAGGCACCGATGGCGTCGCCCATGACCGCGGCGGTGTACTCGCCGGCCATGGGGAACAGGTCCTTGCCGGAGAGCGGCGTGGCGACGCCTGCCTGCCGCAGGATCTTGGCCAGCGCCTGCTCGATGAAGTCGGGCTGGCCCTCTTCCACCAGCAGCACCGCGCGCTTGTCGCGGCAAAATCCCGCGACCTCGTCCGGCACCAGGGGATAGGTCACGTTCAGCACGTAGAGCGGAATGCGGCTGGTGCCCCAGACGTCGGCCAGGCCGAGCCCCTGCAGCGCGCGCAGCACGCCGTTGTACATCCCGCCCTGCAGGATGATGCCGACGTCGCCGATGTCGCCCGGCACGAACTCGTTCATGCCGCGCTCCTTGATGAACGTCACGGCGGCGGGCCAGCGCTTCTCGATCTTCTCCTTCTCGTGCGCGTAGGAGGCGGGCGGCAGGACGATGCGGCCGGTATCGCGCCGCGGCGCCTCGAGCGCTTCCTTGACGCTCATCGCCGGCCGCTGGTTGGCGCGCGTGCGGAAGCTGCCGCGCACATGGCAGGCGCGGATGCGCACCTCCAGCATGACCGGCGTGTTCGACGCCTCGGAGAGCTCGAAGCCGAGCTCGACGGAACGCACGATGCTTTCCAGGTCGGGCTTGGGATCGAGCAGCCAGATCTGGGATTTCATGGCGTAGGCGTGGCTGCGCTCCTGCATGATCGAGGAGCCCTCGCCGTAGTCCTCGCCGACGATGATCAGCGCACCGCCGGTGACGCCGCCCGAGGCCAGGTTGGCCAGCGCATCCGACGCCACGTTGGTGCCGACCGGCGACTTGAAGGTGACGGCGCCGCGGATCGGATACATGACCGAGGCCGCGAGCGTCGCCGCAGCCGTCGCCTCGCTGGCGCTGTTCTCGAAATGCACGCCGAGCTCGCCCAGGATGTCCTGCGCATCGGCCAGCACGTCCATCAGATGGGAGATCGGCGCGCCCTGATATCCGGCGACGTAGCCGACGCCCGACTGCAGCAGCGCCTTGGTGATGGCGAGGATGCCCTCGCCGCGGAACTCCTGCCCGTCGCCGAGCCGGAGGTCCTGCACTTCCTTCGCAAAAGATCGTTCGGCCATGGCTGATCTCCGACGATCGGGAGGTCGTCACCCGCACAATATTTAAGAGTTGAAGTTTTTCGCTGTCAATTGGACGGGCTGAGCCTTGACTATCGCTTTTCGCAAACTTTAGGATTGAAATATCTCGGGCGCGTCCGCGGTGGGAGGACAGGCTCTTCATGCAGCTCTTCTGGCAAGGTCTTGCGTCAGGAAAGCGTCGACAGGAAGCCGTCGATCGCGGCCGCAAAGGCCTGCGGCATGTGGTCGGGCAAGGGCACCGTACCGCCCTCGATTTCGATGAGCCGGCTGCCGGCGATGGCGGCGGCGACCTTCGGCGCATGCGGATAGGCGTGCGGATCGGCGGTCGGCGCGATCACCAACGTCGGACAGCGTACCTGCGCAAGCCGCGGCTCCATGACGTAGCGGCCGACGACGCGATGGCCTTCCGCCGCGCGCGGCCCGGCCTTCAGCGCATCGACGACGAAGCGCTCGAGGAGATCGGCACGGCCCTCGGGGTAGAACGGCTTGCGCATCGCCCACAGCTCGGCAAGGTGCGCGCCCTCCGGGTGCGCCACGACATCGTCGATCACGTGCTTGCCCGGCTCGGCCTTGCGCCGCGCCTCATCGACATAGGGCGAGGCCGAGAGAACCAGCGCCTCGACGCGCTCCGGGCGGAGCGCCGCCATCTCGACGGCGATCGCCGCGCCCGTGTGATGCCCGACGACCACGGCGCGGGCATGGCCAAGCGCTGCGAGAAGCTCGTGGGCGCATTGCGCCCAGGCCTCGATCGAATCACGGCCCGCCGGCAACGGGTCGGAATCGCCGAAGCCCACAGTGTCCATGGCGATCGCGCGGTATTTTCTTGCCAGCAACGGCAGGACATCGCGGTATTCGTCCCACGAACGCGGCGTCTGATGCAGCAGCAGCACCGGGCGGCCGCTCCCGCAGGCGGCGACGTGCACGCGGCCGAAGCCGAGTGAAACGAAGGATCTTTCAATCGTAGGCGTCATCACGGGGAAGGCTTGAGCCATCGAGGAGAGGGTCATGAAGCATAGCATCATCGCAGCGACCGTCGTCGCTGCTTCATTGGCAATGGGGACGGCGGCGCGGGCCGAGATCACCGTCGGGTTCGTGACGTCGCAGAGCGGGCCGGGCTCGTCGATCGGCGTGCTCTACGACCGCGGCATCAAGGCGGCCGCGGAATATGCCAGCGCCGTCGGCGCCGAGAAGGTCAAGTTGATCCAGCTCGACGACGGATCGGATCCGTCGGCCGCGACCCGCAACGCGCGCAAGCTGGTCGAGGAGAACAAGGTCGACCTGCTGATCGGCACGGCGACGGCGCCGTCCTCGATCGCCATGGTGGCGGTCGCCAACGAGCTCAAAGTGCCGATGATCTCGATCTCGCCGATCACCGTGCCGGCGACCGACAGCGGCGACCGCTGGGCGATCGCCGTCCCGCAGCCGCCGTCGCTGATGGTCAAGGTCTCGGTCGACCGCATGAAGCGCGACGGCATCAAGAACTTTGCCTATATCGGCTTTTCGGACGCCTGGGGTGACCTGGTCTACAATGGCGCCCAGAAGCCCGCCGAGGCGAACGGCATCAAGATCCTGACCAACGAGCGCTATGCGCGCACCGACACATCGGTGACCGGCCAGGTGCTGAAGATGCTGGCGACCAAGCCCGACGCCGTGCTGCTCGGCGGCTCGGCGACCCAGGGCGCGTTGCCGCCGCTGGCGCTGGCCGAACGCGGCTACAAGGGCCCGCTCTACGGCACGCCGTCCCTGCTCAATGCCGACTTCATCCGCGTCGGCGGCAAGGCGGTCGAAGGCGTCCAGGTCTCGGCCGGCCCGGTGATCGTGGCCGAGCAGCTGCCCGACAGCCATTTCAGCAAGAAGATCTCGATGGCGTTCCGCGAGGCCTACCAGAAGGCCAACGGCATGCCGACGACCGACGGCTTCTCGGCCTACTCCTTCGACGCCTGGCTGGTCTTCCTCGACGCCGCCAAGCGGGCGATGGCAGAGGGCGCCAAGCCCGGCACGCCGGAGTTCCGCACGGCGCTCAAGAACGCCATCTTCTCCACCAAGGACCTCGCCGGCACGCACGCCATCTACAATTTCAAGCCGGGCGAGAGCTACGGCGTCGACGATCGTGCCCTGGTGATGGTGCGCCTGGTGAACGGCCAGTGGAAGTATGAGCCGTAAGACCGACGCATGACCGGTGAGATAGCGGCGATCCTGGCGATGGACGGCATCGCCAGCGGGGCGATCTATGTCCTGATCGGCCTGGGGCTGGTGCTGATCTTCGCGGTGACGCGGGTGATCTTCGTGCCGTTCGGCGATATCGCCGCCTTCACCGCCTTGACCCTGGCGTCGCTCGAAACCGGCGTCCGGCCGGGCACGGTCGGCTTGGTCGCCGTGCTCGCCGTGCTCGCGACGGTGGTCGAGAGCATTGCCCTCGTCCGGATGCGCGCGCTGCATCGACTGCCGCGCGCGGTCTTTTTCTATCTCGTCCTGCCGCTCCTGCCCGCGGCGGCGATCTGGTTCCTGGCGGGAGCGTCGCTGTCGATGCCGGTCAGGATCGCCCTGTCGCTCGCCCTGGTGCTGCCGATCGCGCCGTTGCTCGATCGCATCGTGTTCCGGCCGATCGCCGACGCCTCGGTCCTGCTGCTGCTCACCGTGGCGGTGGCGCTGCATTTCGCGCTGAGCGGCCTCGGCCTGATGTTCTTCGGCCCCGAAGGCGTGCGCACCCAGCCCCTGACCGACGCCCTGTTCGACGTCGCGGGACTGATCGTCAATGCCCAGCAGCTGTTGATCGTAGCCGCCTCCATCGTCTTCTGCGGCCTGCTGTTCCTCTATTTCGAGTACACGATCCAGGGCAAGGCGCTGCGCGCCACCGCGGTCAACCGCACGGGCGCGCGCCTGGTCGGCATCCGGCCGACCTCGACCGGCACCATCGCCTACCTGCTGGCCTCGATACTGGCCGCCATCTCCGGCGTTCTGATCGCGCCGGTAACGACGATCTTCTACGACTCGGGCTTCCTGCTCGGCCTGAAAGCATTCGTCGGCGCCATCATCGGCGCCATGGTGAGCTATCCCGTGACCGCCCTGGGCGCGGTCATGGTCGGACTGCTGGAGAGCTTCACCTCGTTCTGGCTCAGTGCCTACAAGGAAGTGCTGGTCTTCGGCCTCCTGATTCCCGTCCTGCTGTGGCGCTCGCTGAGCTTCGCCTCCCATGAGGAGGAAGAGGCCGAGGAATGACGCGCGGCCGGTTTCATCTCGTGTCGATCGGCGCGGTCGTGCTGGTGGCCGTCGCGCCGGCCGTGCTCAGCCCGTTCAGCGTCACCTTGCTCAACTTCATCGGCATCTACGCGCTGGCCGTGCTCGGGCTGGTCCTGCTGTCGGGCATCGGCGGCATGCTGTCCTTCGGCCAGGCCGCCTTCGTGGGCATCGCTGCCTACGCCACCGCCTGGCTCACCACACGCACCGGCTATTCGCCGTGGCTCGGCCTCGCGCTGGGACTAGCCCTCACCGGCCTGGTCGCCGCGATCCTGGGGGCCGTGACGCTGCGGCTCGGCGGCCACTTCCTGTCGCTCAGCACCATCGCCTGGGGGCTCGCGACCTACTTCCTGTTCGGCAACGTGCCCATGTTGGGCCAGTACAACGGCATCAGCGAGATCCCTCCGATCTCCATCGGCGGCCATGCCCTCTCCAGCAGCAACAGCATCTATTACCTGATCTGGGCGTTCCTGATCGTGTCCCTGGTGCTGTCGGCCAACCTGCTCGATTCGCGCGAAGGCCGCGCCGTGCGCGCGCTGCGCGGCGGCCAGGTCATGACGGAGAGCCTGGGCATCAACCCGTTCCGCGTGAAACTCATCACCTTCGTGATCGCGGCCCTGCTGTCGGCATTGTCCGGCTGGCTCTACGCCCATATGAGCCGCTTCGTCAGCCCCGCTCCTTTCGACGTCAGTGTCGGCATTCTCTACCTGCTGATGGCGATGGTCGGCGGCATGGCCTGCCTCTCGGGCGCGGTCGTCGGCGCCGCCGTCGTCACCCTGCTCAAGAACAGCATCCAGGACTGGCTGCCGGTGATCTCGCCGGGCGCCTCGGGCCAGCTCGAAGTGATCGTGTTCTCGGTGCTGTTCATCCTGCTGCTGCAGCGGGCCCGGGCCGGCATCGTGCCCTTCGCCTTGCGCTGGCTGCCGCGCGTAGAACCGACGCCGCCGCTTGCATCGGGCTCGCTCGAGCACCGCCAGCAGCCTGAACGCGGCCAGCCGATCCTGACCGTGGCCGGAGCGACCCGTCGCTTCGGCGGCCTGGTCGCCGTCGACAATGTGAGCTTCGAGGTCAAGGCCGGCGAAATTTTGGGCCTGATCGGACCGAACGGCGCCGGCAAGACCACCATGTTCAACCTGATCACCGGCGCGCTGCCGCTGAACCAGGGCAGGATCAGCTTTCTCGGCCAGGACATCAGCCGGCGGGCGCAACGCCAGATCGCCCGCGCCGGCATCGCCCGAACCTTCCAGCACGTGAAGCTGCGCAAGACCATGACCTTGCTCGACACCGTGCTGCTCGGAACCTATGGGCGCACCCGGTCCGGCTTCTTCGCCGGCATCCTGCGGCTCGATCGCGACGAGGAAGCACGAGCGCAAGCCGAGGCGATGCGCCAGCTGAAGCGCGTCGGCCTCGGCGACCGTGCCTTCGAACTCGCCGGCAACCTGCCGCTCGGCAACCAGCGCCTGCTCGAGATCGCCCGCGCCCTGGCGGCCGATCCGGCGCTGCTGGTGCTCGACGAGCCCGCCGCCGGACTCCGAGCCGCGGAGAAAGCCGAGCTCGCCAACCTTCTCGAAGCCCTGCGGGCCGAAGGCCTTTCCATCCTGCTGGTCGAGCACGACATGGATTTCGTCATGGGGCTGGTCGACCGCACGGTGGTGATGGATTTCGGCGCCAAGCTCTGTGAGGGCACGCCCGCCGTCGTGCGCAGCGACCCGCGCGTGCAGGAAGCCTATCTCGGCGGAGTGGCGTGATATGGCGCTGCTTTCGATCGACCAGGTCTCCGTCGCCTACGGCAAGGTCGAAGCAGTGCGCGGCGTATCGCTGGCCATCGAGGCCGGCCAGATCGTCACCGTCATCGGCCCCAACGGCGCCGGCAAGACCACGCTGCTGGGCGCCGCGATCGGCTTGCTGCCGTGGCGCGGCGGCATGTCGTTCGACGGCATGGATTTGCGACGGCTCGACGTCGAGGCCCGCATCGAACGCGGCTTCTGCCTGGTCCCCGAGACGCGCGAGCTGTTCGGCGACCTTTCGGTGTCGGACAATCTCCTGCTGGGCGGCTACTCGCGGCGGCGCGATTCGGCTGGCCTGAAGCAGAGCCTGGCCGACATCTACCAGCGCTTCCCACGGCTCGGCGAACGGCGCAGCCAGAGAGCCTCGACCCTGTCGGGCGGCGAGCGCCAGATGCTGGCGCTGGGACGCGCCCTCATGGCCAAGCCCCGGCTCCTGATGCTCGACGAGCCGAGCCTGGGGCTGGCGCCGCTGATCGTGCGCGAGGTTTTCCGCATCATCGCCTCGCTGCGCGAGCTCGGCGTGTCGATCCTGCTGGTCGAGCAGAACGCCCGCGCCGCCCTGGAGACGGCCGATTTCGGTTATGTGCTGGAGACCGGCGAGATCGTCCATTCCGGAGCCGCCGGCGACCTCATGCACGATCCGCGCGTCACCGCGAGCTACTTGGGCGGGCACTGATAATATTTTAGGTTTAAACGTTCAGGCTTGAAGCGTATAAGTCTTGCCGGAGCGGGGGCCCGC
>JAEWIV010000422.1 GCA_023386865.1 Pseudomonadota bacterium
CCTACACGGCGCCTGCCCCCGTCTGGCGGCGCCGCCCACCGATGCCCTTGCATCGGCAGGACCGGGTCGGGCCTTTGCTCTCGCCCCTGCCCTCCCGGTTACTTCGAAAGTCGCGTCAGCCGGCCGAACTGTTACGGGGACCGACGACGCGACGCGAAAAGGCCCCGATCCATCCGCGGATGGAAGCGGGGCCGTGAACTCAACGACGCAGACCCAGGCGCTCGATCAGCGTGTCGTAGCGCTTGTTGTCCTTGGCCTTGAGGTAGTCGAGCAGCCGACGGCGCTGGCCGACGAGCTTCAGCAGGCCGCGGCGCGAATGATGATCCTTCGCGTGGCCCTTGAAGTGCTCGGTGAGGTTCGAAATGCGCTCGCTCAGGATCGCGACCTGGACTTCCGGTGAACCGGTGTCGCCCTCGGCCTGGGCGTACGACTTGATCAGCTCCGCCTTGCGCGCGGCTGTGATCGACATCGGGACTCTCCATCGACTTAAAGGTTGAAGACGCGTACCGGCTTGAGAGCGACGCCGTCGGAACGGACCAGCGCTATGAGCCTGCTGCCGGCCTCGGCGCGGAGAAGCGCGCCAGCCGGCGGTACGTCCCGGGTCAAGAGCACCGGCTGGCCTTGGCGCAACCGATCCGCTTGGGTCTCCGTCAGGGCCAGCGCCGGGATGTCGTCCAGCGCGGTCGCGACAGGGGCCAGGGCCCCGAGAAGCGGCGGAATATGCCCGAGGGCCTCCAGTTTGGAAAGCGAAATGGCCGCTTCCTCACGGAACGGCCCGGCGGCGGTCCGACGCAGGAAACTCAGGTGTCCGACAGTCCCCAAGGCCTCCGCCAGGTCGCGCCCGAGGGACCGGATGTAGGTGCCCTTGCCGCAGGAAACCACGAAATCTGCGTGATCCGCGTCGGGACGGCCGACGAATTCGAGTCGCTCGATCGACACGGCTCGGGGCTTCAGGTCGACCGCCTCGCCGGCCCGGGCCAGGTCGTAGGCTCGCTTGCCCCCGATCTTGAGGGCCGAGAAGGCCGGCGGCCTTTGCTCGATCGTCCCGACGAAGGCAGGGAGGGCGTCTCGGATGGCCGGGTCCGTCGGCCGCACGTCGCTGGTCGCAATGACCTCGCCTTCCCGATCTTCCGTCGAGCGCGCTTCGCCGAAGCGGAGCGTGAAGCGATATTCCTTCCGGCCGTCCATGACGAAAGGCACGGTCTTGGTCGCCTCGCCCAGCGCGATCGGCAGCACGCCGCTCGCCAGCGGATCGAGCGTGCCGCCGTGGCCCGCCTTCTGCGCGCCGAACAGGCGACGCACCTTGCCGACCGCCTGCGTCGAGCCCAGCCCCACCGGTTTGTCGAGCACGACCCAGCCGTCGATCTTGTCGCCTTTCCTCTTGCTCATCGGACCGCGGGCCTCCAGGCCCGCTCGTGCTCTGCTGGATCGCGCGTACACCGCGCGCGAGCCCGCAGAGCATGAGCATGAGCGGGCGTGGAGGTCCGTGGTCCGGAAAGCATGAGGCTTCCTAGGCCGACATTTCGTTGCGCGCCAGCCGCGCCTTCAGGCAGGCTGCGGCCATGATGGGGGCTTCGCAACACGACCGCGTCAGACGGTCCGTGCTTTTCGGCTTGTTCTTCCTCTCGGGTGCGGCCGCCCTGGTCTATCAGACGGCATGGCACCGGCTGCTCGGCCTGTTCGCCGGCGCCGACACCATCGCCGCCGCCCTTGTCGTCGGCGCCTTCCTGCTCGGCTTGGGCATCGGCAGCCTGGTGGCCGGCATCCTTGCCGATCGTCTGTCGCGCCGCGCCGCGCTGCTGGCTTTCGCTCTTTGCGAAGTCGGCATCGCCGCCTTCGCCGTGGCCAGCCCCTGGCTCTACTACGACGTCATCTATCGCGAGCTGTTGCCGCTCGCGGCCTCGCGCGGGGTGATCTTCGCCGTCGTCTTCGCGGGTCTGTTGTGGCCGACCTTCCTGATGGGTTGCTCGCTGCCCTTCCTGTCCAAGGCCGTCGTCAGCGAGATCGCGGGCTCGGCCAAGCTGATCGGCTGGCTGTACGGCCTGAACACGCTGGGCGCCGGCGTCGGCGCCTTCGTCGGCGGCTGGTACCTGATCGGCACCTTCGGCTTCGACAAGGCGATCCAGGTCGGTGCGGCGCTGAACCTGGTGGTCGCCGTCGGCGGTCTCCTGCTGGCGCGCGGCCTCGGCATGGCCGACAGCCAGGCGCCGCCGCGGACACGGGTCGAGGACCCCGATGGCGGCGTCGTCTGGCGCTGGTCGCTGCTGGTCTTCATCAGCGGCTTTCTCATCGTGGCGCTGCAGATCGTCTGGTATCGCCTGATCGGCGTGCTGCTGCAGTCCAACGGCTACAGCTTCTCGCTGGTCCTGTCGGTCTTCCTGCTGGGCGATGCCGCCGGCCTGCTGGTCGGCGCCCGCACCATCGACCGCATCGCCGATCCCCGGCGGTTCTTCTTCCTGATGCAAGGCATCGCCACGGCCCTGGCGCTCGCCGGCGCGTGGTTCGTCTACTGGGCGATGGGCGCGGGCCTCCTGCCCAGCAGCTTCGTGGATCGCGACGTCATGAGCGGCCGCCCGACCGATGTCGGCCTGATCGTGGGCCTGCTGTTGATCGTGGTCCTGCCGGCCTCGTTCATCATGGGCTTCTCCTTCCCCGTCGTGCAGAAGGCGGTGCAGCGGGACATCGACCGTCTCGGCCGCCGGGTCGGTCTGGTGCAGCTCGCCAACATCGTCGGCAACAGCGCCGGCAGCCTGGTGGCGGGCCTGGCGCTGCTCGATGTCTTGGGCACCGCCGGCACGTTGATGCTGCTGGTCGCGATCGGCCTGGGCTTCGCTGTCCTGCAGATCGTGACGTCGCCGGGCGCACGCTGGGCCTATCCGCCGGCCCTGCTGCTGATCCTCGGCTTGATCTTCTTTCCGCCGGATCGCGAATTCTGGCGGCGCCTGCACGGCCTCACGACAGAGACGGCAATCGTCGCCGAGGACAAGACCGGCCTCAGCGTGCTCAAGATGGCCAACGATCGGGACGGCAGGCTCTACATCCAGGGCCACTCGCAAAGCCGCTTGCCGTTCGACACCGTCCACGTCTTCCTGGGCTCGGTCGGCCCGCTCACCCATGCCGCGCCCAGGCGCGTGCTGGTGATCGGGTCGGGGACGGGCGGCACGCCCTACGCCGCGGGACTTCATCCCGGCACCGAGCGCGTGCGGGTGATCGAGATCGTGAAGCCAGTCGTCGACACGCTGCGCCAGTACCTCCGCGACAAGGGCACGTCGGGCGTCGACAGCCTGCTCGGGAACCCCAAATTCGAGATCGTGATCGCCGACGGCCGTCATACGCTCGCTCTCGACCCCACGAAGTACGACGTGATCGAGGCCGACGCGATCCTGCCCAAGACCGGGCTGTCGGGCCTGCTGAACTCGCAGGAATTCTTTCGCCAGGTCAAATCGAAGCTGGCGCCGGGCGGCATCTACGTGCAATGGGCGCCGACCGAACGCACCGTCGAGACCTTCCGCTCGGTCTTCCCTTACGTGACCATGGTCCATCCGGCTCTGCTCGGCAGCGAGCGGCCGATCCCCTATTCGCGCGAGAAGGTCCTCGAGCTGTTGGCGCGGCCCGATATCGACATCGCCCTCGCTTCGGCACGCATCGACCGCGCCGAACTGATGACTTGGTTCAAGGAGAAGGAGGTCGCGGTGCTGAACGACGGCCGGACCGTGCCGGCGCGATCGCCCAACACCGATTTCTTTCCGCGCGACGAGTACTACCTCAATCGTCCTTGATGTCGCGCGCCACGTCGGGGCGGCGCAGGAGCTGGCCGATGCGGTCGGCCTCGTCGAAGGTACGGTCGATGGAGAAGCGGATTTCCGGCGCATAGCGCAGGCCCGCCTTCTCGCCGACGCGGGCGCGGAACCAGGGCGCCGCCCGGCGCATGGCGGCCAGCAGGCGCTCCTCGTCCTGGCCGCCCAGCGGCATGATGTAGGCCGTGGCGTTGCGCAGGTCGGGACTGACATCGACCGACGTCACCGTGATCGACGCCTCGCGCAGCTCCGGGTCGCGCATGTCGCCGCGTTCCAGCAGCTCGGCCAGCAGATGGCGCAGCTCCTCGCCGACCCTGAGCTGGCGCTGGCTAGGACCTTTCTTGTCGCGCTCGGACGGGCGACGACGGGACATGGGAGACCTCCTCTTCTCCTCCCTGCGCGAAGCGCGGGGAGGTGCCCGCGAAGCGGGCGGAAGGGTCATGAGCAACGGGCGTGATGCTCATGGCCCCTCTGTCGCCGCAGGACGGCGACACCTCCCCAGCGCGGGTTAGGCGCTGGGGAGGTACGCTGACTCACAACGTCGGCCGGACTTCCTCGACCTCGAAGCATTCGATGACGTCGCCGACCTTGATGTCGTCGTAGTTCTCGAACGCCATGCCGCACTCGAAGCCGTGCTGCACCTCGCGGACCTCGTCCTTGAAGCGGCGCAGCGTCTTCAGCGTGCCCTCGTGGATCACCACGTTGTCGCGCAGCAGGCGCACCTTGGCGCCGCGCTTGACCGACCCTTCGGTGACCATGCAACCGGCGACATTGCCGACCTTGGTGATGCGGAAGACCTCGCGGATCTGCGCATTGCCCAGGAAGCTCTCCTTGTAGGTCGGGTCGAGCAGACCGACCATCAGCTGCTGGATGTCCTCGGTCACCTTGTAGATGATCGAGTAGTAGCGGATGTCGATCTTGTCGCGCTTGGCGATCTCGCGGGCCTGCGGGTTGGCGCGCACGTTGAAGCCGATGATCAACGCGCCCGACGCCTTGGCGAGCGTGATGTCGGCTTCGCTGATGCCGCCGACACCCGAGTAGATCACGCGGGTCGCCACCTTCTCGGTGGAGAGCCGCGCCAGCGCGCCGGCCAGCGCTTCCGCCGATCCCTGCACGTCGGCCTTGATCAGCACCGGCAGCTCCTTGGCCGTGCCCTCGCGGATGCCCTTCAGCATGTCCTCGAGGGTGCCGCGCCCCGAGGCGGCACGGGCGAGCTGGGCCTGGCGGTCGCGACGGGCGCGGAAGTCGGCGATCTCGCGGGCGCGCGCCTCGTTCTCGACGACGTGGAATTCGTCGCCTGCCTGCGGCGTGCCGTCGAGGCCGAGAATCTCGACCGGGAAAGCCGGACCCGCCGTCTGCACGGCATTGCCGCGATCGTCCATGAGGCGGCGCACGCGGCCCCACACGGCGCCGGCGACCAGCACGTCGCCGACCCTGAGGGTGCCGCGCTGCACCAGCACCGTCGCCACCGAGCCGCGGCCCGGATCGAGCTGGGCCTCGACCACCACGCCGTCGGCCGGACGTTCCGGGTTGGCCTTGAGCTCGAGCACCTCGGCCTGCAGGAGGATCGCTTCCTCGAGCTTGTCGAGGTTGGTCTTCTTGATGGCCGAGACCTCGATCGACTGGACGTCGCCGCCCAGCTGCTCGACCTGGATCTCGTCCTGCAGCAGCTCGGTGCGCACCCGGTTGGGGTCGGCGCCGGCCTTGTCGATCTTGTTGATGGCCACGATCAGCGGTACCTGCGCCGCCTTGGCGTGGGCGATCGCCTCCTTGGTCTGCGGCATGACGCCGTCGTCGGCAGCCACCACCAGGACGACGATGTCCGTCACCTTGGCGCCGCGGGCGCGCATGGCGGTGAAGGCCTCGTGGCCCGGCGTGTCGAGGAAGGTGATCTTCTGGCTCGACGGCAGGGTCACCTGGTAGGCGCCGATGTGCTGCGTGATGCCGCCCGCCTCGTGCGCCGCCACGTCGGTCTCGCGCAAGGCGTCGAGCAGCGAGGTCTTGCCGTGGTCGACGTGGCCCATGATGGTGACCACGGGCGGCCGCGGCACCATCGACTCGGGCGCGTCGACGTTTTCGGTCAGCGCCGTCTCGACGTCGCCCTCGGCGACTCGCTTGGACCGGTGGCCCATCTCGGTCACGACCAGCTCGGCCGTGTCGGGATCGATCACCTGGTTGATGGTCGCCATCACACCCATGCGCATCAGCGTCTTGACGACGTCGGCGCTGCGCTCGGACATGCGCTGGGCGAGCTCCTGGACCGTGATGATCTCGGGGATCGTGACCTCGCGATAGACCTTCTGCTGCTGCACGTCGTTGGCGTGCTCGCGGCGGCGCTCGCGCTCCAGGCGGCGGCGCTGCTGCGCCACCGACCGGCTGCGGAAGTCGTTCTCGCCCTCGACGGCGCGGCCGACATCGACCTTGTCCGACCGGCGCTTGGGCGCCTCGCGGCGCGCGCCAGGCGGCTGGGGCAGACGCTTGTTGACGGCCGGTCGCATCGGCGGCGGACGGCGC
>JAEWIV010000499.1 GCA_023386865.1 Pseudomonadota bacterium
GAGCTTGGTAGGCCGGGCTTCCATTCGCCGATCACTCGGAGCTCGGCAAGAATGAGTTCCTTTGCAACCATCATCAGTTCATTACGGCGTCTTGAATACTCTTGGTCGGTGATGATGTTGTTCATGAGGTCCTGGCAAAGCGAATGGAGACCATCCCGATACAGCTGCAGTCCTTGGCTGCGATGCAACAAGGGCGCTATTGCCGTTGAGGCGGCAGACATGGCAGCGGCATTGGCCCCAACCTGTCCTTTTACAGTGCTGCTTCCGCCGACAGATACGTCGTGGCTTGCCTGCTTGGCAGCTTCAACCGCGTAGACCCGGGCAAAAGCCTCACCAACGTCTGGAGGTGGCTCCGCACAAACAACCCCGGCCTTCCCGCTGGCCGAATTCTTCAACCGCATCATGATCGTGCGTCTACTGGCAGTCGTCGAGAGAACTCCTAACTCCGACGTGCCCGTCGCGCCAGTTTGAATGTAGTCCTCTATAACCGGATCAGATTCCCGTGAAGTGAAGAGTCCCCATCCACAGCCTTGAAGCACAACGGCATATGTAATCATCGCGCCTGCGAGTGCACCGCGCTTGAAGTCCATTTGCTGCCTCCCTGGCCAACGCGAAGTCACTGCACGAAACAATTGCATCTCTACCTCCTGGGAATCGGTGAACAAGCGTCGATCGACGCGTCACCGTTGTATTGACGGTTGTTTTCGCGCTCATCCGTCACATGATGGACAAGTGTTTGATACACTGGCCAGGTCTCATGCCGTGGTAGTGCCCGGGTGTGTTCCTGACCTAACATGCCGTCTCGGCGTATTCGGTTGAAAACGTTAGGTGGTCGTTTGCTGTCTTGGACGAACGCCGAGCTTAGCTCGACACCAGAGGCCGCTCGTATGTGGGTCTCCTTCAGCTGACTGAAGCTGATGAAGTTTCAAAGCGACGGGACTTCTTGTTTGCTCAACGCACTTCTGGTTATCCTTCAGGTGAAGGATGACTGCGGCACGCAACTTGGCGTTGTCTAATATAGCGAGCTGCTCCTATGATCCTTCAGGGGGCACATCATGGTCATGCTTGGCGGCTCTACACGCACACTTGGCAAGATCCTGCCGTTGCAGCAGTTGCCCCCAAAGGAAATCATGGATCTTCTCGGCGAACTGTACGAAACACTCCTCCGCCAAGACCGATGGCCGGAAGTCCTGACACACATGGCCGACATGTTCGAGGCGGCCGATGCGGCGTTCCTTGAATGGAACGAGGATTTCTCGGTGGTCCGGTACTTTATCAGCAGCGGGCGAGCGCACACCCCGGAAGCCGAATCGCTATTTCGCAATCACTACGCACTGATCGATCCAGCGCTGGCGTTAGGACGGGCAGCTCCAGTCGGCGCCGCCGCCAACTGCATCGACGTCTTTAAGCCGGAATTCGTCGAGCAGAACGAATACTATCGTGGCTTCCTGCTGCCGCGCAACCTTCGCTATCGCATTGCCATCAAAATGCGCGGTGCGCCGGACAGCGCGGCCTTCCTGTTTTTCTACCGGCGCGCCGACCAGGGGCCATTTGGCCTCGAACATATGCGACTTCTCAGCTATCTGGATTCGCACCTAAGGCGGCTGGCCCAGCTGCACGCAGAGCTGCACAAGTTGCGCGCCAACAGGCAGGAGGTCGCCGACATCCTAGACCGACAACCGACGGCGTTCATCACCGTCGACCGGCAAGCGCGCGTTCGGACGGTCAACCGGCTCGCCAGCCGGTTGCTGCTCGAACACGACGGGCTGTCCCTGTCGAACGGCTTCATCGAGACAATAGGTCTGGATATCACACGACAGCTGCGCTTGCTCGTCACTTTGGCATGTGCGCCAGCGCCTGCCGGGCGCGAGAACTCCATCCGGCTCCCGCGTCGGGACGACAAGAGCGGCCTCGTCTGCATCGTCTCGCCCGGCAAGGCCGGCATTGACAGCCCTCCCTACGCCATTTTGGCAATTGCCGACCCGCTCATCTCGCCGCCGATGACCGGCCGCCACCTGATCGACCTCTACGGCCTGACCTCCGCGGAGGCGCGGCTGGCGTGCGACCTGGTCGACGGCAAGAGCGTCGAGACGATTGCTATGGAGCGTGCCGTGGCCGTCAGCACGGTAAGGACCCAGCTCTCCGCTACGCTCAAGAAATGCGGGGTCGAGCGCCAGGTCGACCTGGTGCGGCTGCTCTGTCACCTGCCTGCCCTCGGCCGATCGGCATGACGGCTGGTGCCGGGCTAGGCAATTTCCGACAGGGCCGACTGCAGCCGCGCAACGACGTCGGCGACGGTGGCGGCGTCACGAACCGGACGCACGAACCACCATGGGTAATAGAACCACACCGGCTTGGTGCGCAGCAGCCGCGGCTCCCAGGCGTAGCGCGGGAAGACGTGAGCATGCAGTGCGGGTTCGCTGTTTCCCAGGATCTCGTAGTTCAACCGCTGCGGCTGGAAGGCCCGCATCACCGCATCGCCGACGGTCGCCATGTCCATCAGGAAACGCTGACGCGCGGCCGTTGCCAGATCGTTGAGATCGCTCACCACGGGATCAGGCAACAGCAGGCAGTAGCCGGGCAGGTTCTGGCGTTCGCCCGCGACTACCCAGCCGGACTCGAGGCGGCCGGCGACATTCGGATTGGTGCCGGCGCGCGCGGCATCGACCCATTCATGTATCAGCGTGCGCATCGCGGCGCGGGATAGTGGAGCAACAAGGTTCGGGGGCCAAGTAGAAATGAAAGGAACACGACGCTATGCAGGGGTAGCAGTCTGCCTCGCCATCACGACGATCATCGCAAGCTGCGGCAGCAACGCGCCTATGGACGCCAGGCGCCAGATCGACGACTTCCCCCGCATAGCCAAACCCGATGCACGGCTAGCGCCGGTGGCCGCCAAAACCTTCGGCGACATGTGCACAAACGAAGAGTTGGCCAAGCTGAAGCGCGAGCCCAAACCGGAAATGATGGCGATCGGCGGCAGCGTCTTCAACGGCGTGAGCTCGATGCAGATCAACTGGTGGCTCTCTGAGTGGAGCCCGCCCGCCCAGGTTTGGCGCGCCCTGACGGGCGGCGCGACCGAGGATACGATGCCTGATTCCTTTCGCGTGCCCCGCTATCCCGACCACGGCCTCGATCCCTACGGCAAGTTCACCAATGGAACGCCACACTTCCGGCTCGGCCTCGATCTCGAGACGATAGATGTCGCCCTGATCGAGACGGCGTTTCGCCGGCAAGGCTGGGTCATGAGTGATTTCGCCCGATACCGCGCGACCGACGGCAGGAAGTTCAACGACAATATCTCATTCGGCGGTGCGGCGGTGGAGGACCTGCTCTATGGCACTGCCGCCGACTATCGTGCACGCCTCAAGGCAGTTCGGCGCATCGACAAGTTCGGCCCCGATGCCGACAAGTTCTGGGCCGACGGGGCGCAACCACGGACCTACACCGACATCCGCGAACACGCCAAGCGTGTCAACGGCCTGACCGACATTGCCAAGACCGCAGGCCCGCTCAAGACAATCTTTTTCGCTGAAAATTCGAGCTTCGTGCTCAATCCGAGCGGGAATCCCTGCATCGAACAAATGACACCGCTGGACCAGGTCCTGTTCCGCCAGCCGCAGCGGCTCCTGGTCGGGGTGGGCTCCAACAGCGGGCTGTTCACCTTCCTGTACGCTGGTCGCCCGGTGGACCGAGTCTGCGGTGATGTGAGTTTCACCTATGGAAACGTCGTGCAGGAGCAGAAGCGCTACGTTTCGATCCAGCAATCGAGCAAGAACGAATTCCTGGCCGATATGAAGACCCTGCTCGACAAGCTCGCCGAGCATGGAACGGGCATCAAGACCATCTACGTCATGGGTCAACTGCGGCCGCGCATGGTCGCCAACGTCAAGCCAACGTCCTCGGACCAGGGAAAGCTGGGTGTCGACGCCACATACCCGCCCAACCAGGTCAAGCACGATCCATCGACGTACCACGACCAGTACTTTCTCGACTTCGCACCGGAAGGAAGCGGTCGATGGCTGTCCGGCGAGGAGCTCAAGGCGGCCGACGACCTGAACGACGAGGTCAACAACGCGCTTGAGCAGTTGGTCAAGTCGTACGATGCGCGAGGCGGCAGGCAACGCTTTGTCTTCGTCGACCTCAAGCCGCTCGAGCGGTACGACGTCAGGCACGTCGCCGACCGCGACGTTCTCGACTCGCAACCCGGCGTCAATCCGGTCGACCAGACTGACGCGAGAAAGAAACGCCCCGGGCAGAAAGGCGCGCTGGGCGAGCAGATCGTGGTGACCGATCAGCATCTGCAGGGTCTTGGCCCCAGGCAGGTGACGCTCGACAACAGGGTGCTCGCCTTCTCGCGCGAGGAGGAATGGATAGAGCAGCAGGGCAAGAAGAAGCCGATCGGCCAACGCATCGTCCGCGGCGGCATATTCAGCGTCGACAACCTGCATCCGACCGTCGTGGGCTATGCCCTGCTGGCGCAGCGGCTGCTCTACACGATCGTGAACACCGAGAAAAACATCCAGCTCGCCGATGGCGCCTACGATTCGATTTCTCCCCAAAAGGCCTACGCGCGCTCGTTCTGGCGGATGGAAGGCGGCCAGGAAGTCAGCAACCACGGCAACGTCCTGCGCCGCCGCGATAGAGGCCTGGTGGCGCGTGAGCAGTTGTTCAGACGCTATTCGACCTGGGCGCTTCCACGGGCGGCGGCCTCGATTGCTGGCGCAAATCGGGAGACCTGCGATGAGACGCCCCGCCCCCTTGCTCGGACGCCGCTCGGTGTTGCTGGGTAGTGCAGCCATGACCGCGGCCGCCGCATCGGGTTGCAGCTCCTACAACACGGTCAGCGATCGCCAGTACGGCGCGTGCAGGTTCGACGCGGAATACCTGGTGGCGGGCAGCCAGGAGAATTGCTGGCCGGCCACCGGTACGCCGACCGACCTCGCTTGGCACCTGCGCAAGATGAACGTACCGCAAGCCTGGGCCTGGTCGAAGGACAAAGGAAGAGCCAGCCGCGGCGAAGGCATCGTCATCGGTCATGTCGACACCGGTGTAGCGGAGCACGAGGCATTCAAGGCAGGCGGTATCCTTTGGGAACGTGGCTACGATTTCATAGAGAAGGTCCATGGTGGCTACGATCCACTGATCAACCATATCGAGTATTTGGAACAGATCGGCCATGGCACGGCGACGGCATCCGTCATCGTGAGCCGTGGCGAGGTCGAGGAATGGACCCCCGGCAAGGGGAAGTACAGGAAGGACAACGCGCCGCCGGAGACGGAGGAGGAGAAGACGAAGAGGGAGAAGAAGGACGCGGAATACAGCAACGACACACCGGCGGTCTGTCATGGCACCGGCAAGCCCGGCCGCATCACCGGCGTGTCGCCCGCCGCCAACCTCATCCCTGCGCGCGCCTTCCGACTGGCGGCGACGCGCAATCTCGGCATCGTCACCGAAGCCGTGAACTACCTCGTCGATCAGAGGGTCGACGTGATCACCATGGCATTGGGTTGGGTATTCCCCGACCACGGACTTACGGCAGCCATCCAGAGGGCGGTCAAGGCAAACATCCTAGTGCTGGCGGCTGCCGGCAATTTCGTGCCGTGGGTGGTCTTTCCCGCCAATGGCGGCGATGCGATCGCAGTGGCTGGGCTTGGTCCCGACGACAAGCCGTGGTGCGGCGGCGCGACAGGCAGCGCCGTCATGGTCAGCGCATACGGCGATAAGGTCTGGCGCGCCTACCGCGACGAGAAGAGCAATCGGCAGGACGTCATCAGTCCGCGCTTCGGGACATCGTTCGCCGTCTCGATGACCGCAGGCGTTGCGGCTCTATGGCTGGCCCACTATGGCCGTGACCGGCTGATCGCCGATGCCGAGAGGTTGCGTTATCCCACCCTGCAGAGCGCCTTTCGCGAAGCCCTTCGACACAGGTCCCGCAAGCCCGACAACTGGAAGAAGTACAACGGCGCACTCGGCTTTGGCATCGTCGACGCGTTGGCGCTGGTCAAGGAGGAGAAGCCGTTGGCCTTCTAAAAGCTCAGCAGCTTCGCCTTCCCGGCCCGGTCCTTCATGCATTGGCCAGGGTTCGTGAACTCGCACTTGCCGAGGATGGGGCTTCCGGTCTCCTCGTAGGCAGCAGGGCGTGATCAGCGGCGCGTTGGCAACGGCCGCGACGACGTCTGCATAGGCTTGCACGAGATCACGATATCAGGTCCGACGCTGGCAGCTCGGTGCCCTTTTTGCTTCGGATTCCCTCGCAGATAGGATTGTTCTCGCGCGCCACCCGACACCGAATGTTCACTACCCGTTGTAGTTGTACAGCTGTCTGGATAGTCTGGATGGGCATAGTGGGGGGATGTACCAATGACTGACAAACGCACGCCTCGAAGTCGCCGTAGCGGCAAGTATTAGAGCATTGGAGGAAAGGATCACTCAGCGCTTAGAACCGATACAAGGGAGGATCGGCGACGCGACTGGGGCATCTACGGCGACCCCCAAGTCGACGTCGTTCTTTGTGTCCGACCTGTACAAGCGAACGCTCGAAACGATTCAGATACTTGTCGTCATTGGCGGATTCTGGATCACGATGGCCAATTTGAACAAGCTTCAGGAATCCACCGATCACGGCTCTTACAATTCTGTTTCCGGAGAATGGATGAAGGTGGACACGTACTTCCGAGATCATCCCGACATGAGAAAGTATTTTTATGATGCCGCACCGATCCCAGCAGAAGAGAAACACCGCCTTAAGGTTGAGGCTGTCGCTCACTACGTACTGAACTTCGCGGACTACGCGATTGCTACCTCAAGCAGAATGCTAATCGACGATGACGTCTGGCGAACTTACGTTCTGATGACATATTTTAAGAGTCCAGCTGTCTGCGCTTCCCTCGAAAAGCTTCAAAAGGGGTACAGCCCCACCGCAAGACAACTCGCCGCGGAAATGTGCCCTTAATTCGAAGCGGGCGAGCGACTCAAAATTACGAGTCAATTCTAAGGTGGCAGGATCATCGTATGGGCCCCGCTCTGCCGCGATAGCCGACGCACCACGAGAGGAAGCGTTCGCTTAGCGCTCCTCACGCCGGAGCTTCGATAGTCTAAAAGCTCAGCAGCTTCGCCTGCACCACGCCCTCGAGGGCGGCGATCTTCTTGAGCAGCTCGGGCGAGATCGGCTGGTCGACCTGGACCAGGGCGATCGCCGAGCCGCCGGGCGCGTCGCGGCCCAGGT
>JAEWIV010000509.1 GCA_023386865.1 Pseudomonadota bacterium
CCGGTCACCTTGTCGGCGCCGTCGGGACGAGGGGTGCGCTTGCCGATCCACTTGTTGTCCGGGTTGTCGGTCACGGTCATGGCGTTCGGTCCTGTGTCTGCGGGTGAACGAGGAAATTGGACCCGCAATCAGAACGGGTCGGGACGGCCAGATCAAGCGGGATGTCGTTCTACAGTTTCTTCTTGAGAAAGAACTTCTTGTGACCCTTCGGGTAATCTTCGAGCGTGCCGAACACTTGATATCCCCGGCGCTCGTAGAACGGCCGTGCCTGGAAGGAATGGGTGTCGAGCTGGACGGAATGGCATCCCCGCTCGCGCGCATAGGCCTCGGCGTGGTCCATGAGCCGGGTCGCCCAGCGCCTGCCGCGCACGGCCTCGTCGACCCACAGGTGGGAAATGTGCAGCCAGCCGCCCCAGACGCTGCCCATCAGGCCGCCCATCACCTCGGCGCGGCCATTCTGCAGGTAGAAGTGCACGGCGTAGTAGGCCGACTCGCCCGTCGCCCCGACATTGAAGAAATCGAGGTGGTCGCGCACGAACCGGGCGTGCGTTCCCGCCTGGTCGAAGACGATCGTCAGCTCATCTGCCGGCTTCAAGAGGAGCCCCGCGTTTCGCCTCCTTCAGCCTGCCGATGGCCTCGCGGACAGGACCATCCAGGCCCGCGCCGCCGGCCCGCCAATGGGCGACGATGTTGGCCTTCATGCGCGGGTCCCAGAACTTCTCGAGGTGGTCGGCTATACCCGCCACCGGGTCGCCGTCGCGCTGGGGCACGAAGAACTTGCCGATCTGGTTGGCCATCATGACCAGCTTGTCGACGGTCGAGGACATCGCCTACTCCGCCGCTACCCTGGCGATGCGCCGGCTGTGCTCGGCCTGCTCGGCGTATTCGCGCTGCCAGTCGCTCGGCCCGTTCGACGGCGAGACCTGCACCGCCGTGACCTTGTACTCGGGACAGTTGGTAGCCCAGTCGGAGAAGTCGGTCGTCACCACGTTGGCCTGCGTCTCGGGGTGATGGAAGGTGGTATAGACCACGCCCGGCGCCACCCGATCGGTGATCCTGGCGCGCAAGGTCGTGCCGCCCGCCCGGCTGTCGAGCTTCACCCAGTCGCCGTTCCGCACGCCGCGCTCTTCGGCATCGTGCGGATGGATCTCCAGCACGTCCTCCTCGTGCCATATCACGTTGTCGGTGCGCCGCGTCTGCGCTCCGACATTGTACTGGCTGAGGATCCGCCCGGTGGTCAGCAGAAGCGGGAAGCGTGGGCCGACCTTCTCGTCAGTAGCCACGTACTCCGTGATCATGAAGTTGCCCTTGCCGCGGGCGAACCCGCCGATGTGCATGACCGGCGTGCCCAACGGGGCCTTCTCGTTGCACGGCCACTGGACCGAGCCGACCTTGTCCAGAAGGTCGAACGAGACGCCGGCGAAGGTCGGCGTCAGACGGGCGATCTCGTCCATGATCTCGGAGGGGTGGCTGTAGGGCATCTCGAAGCCCATCGCCTTGGCGATGGCGAGCGTGATCTCCCAGTCGGCCAGGCCGTTCTTGGGCGTCATGACCTTGCGCACGCGATTGATGCGGCGCTCGGCGTTGGTGAAGGTCCCGTCCTTCTCCAGGAAGGTCGAGCCGGGCAGGAAGATGTGGGCGTAGTTCGCGGTCTCGTTCAGGAACAGGTCCTGGACGACGACGCATTCCATCGCCGCAAGCGCGGCCTGCACGTGCTTGGTATTCGGATCGGACTGCAGGATATCCTCGCCCTGCACGTAGATGCCCTTGAAGGTGCCGTCGATCGCGGCATCGAACATGTTGGGGATGCGCAAGCCGGGCTCGGCATCGAGCGGGCGGCCCCACAGCTTCTCGAACATGGTGCGGGTGGCGTCGTCGGAGATGTGGCGATAGCCCGAGAGCTCATGCGGGAACGAACCCATGTCGCACGAGCCCTGGACGTTGTTCTGGCCGCGCAGCGGGTTCACGCCCACCCCCTCGCGGCCGAGATTGCCGGTCGCCATGGCGAGGTTGGCCAGCGCCATCACCGCCGTCGTCCCTTGGCTGTGCTCGGTGACGCCGAGCCCGTAATAGATCGCGCTGTTCCCGCCCGAAGCATAAAGCCGCGCGGCGCCGCGGATCGCCTCGGCCGATACGCCGGTCAGCAGGCCGACATTCTCGGGGCTGTTCTGCGGCTCCGACACGAAGGAGGCCCAGTGCTCGAAGGCGCTGAGGTCGCAATAGTCGCGGACGAACTTCTCGTTCACCAGGCCTCCGGTGACGATGACATGGGCGATGGCGTTCAGGATCGCGGCGTTGGTGCCCGGACGCAGCGGCAGGTGGTACTGGGCCTCGACGTGCGGCGTGCGCACCAGGTCGATGCGGCGCGGATCGATGACGATCAGCTTGGCGCCCTGGCGCAGTCGCTTCTTCATGCGCGAGGCGAACACCGGATGGGCATCGGTCGGATTGGCGCCGATGATCAGCACGACGTCGGTATGCTCGACCGAATCGAAGTCCTGCGTGCCGGCCGAGGTGCCGAAGGCTGTCCGCAGGCCATAGCCGGTCGGCGAATGGCAGACGCGGGCGCAGGTATCGACGTTGTTGTTGCCGAAACCGCCGCGCACCAGCTTCTGCACCAGGTACGTCTCCTCGTTGGTGCAACGCGACGAGGTGATGCCGCCGATCGCCAGCCGGCCATACTTCGCCTGCAGGCGCTTGAACTCGGACGCGACGCGGTCGATCGCGACGTCCCAGGTCACTTCGCGCCACGGCTGGTCGATGGTCTCGCGAATCATCGGCTTCAGGATGCGCTCGCGATGGTTGGCATAGCCCCAGGCGAACCGGCCTTTGACGCAGGAATGCCCGCGATTGGCCTTGCCGTCCTTGTAGGGGACCATGCGCACAAGCTCCTCGCCGCGCATCTCGGCCTTGAAGCTGCAGCCGACGCCGCAATAGGCGCAGGTCGTCACCACCGAATGCTCGGGCGTGCCGATCTCGATGACGCTCTTTTCCGACAGCGTGGCCGTGGGGCAGGCCTGCACGCAGGCGCCGCACGATACGCACTCCGACTCGACGAACGGCTCGGCCATGCCGGCCGACACCTTGGAATCGAAGCCGCGGCCCTGGATCGTCAGCGCGAAGGTGCCCTGCACCTCCTCGCAGGCGCGCACGCAGCGCGAGCAGACGATGCACTTGGACGGATCGAAGGTGAAATACGGGTTCGATTCGTCCTTTTCCTGCTTGGTGTGGTTCTCGCCGTCGTACCCGTAGCGCACGTCGCGCAGGCCGACGGCACCGGCCATGTCCTGCAGTTCGCAGTCGCCGTTGGCGGCGCAGGTCAGGCAGTCGAGCGGATGGTCGGAGATGTAGAGCTCCATCACGCCCTTGCGGATCTGCTTCAGCCGCTCGGTCTGGGTCGACACGACCATGTTGGCTGCGACCGGGGTCGTGCACGAGGCAGGCGTGCCGGGGCGACCCTGGATCTCGACCAGGCAGAGCCGACAGGAGCCGAAGGCATCGACGGAATCCGTCGCACAGAGCTTGGGCACCTGAGTCCCGATGTCCATGGCCGCGCGCATGATCGAGGTGCCGGCGGGGACGGTGACGGCCTGCCCGTCGATGGTGAGCGTCACCATCTCCGACGACTTGCTGGCCGGCGTGCCGTAATCGGTCTCGTGAACGAGAGACATGGCCTGCTCCTATTCCGCCGCGGCCTTCAGGCGCGGGCGGTCGAAATCCTCGGGGAAATGCCGAATGGCGCTCATCACCGGATAGGGCGTGAAGCCGCCAAGGGCGCACAGCGAGCCGAACTTGAGAGTCTGGCAGAGGTCGGTGACCAGGGCGAGGTTTGCCGCGACGCGCTCGCCGCGGATGATCTTGTCCATGGTCTCGGTGCCGCGCACCGAGCCGATGCGGCATGGCGTGCACTTGCCGCAGGACTCGATGGCGCAGAACTCCAGCGCGAAACGCGCCTGATGCGCCATGTCGACGGTGTCGTCGAACACCACGACGCCACCATGGCCGATCAGCCCGTCGAGAGCCGCAAAGGCCTCGTAGTCGAACGGCGTGTCGAACAGCTTGCGCGGGAAGTAGGCGCCGAGCGGTCCGCCGACCTGGACGGCGCGCGCCGGCCGGCCGGTCCGGGTGCCGCCGCCGATATCCTCGACGATCTCGCCCAAGGTCAGGCCAAAGGCGGCCTCGAACAGGCCGCCATGCTTGACGTTGCCCGCGAGCTGGATCGGCATTGTGCCACGCGAGCGGCCCATGCCCAGGGCAGCATAGTGCTCGGCGCCGTCGGCCAGGATGGCGGGCACGGTGGCGAGCGAGATCAGGTTGTTGATGACCGTGGGCTTGCCGAAGAGGCCCTTGTGGGCAGGCAGTGGCGGCTTGGCCCTCACTTGTCCGCGCTTGCCCTCGAGGCTTTCCAGCAGCGAGGTCTCCTCACCGCAGACATAGGCGCCGGCGCCGACGCGCACCTCGAGGTCGAACTTGGCGTCCACACCCAGCAAGCCCTCGCGTTCAGCGAGCACGATGGCGCGCTCCATGACGCGGATGGCGTCAGGATATTCGGAACGGATGTAGATGTAGCCCTTGGTCGCGCCGACGGCGAAGCCGGCGATCGCCATGCCCTCGATCAGCAGGAAGGGATCACCCTCCATGATCATGCGATCGGCATAGGTGCCCGAATCGCCTT
Source organism: Pseudomonadota bacterium (assembly GCA_023386865.1). Classification (GTDB taxonomy): domain Bacteria; phylum Pseudomonadota; class Alphaproteobacteria; order Reyranellales; family Reyranellaceae; genus Reyranella. Next base: position 4,676 of record JAEWIV010000509.1, read on the forward strand.
CATCGGCGTTGCAGACGATGTATTGCCGGTCGGCCGCGGTGTCGGCCACGGTCTTCCACTTGATGCCGGTCGGGAAGCCCGCCCCGCCGCGACCGCGCAAACCGGATTTGGTCACTTCTTCCACGGTCGCCGCCGGACCGAGGCTCCTCGCCCGCTCCAGGCCGCGCCAGCCGCCATGAGCGCGATAGTCGGCGAGAGACAAGGGATCGACGATGCCGCAACGCGCGAAGGTGATGCGCGTCTGGCGCTTCAGGAAGGGAATCTCCTCGGGGCGGCCGACGCACAGCGGATGCGATGCCGTGGGCGGGCCATCGCTGAACAGGCCCGGCACGTCCTTTGCGGCGACCGGCCCGAAACCGATGCGGCCCGCGGGTGTCTCGATCTCGACGAGGGGTTCCAACCAGAACAGGCCGCGCGACCCCGTGCGGACGATCTCGACCGACAGGCCCTTGCGCTTGGCTTCCTCGCCGATGGCTGCCGCAACCTTGTCGGCGCCGACGGCGCGGGCCGCGGCGTCGCGCGGGACAAAGATGCGCGTCGTCATCGGCCGACCTCGCGCGCGACGTCGTCGATCGAACCGGCGGTCAGTCTCCCGATCGGCTCGCCGTCCAGCATGGCCGAAGGCCCGGAGGCGCAGAGGCCCAGGCAGTACGTCGCCTCGATCGTGAGACGCCCGTCCGGCGTGGTGCCGCCCCATTCGACGCCGAAGCGATCGAGGAACTGCCTCGCCACGCGCTCGCCATCGACCGACTGGCAAGCCTCTGCGCGACAGAGCTTCAGGACATGGCGGCCCGACGGCTTGTCGCGAAAGTCATGATAGAATGAAACGACGCCGTGAACTTCCGCGCGGGTGAGATTGAGTGCGTGGGCGATGACCGGCACCGCCGGCGCCGGTACGTGCCCGAACGCCGCTTGGATATCGTGAAGGATAGGCAGCAACGCGCCCTCGCGACCGGCGTGGCGGCGGATGATGTCGTTGGCCTGCGCTTCGTTCCACGCGGGCATGCTGAACGCTCCAAGTGACTGCCGGCCGGACTTGGCCACGCCCTGCTATTGGGCCGTGATCAGGCGGCACGCAATAAAGCTAACACGTGCTGCAATAGAACAAATCTATCGATTTGGTCGCTTATCGCCAAAATTCCCGATGATGACTATCTATATGTTGTAGCGGGAAAGGCTACGATACCCGTAATAGTTTCAAGTCAGGCTTGAAGCGAGATGGGTTGCCTCTGCAACGAGCGCCGAAACCAAAGGTGTCATGGGTTCGCGCGGGGGCACGACCAATCCGATCTGATGGACGGCATCGGGCTCGACGATCGGGATCGACCGCAGGCGCTCGGTGAGACCGAGCGTATTGGCCAGCTTCTCGGGCATGACGCTGGCCCAGCGGCCGGTGCGCACATGCGAGAACAGCACGATCATGGAATTGGATTCGAGCGTCGGCTCGGGCCGGCCGCCGGCGGCGTGCAGCAGGCTGTCGATGATGCGACGGTTCTGCATGTCCGGCGTCAGCAGACAGAGCGGTATGCGTCCGACCTCCGCCCAGGTGACCTGGTCGCGCTCGCCGAGCGGGCTGTCGGCCGAGGTCAGCAGGCGATACTGCTCGAGATAGAGCGGCACGGCGCGCATGCGGCCCAGCGGCTCGTTGTCGATATAGGTCAGGCCGGCATCGACCTCGAGGTTCTCGAGCATCGACAGCACATCCGTCGATGTCCTCGACAGGATCGTGAACTTCACGTTGGGATGCTTCGCTCGATAGGGCGTGGTCAGTGCGGAGACCATGGCGAGCGCCGTCGGAATGGCCGCGATCTTCAGGTGACCGCTCAACCCCTGCTTGAGCGTACGCAACTCTTGCCGCATCGCCCGCGTATCGGCCACGATCGTCCGCGCCCAGTCGAGCACACGTTCGCCCTCGGCCGTGAACCCCAGGAAACGTGAGGTGCGCTGCACGAGCATAACGCCGAGCGTGTCTTCAAGTTGCTTGATGCCTGCGGAAAACGTCGGCTGGGTCACGCCGCACTGTTCAGCTGCCTTGCCGAAATTCTTTTCCCGCGCCAGCGCGATGAGAAATTCCAGCTTGTCGATCATTGGTTCGTCAGTGCTCGACCCGACATCGGGATCACTGTAGAATTTTTTGCAGAACTAGCACAAAAAAGTGCTTCGGGAGGAACTACTGACATGACCCACACGCTTCGTAGGCGAGCGCTTGCTGTCGCCCTGACCGCAGCCGCCGTTGGCCTGCATATCACACCGGCAAGCGCCTGGGAGCCGACGCGCAACGTCGAATTCATCGTGCCCGCGGGCACCGGCGGCGGGGCCGACCAGATGGCCCGCATGATCCAGGGCATCATCACCAAGCATAACCTGATGAAGCAGAGCATGGTGGTGGTGAACAAGGCCGGGGGCGCCGGCGGCGAAGGCTTCCTCGACATCAAGAATTCGAAAGGCAACGGCAACAAGCTCGTCATCACGCTGTCGAACCTGTTCACGACGCCGCTGGCGACCGGCATCCCCTTCTCCTGGAAGGACATGACGCCGGTGGCGATGCTGGCGCTCGACGAGTTCGTGCTGTGGGTCAATGCCGACTCCCCCTACAAGACGGTCGCCGAGCTGGTGGCCGCCATGAAGGCGGCACCCGTCGGCCAGTTCAAGATGGGCGGCACCGGCTCCAAGCAGGAAGACCAGATCATCACCGTCGCCCTCGAGAAGGCGACCGGCACCAAGATCACCTATGTGCCGTACAAGGGCGGCGGAGAGGTCGCTGTCCAGCTCGTCGGCAAGCACGTCGACATGACGGTCAACAACCCGATCGAGGCGGTGGCGCAGTGGCGCGCCGGCAAGGTCCGACCGCTCTGCGTGTTCGACAGCAAGCCGCTGACCGGCAAGGAGAAGATCGCAGGCGATCTCTCATGGTCGAGCATCCCGACCTGCAAGAGCCAGGGCCTCGACATCGAGTACCTGATGCTGCGCGGCGTCTTCATGCCGGCCAACGCTCCGAAGGACGCGGTCGACTACTACGTCGAGCTGTTCAAGAAGGTGCGCGCCACGCCGGAATGGGCCCAGCTCATGGCCGACGGTGCCTTCAATCAATCCTTCATGACGGGGGGCGACTACGCCAAGTGGGTCGAGGCCGAGGAGAAGCGCCATCGTGACTTGATGAAGGAAGCGGGCTTCCTCGCCACCAATTGATCACTGAATTCACAGTCCATCCGTGCCGGGAGCGGCGCGACGCTCCCGGCATTCTTATGCCCGGCTCGTGCGGGCAATAGAGGCCATTCATGTCCGATTCCCCGGATGACCCGGCTGCCGCCGGGCCCCGCCAGCACCATGTCGAAATGGGCGTCGCCGCGGTCGTGGCGGTGCTGGGCATCATCGCCGTCATCGGCAGCCTGCAGGTCGGCACCGGCTGGGGCGCCGAAGGGCCGAAATCCGGATTCTTCCCCTTCTGGATCGGGCTGATCGTGATCGGCGCCAGCGTCTACAACCTGATGCGGGCCTACACCCACGGCAGCCGCAAACTGTTCGCGAGCTGGATACAGATCGCCCAGGTCCTGAAGGTGGTCCTGCCGCTCACCATCTACGTCGGCGCGATCCCGTGGCTCGGCATCTACGTCGCTTCGGCATTGCTGATCGCGGGCTTCATGCGCTGGATAGGCCATTACCGCTGGCCGCTCATCCTGGCCATCGCCGTGGGCCTGCCGGTCATCACCTACGTAACGTTCGAGATGTGGTTCCTCGTGCCGCTGCCCAAAGGGCCGCTCGAGGACCTGCTCGGCCTCTGACGCCGGGCAAGCAGAAAGGGATCGGCGAACAATGGAAGGCATTGGCGACTTGATGGCGGGTTTCGCCGTCGTGCTGAGCTGGCAGAACGTCCTGTACATGGTGATCGGCATCGTGCTGGGCGTGATCATCGGCGTCCTGCCGGGGCTCGGCGGGGCGAACGGCGTGGCGATCCTGCTGCCGCTCACCTTCAGCATGTCGCCGACATCGGCGATCATCCTGTTGTCCTGCATCTACTGGGGCGCGCTGTTCGGCGGCGCCATCACGTCCATCCTGTTCAATATTCCGGGCGAGCCGTGGTCGGTCGCCACCACGTTCGACGGCCATCCGATGGCGCAGAACGGCAAGGCCGGCGAGGCGTTGACCGCGGCCTTCACCTCGTCCTTCGTCGGCGCGCTGTTCGCCGTCATCGTCATCACGCTCGCCGCCCCGTTGGTGGCGAGCTTCGCGCTGCAGTTCGGTCCGGCGGAGAAGTTCTCGGTATTCTTCCTGGCCTTCTGCAGCTTCGTCGGCATGGGCAAGGAGCCGGCGACCAAGACCACTGCGGCCATGATGCTGGGCTTTGCGCTCGCCGCCGTCGGCACCGACACGGTGACCGGCCAGCTTCGCCTCACCTTCGGTTCGCACGAGCTCCTGAGCGGCTTCGACTTCCTGGTGGCGGTGATCGGCCTGTTCGGCATCGGCGAGATCCTGCTCACCATGGAGGAAGGGCTGTCCTTCAAGGGCAAGGCCGCCAGCATCAACCCCGCCGTCGTATGGCAGACCTGGAAGGAGCTGCCGCGCTACTGGATGACCTCGTTGCGCTCCTGCCTGATCGGCTGCTGGATGGGCATCACGCCGGCCGGGGCGACGCCGGCCTCGTTCATGAGCTACGGCATCGCCAAGCGCGCCTCGCGCAAGGGCGACAAGTTCGGCCAGGGCGAGATCGAGGGCGTGGTGGCGCCCGAGACCGCGGCGCACGCCGCCGGCACTTCGGCGCTGCTGCCCATGCTGTCGCTCGGCGTGCCGGGCTCGCCCACGGCAGCCGTCCTGCTGGGCGGCCTGCTGATCTGGGGGCTGCAGCCGGGCCCGCTGCTGTTCGTCGAGCAGAAGGACTTCGTCTGGGGCCTGATCGCCAGCATGTATCTCGGCAATATCGTCGGGTTGATCGTCGTGCTGACGATGGTGCCGTTCTTTGCCGCGATCCTGCGCGTGCCGTTCAGCATCATCGCGCCGGTCATCCTGGTGATCTGCGCGATCGGCGCGTACACGGTGCACAACAACACCTTCGACATCGTGATGATGCTGGTGTTCGGCGTCGCCGGCTACTTCCTGAAGAAGTGCAACTATCCGCTGGCGCCGCTGGTCCTGGCGATCGTGTTGGGCGACAAGGCCGAGGAATCGTTCCGCCAGTCGTTGCTGATCTCCCAGGGCGGTCTCGGCGTCTTCTTCTCCAACGGTCTGGTCAGCACCATCATGGCCCTCGGCCTCGTCGCCCTGTTCTGGCCGGCGCTGTCGAACCTGTACGGACGCCTGCTCACCCCGCGCCGAGCCGCCTGACGCTTTTTCATGTTTCCTCTCCCCCGCCAGGGAGGAGCCTGACTCGATCGCTGTGGCTTCGTCGCCACAGTGCGGCAGCCTCGTCGGAAAATCATCGGCCTGTGCTTGCCTGCAGACGCGCGGGAGCTTAGTTTCCGCGTCCTCGATGCCACTCCAGCCAGGGAGACGTTGATGACCAGCATCATGTTCAACGCCATCGCTCCCGTCGGCTGCGCACCGGACCCCGCCCGCTTCAGGCATTAGGTCTGGCCGCGGCCGCCGCCGCCGAGCGCGCGCCGCCTGCTTTTCGCCCTTCTGATCAATCGCGTCGTCGGACGTTGCCGGTCAGCCCGGTTTTCGATTCGAGCGACCTCTTGAGGAGCCATCGTCCCGTCACGGGCGTGGCATCGAGCAATGACTTTTCGCAATACCGAGCGAGGGAATGACCCGCTCATCCGCACCATCCGGTTCGCCGCCGATCAATGGCGCCGGCAGTGGCGCCTGGCATCGGCCATGGCCGGCGGCCTCGTGCTGATCGCCGCCGCCGAGCTCGCCCTGCCGTTGCTTGCCGGTCGGATGGTCGACGCGCTGGCCGATGCCTCGCGCACACGCGACGCCGGCGTGCTCGACGCGCTCACCGCATTCGCGGCAATCGTCGGCCTCGGCATGGTGCTGGTAGCGCTGCGCTACGGCCTGTTCAGGGGCATCGTGCGGTTCACCTTGCGCATGATGAGCGCGGTGGCGAACGAGACCTTCTGGCGCGTGCAGCGCTTTTCGACCGACTGGCATGCCAACAGCTTCGCCGGAGCCACGGTGCGCAAGGTGACCCGCGGCATGTGGGCCTTCGACCTGCTGAACGACACCGTACTGGTGGCGCTTTGGCCGTCGTTCGTCGTGCTGCTCGGAGCAACGATCCTGTTCGGCTGGCATTGGCCGTTGATGGGGCTCGCGGTCGGCGTCGGCAGCATCCTCTACGTGCTGGTAACGGTGAAGCTTTCGCTGGACTACGTCACCCCCGCGGCGCGGCGATCCAATGCCTGGGACAGCCGCCTGGGCGGCGCCCTCGCCGACGCCGTGAGCTGCAACGCGGTCGTCAAGGCGTTCGGCGCCGAAGGGCGCGAGGACGCCCGCTTCGGCGGCGTTCTCGCGCGCTGGCGCTCGCGCACCTGGGCGACCTGGAGCAGGCATACCCTCACCGGCACCCTGCAGCAGGCGATCCTGATGGTGCTGCACGTCGTCGTGATCGGCCTTGCCCTGCTGTTCTGGTGGAAGGGCTCCGCGACGTTGGGCGACGTCACCTTCGTGCTGACGGCTTATGCCGTGGTCAGCGGGTACCTGCGCGACATCGGCCACCACGTCCACAACATCCAGAAGTCGACCAGCGACCTCGAGGAGCTGGTCGCATTCCACGACCAGCCGATGGGCGTCGAAAACCGCCCTGATGCCACGGAACTGACGATCGAGCGCGGCGAGATCCATTTCGACCGGGTGCGCTTTCGCTATCCGGCGCTCGATCGGCAGGTCTACGACGGATTGTCGGTCCGCATTCCAGCCGGCGAGCGCGTCGGGCTCGTCGGGAAGTCGGGCTCGGGCAAGACGACGTTCGTCAAGCTCGTGCAGCGGCTCTACGACCTGGAGGGCGGGCGTATCACGATCGACGGCCAGAATGTCGCCGGCGTCACCCAGGAGAGCCTGCGCCGCCAGGTGGCGATCGTCCAACAGGAGCCGCTGCTGTTCCACCGCTCGCTCGCCGAGAACATCGCCTACGGCCGGCCCGACGCCACGACGGCCGAGATCGAGGCGGCGGCGCGACTTGCCCACGCCGACGACTTCATCGAGCGGCTGCCGCAGCGCTATGCCACGCTGGTCGGCGAGCGCGGCGTCAAGCTGTCGGGCGGCGAGCGTCAGCGCGTGGCGCTGGCGCGCGCCTTCCTGGCCGATGCGCCGATCCTGATCCTGGACGAGGCGACGTCGAGCCTCGACAGCGAGTCGGAAGCCCTGATCCAGGACGCCATGCACAGCCTGATGAAGGGCCGCACGACGCTGGTCATCGCCCACCGCCTGTCGACGGTGCGCGAGCTCGACCGGATCCTGGTCTTCGACCACGGCTGCATCGTCGAGGACGGCAACCATGGCGCCCTGATGCGGCTCAAGGGCGGGATCTACCGCCGTCTGGTCGAACGCCAAGCTGAAGGCATGGATGACGATTTGGCGGCGTAGTTGTCGAGCGTTGCGCAATTATATGTCGCGGCGGACCATTGAATGATGGTCCGCCGTGGTATTATGAATAATGTATTCGTTGGTTGGCAGGAGGGACGCCGTTTCCATGAGCGAAGCGCGCCTGGTGGTTGCCCCGATCGACAGTCGGGAGACGTTCAAGGACAAGGCCTACGCGGCCTTGCGCAACGTCATCATGTCCTCGGACATCTACCGCTCGCGCACCGACATCCGGCTCGACGAACGGCAGCTCGCACAGGATTTCGGCATCTCGCGCACCCCGGTGCGCGAGGCCATGGCGCAGCTCGAACGTGAAGGTTTCGTGCGCTCGGTGCCGCGCCGCGGCGTCTACGTCGTGCGCAAGACCAAGCAGGAAGTGATCGAGCTGATCCAGGCCTGGGCGGCGCTCGAGAGCATGGCCGCGCGGCTGATCACCGAATACGCCAGCGACGAGGACATCGCCGGCCTGCGACGGATGTTCACGACCTTCGAGGGCGACAAGCTGCACGCCAAGCTCGACGAGTACTCCGAGGTCAACATCGCCTTCCACCAGAGCATCATCGAGCTCAGCGGCAACCAGGCGCTGATCCGGCTGGCGGAGAACCTGTTCACTCACATGCGCATGATCCGCGGCGCCACGATCGGCGAGGACGACCGCGTCGAGCGCTCGATCCGCGATCACATGAACATCATCCAGGCGCTCGAAGCGCGCGATACCGAGCGCGCCGAGGACCTGGTGCGCCAGCATGCGCTCGGCCTCGCCGAGCATGTCGGCAAGCACGCAGACTATCTGGACTGACGAGAGAGCAATTCGGGAGGACCCAATGGCCGAGGCAGCAATCAAGGAAACAGTGGACGCGACCGAGGAGCTGACGGACGGCTTCAGCCTCGTCATCGATGCCATGAAGCTGAACGGCATCGACACGATCTACGGCGTGCCGGGCATTCCCATCACCGACCTCGGCCGTCTGGCGCAGGCCGCCGGCATCCGCGTGCTGTCGTTCCGCCACGAGCAGAACGCCGGCTACGCCGCGGCGATCGCGGGCTTCCTCACCAAGAAGCCCGGCGTCTGCCTGACCGTATCGGCGCCCGGCTTCCTCAACGGCCTGACGGCGCTCGCCCACGCCACCACCAACTGCTTCCCCATGATCCTGGTCTCGGGCTCGTCGGAGCGCGAGATCGTCGACCTGCAGCAGGGCGACTACGAGGAGATGGATCAGCTCGCCATCGCCAAGCCTCTCTGCAAGGCCGCCTTCCGCGTGCTGCACGCCCAGGACATCGGCATCGGCTTCGCCCGCGCGATCCGCGCCGCCGTCTCCGGCCGTCCGGGCGGCGTCTATCTCGACTTGCCGGCGAAGCTGTTCGCGCAAGTGATGAACGCCGACGCCGGCGCGAAGTCGCTGGTCAAGGTGATCGACGCCGCGCCGGCACAGATCCCCTCGCCCGCCGCCGTGAAGCGCGCGCTCGATGTGTTGAAGGCCGCCAAGCGGCCGCTGATCATCCTGGGCAAGGGCGCTGCCTATGCCCAGGCCGACGACGCCATCAAGGCGCTGGTCGAGAAGAGCGGCGCGCCCTTCCTGCCGATGAGCATGGCCAAGGGCCTGCTGTCGGACATGCATCCGCAGTGCGCCGGCGCCGCCCGCTCGACGGTGCTGAAGGACTCCGACGTCGTCATGCTGATCGGCGCCCGGCTTAACTGGCTGCTGTCGCACGGCAAGGGCAAGACCTGGGGCGATGCCCCCAAGAAGTTCATCCAGGTCGACATCGAGCCGCGCGAGATGGACAGCAACGTCGAGATCGCAGCCCCGGTCGTCGGCGACATCGGCTCCTGCGTCCAGGCGTTGCTCGACGGCATGGGCGGCAGCTGGCAGGCCGCACCGGCCGACTGGACGGGTGCGGTCAAGGCCAAGCGCGACGAGAACGTCGCCAAGATGGCGCCGCGCTTCATGAACAACAAGTCGCCGATGGACTATCACGGCGCGCTGGGCGCGCTGCGGACCATCATCAAGGAGCGCCCGGAGACGATCCTGGTCAACGAGGGCGCCAACACGCTCGACCTCGCGCGCGGCGCGATCGACATGTACAAGCCGCGCAAGCGGCTCGACGTCGGCACCTGGGGCGTCATGGGCGTCGGCATGGGCTCGGCCATCGCCGCCGCCGTCGAGACCGGCCATCCCGTGCTCGCGGTCGAGGGCGACAGCGCCTTCGGCTTCTGCGGCATGGAGATCGAGACGATCTGCCGATACGAGCTGCCGGTCTGCGTCGTGGTCTTCAACAACGACGGCATCTATCGCGGCGACGGCGTGAACACCGGCGGCGGCTCGGACCCGGCGACGACGGCGTTCGTGAAGGGCGCGCGCTACGACAAGATGGCCGAGGCCTTCGGCGGCGTCGGCGTCAACGCCACGACGCCCGACGAGCTGAAGCGTGCGGTCAACGAGGCGCTCGACTCGAAGAAGCCGACATTGATCAATGCCGTCATCGACCCCGCCGCCGGCGCCGAGAGTGGCCGCATCGGCAACCTCAATCCGCAAAGCAAGCTGCGCAAGAAGTAGCACCTACGAGAACCGGAGAAGAAACATGGCGAAGAAGAAAGCCCTCAAGACGAAAAGCAAGACCAAGGCACCGAAGAAAGCGGCCAAGGCGGCGAAACGGCCGGCACTGAAAGTCGTGGCGAAGAAGGCGAACGGAAACGGCCTGCCGAAGGTCTCGTCCAAGCCTTGGGGCAAGGACGGCAAGGCGCTCGATGGCGTGAAGATCCTCGACTTCACCCACGTCCAGTCGGGCCCGACCTGCACGCAGCTTCTGGCGTGGTTCGGCGCCGACGTGATCAAGGTCGAGCGTCCGGGCACCGGCGACATCACCCGCGGCCAGCTGCAGGACATCCCGGGGGTCGACAGCCTCTATTTCACGATGCTCAACCACAACAAGCGCTCGATCACGCTCGATTCGAAGAGCAAGGAAGGCATGAAGGTGCTGGAGCGCCTGGTGAAGACCTGCGACGTGCTGGTCGAGAATTTCGCACCCGGCGCGCTCGACCGCATGGGCCTCACCTGGGAACGCATCCATTCGTGGAACCCGCGCATGATCGTGGCCTCGGTGAAGGGCTTCGGCCCGGGGCCCTACGAGGACTGCAAGGTCTACGAGAACGTGGCGCAATGCGCCGGCGGCGCGGCATCGACCACCGGCTTCCACGACGGCATCCCGCTGGTCACCGGCGCGCAGATCGGAGATTCCGGCACCGGCCTGCACCTGGCGCTGGGCATCGTCAGCGCCCTCTATCAGCGCATGCGCACCGGCCGCGGCCAGCGCGTGCTGGCCTCGATGCAGGACGGCGTGCTGAACCTCTGCTGCGTGAAGCTGCGCGACCAGCAGCGTTTGGCCCACGGACCGCTGAAGGAATACACGCAGTACGGCGAGGGCATCCCGTTCGGCGATGCCACGCCGCGCGCCGGCAACGATTCCGGCGGCGGCCAGCCGGGCGTCATCCTGAAGTGCAAGGGCTGGGAGACCGATCCCAACGCCTACATCTACTTCATCACCCAGGCGCCGGTGTGGGAGAAGATCTGCGACCTGATCGGCGAGCCCGACTGGAAGACCCATCCGGACTATGCAAAGCCGCCGGCCCGCCTGCCGCGGCTGAAGCAGATCTTCTCGCGCATCGAGCAGTGGACCATGACCAAGACCAAGTTCGAGGTCATGAACGAGTGCAACGCGCTCGACATTCCGGTCGGCCCGATCCTGTCGATGAAGGAGCTGGCCGAGGAGCCGTCGCTGCGCCACACCGGCACCGTCGTCGAGGTCGATCACCCGACGCGCGGCAAATACCTGTCGGTCGGCAATCCGATCAAGCTCTCCGACTCGATCAGCGACGTGAAGCGCTCGCCGCTGCTCGGCGAGCACACCGACGAGATCCTGAGCAAGGTGCTGAAGTTCACGCCGCGCGAGATCGCCGAGATCAAGTCGTCGGGTGCGACCGGCGAGGCCCCCAAGGCACAGGCTGCGGAGTAACACCATGCGCATCGTCGTCCACGGACAGCAGGCCTTCGGCAAGGCCGTGCTGGAGGCGCTGCTGAAGCGCGGCGAGAACATCGTCGGCGTCTATGTGGCGCCGGAGAAGCCCGGCCAGAAGGCCGATCCGCTCAAGGAGGCGGCGCTGGCGGCCAAGCTGCCGGTGTTCCAGCCCGCCTCCTACCGCAAGCCCGAGGTCTGGGAAGAGTTCAAGGCGCTGAAGCCCGACCTGCAGGTCATGGCCTTCGTGACCCTGTTCGTGCCCGAGGAATTCCTCAACATCCCGACGCACGGCTCGATCCAGTACCATCCCTCCCTGCTGCCCGCCTATCGCGGTGCCTCGGCCATCAACTGGCCGATCATCCTCGGCGAGAAGGAGACCGGCCTGTCGATCTTCTGGCCGGACAACGGCCTCGATACCGGCGACGTGCTGCTGCAGAAGAAGACGCCGATCGGTCCCAAGGACACACTGGGCACGGTGTACTTCGACCGCCTGTTCCCGATGGGCGTCGACGCCATGCTGGAATCGGTCGACCTGGTGAAGACGGGCAAGGCGCCGCGCATCAAGCAGGACGAAGCGAAGGCCACCTACGAAGGCCGCGCCACGGCCGACATCGCCCGCATCGACTGGGGCAAGTCGTGGCGCCAGATCGATCCGCTGATCCGTGGCTGCAATCCCGCGCCCGGCGCGTGGACGACGCTCGACGGCAAGACCCTGCAGATCTTCGATATCCAGCCGCTCCCGGCGCGCGATCCCAAGGGCATCGGCGGCAAGTACGGCGAGATCGTCGAGGTCTCGGGCGACGGCTTCACCGTCGTCGTGCCGGACGGCCGCATCAAGGTCCTGCGCGTGAAGCCCGCCGACGGCCCCAAGGTCGCCGCCGGTGAATGGGCCGCCGCCGCCAAGCTCGCCGTCGGCACACGGCTCGTCTGAGAGACCTGCCTCCCCAGCGCGGGCGCCGCGCAGGCGAGGTGTCGCCGGCATACGGCGACGGAGGGGTCGAAAGCCCATGACCCCTCCGCCCCTTTCGGGGCACCTCCCCTCGATGGCGAGGGGAGGAAAAAGAAAAATAGGAGGAAGCCGTCCGATGCCTGCGTCTCAGCATACCAATCCGAAGTCCGACATCCAGATCGCCCAGGAAGCCAGCAAGCGGCCCATCCTGGAGCTGGCCAAAGAGAAACTGGGCATCGCGCCGGAGAATCTCGAGCCTTACGGCCACTACAAGGCCAAGGTCTCGATGGACTACGTGAAGTCGCTGCAGTCCAAGCCGACCGGCAAGCTGTCCCTGGTGGCGGCTAGCCCCCCGACGCCGGCCGGCGAAGGCAAGACCACGACCACGGTCGGCCTGACCGATGCGCTGAACCACATCGGCAAGAAGGCGATGCTCTGCCTGCGCGAGCCATCGCTCGGGCCGTCCTTCGGCATGAAGGGAGGCGCGGCAGGCGGCGGCTATGCCCAGGTCGTGCCGATGGAGGACATCAATCTCCATTTCACCGGCGACTTCCACGCCATCGGTGCGGCGCACAACCTCCTGTCGGCGCTGATCGACAACCACATCTACTGGGGCAATGCGCTGGGCATCGACGGCCGCCGCGTCGCCTGGCGCCGCGCCATCGACATGAACGCCCGCCGCCTGCGCCAGATGGTGTCGTCACTGGGCGGCGTCGCCAACGGCTTCCCGCGCGAGGATGGTTTCGACATCACCGTGGCATCCGAGGTCATGGCGATCTTCTGCCTGGCCAAGGACCTCGAGGACCTGAAGGCGCGCCTGGGCAACATCATCGTCGCCTACACGCGCGATCGTAAGGCCGTGCGCGCCGCCGATCTCAAGGCGCATGGTCCGATGGCCGTGCTGCTCAAGGATGCGCTGGCGCCGAACCTGGTGCAGACGCTGGAAGGCACACCCGCCTTCATCCATGGCGGCCCGTTCGCCAACATCGCCCACGGCTGCAACTCGGTGCTGGCCACGACGACGGCGCTGAAGCTCGCCGACTACGTCGTGACCGAGGCGGGCTTCGGCGCCGACCTGGGCGGCGAGAAGTTCATCGACATCAAGTGCCGCAAGACCGGACTGAAGCCCGATGCCGTGGTGCTGGTCGCCACCATCCGCGCGCTCAAGATGCATGGCGGCGTGAAGAAGGAAGAGCTCAAGAGCGAGAACCTGAAGGCCCTGGAAGCAGGCATGTCGAACCTGCAGCGGCACGTCGAGAACGTGCAGAAGTTCGGCCTGGTGCCGGTGGTGTCGATCAACCGCTTCAGCGCCGACACCGATGCCGAGATCGCCCTGGTGAAGTCGGCCTGCGCCAAGCTCGGCGTCGAGGCCGTGATGGCCGACCATTGGGCCGAGGGCGGCAAGGGGGCGGCCGACGCCGCGCGCGCCGTCGTCAAGGCGATCGAGAGCGGCAAGAGCAACATGAAGCTGCTCTATCCAGACGAGATGCCGCTGGTCGAAAAGATCCGCACCATCGCCAAGGAGATCTACCGGGCCCGCGACATCGCCATCGCCAAGCCGGTCCAGGACCAGCTCGCCTCGTTCGAGGCGATGGGGTTCGGCAAGGTTCCGGTCTGCATCGCCAAGACGCAGTACAGCTTTTCGACCAACCCCGATTCCAAGGGAGCGCCGACCGACCACGTGGTGACCGTGCGCGAGGTTCGCCTGTCGGCAGGGGCTGAGTTCGTGGTGGCCGTGTGCGGCGACATCATGACCATGCCGGGGCTGCCCAAGGTACCCGCCGCGAACGCCATCGATATCGGCCCTGACGGGAAGATCGTCGGACTGTTTTAGTCCGCCAAACCGCTCTAGGGTCTCCTCCAGAAGAAAGAGGAGACCCCATGAACGTGATGGCCAAGCGGGACGCGATGGCGCGCCCCGACCTGAACAATCCCGAGCTCAACAACCTTGCCATGTCCAAGGAGGCGCAGCCTCTCTACGACGCGGTCGTCAAGCACATCGAAGAGAACGTCGCGCCCATCACGGAGAAGTTCTTCAAGCTGGGCGAGGGCCGCAAGGACCGCTGGAGCTGGGCGCCCGGCCAGCTCGAGTTGCTCGAAGGCGCCAAGAACAAGGCCAAGGCCTCGGGCCTGTGGAACTTCTTCCTGCCCGGCTCGGAGATCGGCCGCGGCCTCACCAACCTCGACTACGCCTATATCGCGGCCGAGCTGGGCAAGCAGCCGCTCGCCTCGGAGTCGCTCAACTGCTCCGCGCCCGACACCGGCAACATGGAAGTTCTGGAGCGCGTCGGCACGCCCGAGCAGAAGGAGAAGTGGCTGAAGCCGCTGCTGAACGGCGAGATCCGCTCGGCCTACGCCATGACCGAGCCTCACGTCGCCTCGTCGGACGCCAAGAACGTCGCCACCCGCGCCGAGCTCGACGGCAACGACTGGGTGATCAACGGCGAGAAGTACTTCATCTCCGGCGCCGGCGACCCGCGCTGCAAGATCATGATCACCATGGTCAAGACCAGCCCCGACGCCTCGCCGCAGTTCCAGCAGTCGCAGATCCTGGTGCCGATCGACACGCCGGGCGTGAAGATCCTGGGGCCCATGGAAGTGTTCGGCCACGACCCCGCGCCGCGCGGCCACATGCACATCAAGTTCGAGAACGCGAGGGTGCCCAAGGAGAACATCCTGCTGGGCGAAGGCCGCGGCTTCGAGATCTCCCAGGTCCGCCTGGGTCCGGGCCGCATCCACCACTGCATGCGCTCGATCGGCGCCGCCGAGAAGGCGCTCGACCTCATGGTCAAGCGCGGCTCGACGCGCCAGGCGTTCGGCAAGAACCTGATCGCGCTCGGCAAGAATCTCGAGCTGGTGTCGCGCGCGCGCATCGAGATCGAGGCCATGCGGCTCATGGTGCTCAAGGCCGCCAAGGCGATGGACGTGCTGGGCAACCGCGAAGCCCGCATCTGGGTCAGCATGGTCAAGGCCATGGTGCCCGAGAAGGTCTGCACCATCATCGACCAGGCGATCCAGATCCATGGCGCGACCGGCATCTCGCACTGGACGCCGCTCGCCGAGATGTACATGAACCAGCGCCACCTGCGCTTCGCCGATGGTCCGGACGAGGTCCACCACATGGTGGTCGGCCGGGCCGAGCTCAGCCGGCACTGATCTCTTGCCGGACCGCGGGCCTCCAGGCCCGCTCATCCCATCGTTGAAGCGATGACTCGAGCGGACCTGGAGGTCCGCGGTCCGGAGAGATGCCTTACGCCGCCGCCTTCTCGTCGGCCAGGATGCGCTCGTAGGCCGGCAAGGTCAGGAATTCCTCGAACACCGGCTGCTCGACGAGGTCGATCATGAGCTGCGCGGCATCCTCGAAGCGGCCCTTGGCATAGGCTTCCTCGCCCATCGCCGCCTTCACCTTGTCGTTCTCCTCGCGCACGATCTCGCGGACCAGTTCCTTCGTGACCGGCCGGCCGTCCTGCAGGGGCTGGCCGTGGCGCACCCACTGCCAGACCTGGGCGCGGCTGATCTCGGCGGTGGCGGCATCCTCCATCAGGTTGAACAGCGGCACGCAGCCGATGCCGCGCAGCCACGCCTCGACATAGCCGATGCCCACGGCCACGTTCTGGCGCAGGCCGGCCTCGGTCCGCGTGCCCTCCGGCATGGCGATCAGGTCGGCCGCGTCGACGTGCACATCCTGGCGCTTGCGGGCGATCTGGTTGGCACCCTTCATCACCGCATCGAACTCCGCCTTGGCGATCGCGACCAGGCCGGGATGGGCGACCCAGGTGCCGTCGTGGCCGTCGCTCGCCTCGCGCTTCTTGTCGGCGCGCACGCGCTCCATCGCCGCCTCGTTCGCGGCGGGGTCGTTCTTGATCGGGATCTGCGCCGCCATGCCGCCCATGGCATGGACCTCGCGGCGATGGCAGGTCTTGATCAGGAGCTGGCTGTAGGAACGCAGGAAGTGCGCCGTCATGGTGACCTGCGCGCGGTCGGGCAGGACCGACCATTCCTGCTCGCGGAACTTCTTGATGAAGCTGAAGATGTAGTCCCAGCGGCCGCAATTGAGGCCAGCCGAATGGTCCCTGAGCTCCCACAGGATCTCGTCCATCTCGAAGGCAGCGAGGATGGTCTCGATCAGGACCGTGGCCTTGATGGTCTTCTGCGGGATGCCGAGCGCGTCCTGGGCGTAGACGAAGACGTCGTTCCACAGCCGTGCCTCGAGATGGCTCTCGATCTTGGGCAGATAGAAATAGGGACCGGTCCCGCGCGCCAGAAGCTCCGCCGCGTTGTGGAAGAAGTACAGGCCGAAATCGAACAGCGAGCCCGACATCGGCACGCCGTCGACCGTCATGTGCCTCTCCGGCAGGTGCCAGCCGCGCGGCCGCACGAACAGCACGGCGGTCTTGTCGTTCAGCCTGTACTCGCGGCCCGTCTGCGGATCGACATAGTCGATCTCGCGATGCACGGCGCTCGCCAGGTTGAACTGCCCGTCGACCATGTTGGTCCAGGTGGGCGTGCTGGCGTCCTCGAAGTCGGCCATGAAGACGTTGGCGCCGCAGTTGAGCGCGTTGATGATCATCTTGCGGTCGACCGGGCCGGTGATCTCGACGCGGCGGTCGAGGATGTCCTGCGGCAGCGGCGCCACGCTCCAGTCGCTCTCGCGAATCTTCACGGTATCGGCGAGGAAATCGGGCTTCTCGCCGGCATCGAGCCGCCTCTGGCGCTCGACGCGGGCGGCCAGCAACTCCTCGCGGCGCGGATCGAAGCGGCGCTGCAGGTCGGCGACGAAGGCCAGTGCCTCCCTGGTGAGCACCTTTTCGAAGCCCGGGTTGATGACGCCGTCGACTGAAACGCCCTCGGGAAGATCCAACGCCACTATATGCACTCCCTCAAAATCGTTAGTTTGCTCGCAGGGGAGCGCGATATAGGGCCTTGAGAGCACTTGGGGCAAGGCGCTACGACAACGCATGGACGCCGCTTTCGTCGTTGAATGGCTCAATCTGGTGCTGCGCTTCGCCCACATGATCGTGGGCATCGCCTGGATCGGCGCCTCGTTCTATTTCATCTGGCTGGACAACCACCTGCATCCGCCGCTCGATCCGGCCGATGCGGCCAAGGGCATCGGCGGCGAAGTCTGGGCAGTGCATGGCGGCGGCTTCTACACCGCCAAGAAATTCACGCTGGCGCCCGAGAAGCTCCCGCCCGAGCTGCACTGGTTCAAGTGGGAAGCCTACACCACGCTGATCACGGGCTTCGTCCTGCTGTGCCTGGTCTACTACTACGGCGCGGAAGTGGCGCTGATCGATCCCTCCGTGATGGCGCTCACCAGGGCCGAGGCCATCGCCATCGGCCTCGGCTTCCTGGTGCTGGGCTGGCTGGTCTATGACTGGCTCTGCCGCTCGGCCTTCGGCGAGGACGACGCCGTCCTGGGCGGCTTGCTCTTGCTCTATTGCGCCGTGTCGGCCTGGGCGCTCTGCCACCTCTTCTCGGGCCGCGGCGCCTACATCCATTTCGGCGCGATGCTGGGCACCATCATGGTGCTGAACGTCTATTTCGTGATCATCCCCGGCCAGCGCGAGCTGGTGAAGGCCAAGGAGGAAGGCCGCACGCCCGATCCGAAGCACGGGCTGAGGGGCCGCCAGCGCTCGGTCCACAACACGTATTTCACCCTGCCGGTGCTGTTCACCATGATCAGCAACCACTATGCCGGCCTCTACGGGCACAAGTGGAACTGGGTCCTGCTGATCCTGATCTCCGTGTCGGGCGCCCTGGTGCGCGTCTGGTTCGTGCAGCGTCACAAGGGAAACCAGAACCCCCTGGTATTGGCGTCCGGCCTCGTCGTGCTGGCGATGACGGCGATCGTATCCCTGCCGCGGCCCGAGGCCGATCTCGGGCCGCCCGCCTTCTTTGCCGAGGTCCAGCCGATCTTCAAGGAACGCTGCCAATCCTGCCACGCCACCAAGCCCACGCAGGAAGGCTTCGCCGCCCCGCCCAAGGGCGTCGTGCTCGAGACGCCCGAGGAGATCCGGCCCCGGGCGGCGATGATCAACCAGCAGGTATGGGTCACCCGGGTCATGCCGCCCGGAAACCTGACCCATATGACCGATGCCGAGCGACGGCTGATTGCGCGCTGGTTCAAGGGCGGCGCACAATAGCGACCATGATGGCTCGCCCGGGATGGATGCCGTGGCGCCGCCTGCTGACGGCGGCGGTGGCGGCAGTCGCGATCTTTTTCCATTGGACGCAGGTCGCCGAGCACGGCCGGCGCGACCTCGTGGGCAGCGCTGCCGCCGCCGACACCTCGCAGCTCGAGGCGCGCAGCTTCGGGCCGAGCGTGGGCTTTGCCGACCAGCGCCGGCTGGACGAGCATTTCGCCAAGCATGGCGCGGAGTTCGGCCGCATCACCAAGGTGGACTATCTGCGCCAGGCCCAGCTCCTGCGCGACGCCAAGGTCGGCGGTCCCGTGCTCGAGGCCGTTCGGCGCGACGGCGTCGTCACGCGCTACGACCAGCAGACGGGCGCCTTCATCGCCTTCAATGCCAACGGCGTCATCCGCACCTTCTTCAAGCCGAACGACGGCGAGCGCTACTGGCGCCGCCAGGCGGAGCGCGGGGAATGAAGCCGCCGCCGCCGCCCGGACCGCCCGACGTCGCCGACCTGCGCGAGCTCATCGACCAGTGGGCGGAGTTCGCCGATGACCTCGCGAAGGGCTACAGCTTCGACCTCGACAACTGGCTGAACGACGTCGACGTCCGCGAGCTGATCCTCGAGGCGCTGCCGATGTTCAGCAGCGAGGAGCTGGGCGAGCACGCGCTCAAGCTCGACCAGGCCGACAAGGCTTTCCGGTCGGCGACCCGCGACTTCAAGAAGTGCGTCTGGGGCAAGGGTACGGCCAGGAAGGAAAGATGGACGCCGCAGAAG
>JAEWIV010000516.1 GCA_023386865.1 Pseudomonadota bacterium
GATGTTGGGGTCAGTCCACGATTTAAGGACCAAATCTATGATTCAAGGAAAATCCGGCGATGCCCAAGCCCGCACAAAGACTCGAAAACCACGAGCCGCCCAGACTCCGATTCAAGGGAAAACGACAGGTGGGCCGGGACGGAGGCAGCTGGTGCATGCGCCTCGCGTCGGGCGTGCCGCATGAGCGATCTCACCCACGTCGAGCTCCTGTGGCTCGAAAAGCACATCGAGCACTGGATCCGCTTCGGCCGGCCAGCAGCAGAACAGATTCTCGATCGCCGGCGACGTGTCCTGTCCTTCACGCCCGGCAGCATCTTTGCCTTCGTCCGCTGGGCCGCCAACGACTTCGGCACCATCGTGTCCCGCATCGACATCCTGCGCACGGTACCTGCCGGTGCTCCGTGCGCGACCGTTCCGTACGTGCGTCCGGGTGGCGACATTCTGCTGCGGATCTCAGGCTGGGCGAAGGTCCAGCAGGTGCTGCAGATGATCGATATCGTCGAAGGGGTTGGTGTCGACCCGGTGGACGCTGCGCCAGACTATTGGCGTCACGTACATAACCGCCTGTCTGCCGCCGAGACACCGAGATGGTACACGCGCTCGCGTCATCAGGCTTGGCTCCGCCGTCAACGGATCGAGCCGTGACCGCTCGTCGATCGATCATGGTCTGCGCTCTGGTTGGCATCGCCATGCTGTCTCTCGCCTGCGGTCATGGCCATACACCGCTCTTCATGTGGAACGCCTCGGCGAGCGTCCCGCTCGGCCTCTACCGCTTGCACCGAAGCAAGGCTCGGTATCTCGGCGAGCTTGTCGCTGTCTTGCCACCCGACCCGCTCGCAACCTTCCTCGCCAATGGCAGCTATCTGCCGCGCGGCGTCCCGATGCTGAAGCATGTCCTGGCACTGCCTGGACAAACCGTCTGCCGAGTAGGGAGCTCAATCTTTGTCGACACCATCGCAATGGGCGATGCGCGCGAGCGCGACAGTCGCGGCCGGCCGCTTCCGGTCTGGGAAGGGTGCCGTGTCATCGCTGATGGTCAGCTCTTCCTCATGAATGCGCAATCAACCGATTCCTTGGACGGCAGATACTTTGGACCGATCTCGTCGTCTGCCGTAATCGCGCGCGCACAACCCGTTTGGATCGAGAAGGAGTAATCATGCACCGTGTCCGAGCTCGAACTGCCGACTGCTTGTCCGCCAGACATCTCAACCTTGCTCCCTTCCCGGTCACGATCCGGCGACGCGTTCGTGCGGTAGGTGCGATGCTGGCGTTCGCCCTACTGCCTTCGCTGACCGCCGGAGTTGCTCATCTCGCCTACGCTGGCCCGCTCGTTGTTAATCAGTCGAAGAGGGAAGCTGCCGCAGATCCATTTGCCGATTTCGTTGCGGAGGCTGCGCAGCGGTTCGGTGTGCCGATCTCCTGGATCAATGCCGTCATGACGCTGGAAAGCGGCGGCAACTTGCGTGCTGTCTCGCCGGCTGGTGCGATGGGCCTCATGCAGATCATGCCAGATACGTGGGCCGATTTGCGGTCTCGCTACGGCTTTGGCGTCGACCCCTTTGACCCGCGCGACAACATTCTTGCTGGCGCTGCGTATCTGCGCGAGATGCATGACCGCTATGGGTCACCTGGATTTCTGGCGGCCTACAATGCAGGCCCCAGGCGGTACGAGGAGTACATGGCAACGGGGCGTGAGCTGCCCTCTGAGACGCAGCTCTACGTCGCAATCCTCGCACCAATGATCGGTGAGATGCCGGGTGGAGGCACCCCCGCGATCACCCGGCGTGTGATCCCTTGGCAGGAGGCAGCGCTATTCGTTACGCGTGGTGTTCCCGGTTCGTCGGCAGGATTGCAACCCGTGCCGCCATCCGATCGCGCTTCAGTTGGCCGTTCCCTTGCCGGCGAGTTGGCACTGCAGCCGCGGGCCGAGGGATTATTTGTCGGCCGAGCAATTGCAGGAGCATCGCAATGATCCGACGCCTCGAGAGCAGTGCCTGTTCTGGCAGCCTTGCAAGTGTGCCAGTGAGATGGAGGCGTCAGGGGCACCCAAGCCACGGACGGCAAGATAAAGCGGGTTGCCCCGCTGCCGGCGCCAGGCGCCTGAAAACCTGTCTGCACGTTGTTTCTTGAGCAGCTCGTAGCAGCTTGTTGCGATGCTCGGGCGGCTCTTGGATCAATTTATCATTTGCATTCAACGCTCCGAGCGCCGTCGCTCGAAGGCATAGCCTCCCGCCACTACGCTGGAACGACCTTTTCGACGCCACGCGACGATGCGCACAGTCTGCCTCTTGCGAGCCTTCGCGCGGCTTCCAATCGTCATGCCATGGCACGCGATGAAGACGACTTCCGACTCCGGCCGGGCAAGATCCGGGATCGTGGCAGTACGCGGATCGGCGGACGCCGCATCGGCGGCGTGCGCGCCCGCCCGACCAGCTTCGCCGGACAGATCCAACAAGCCATACGGCGGGCTGGCGGCAATCCTTCACGGTTGAATGGGACCAGGAAGGGGAGCAGCCGATTCAACGCGCGGGGCCGCGGCGCGGCGGTGGCGGCAGCGCTGAAGAACCGAAGCCCCTGGAGCGGGGACGCCGGAACCCGAACACGGTCTCGGCGGGTCGCGGTCAAGGCTCGCGTCGTGAAGCTCAATCCGCAGCGCGGTGGCGCCCGGGGACGGCAGTTCGTCAGCGCCAAGGCGGTCGACGCCCACCTGCGCTATCTCCAGCGGGACGGCGTGACGAAGGACGGGGAGAGGGGCCAGGTCTATTCGGCCAGCCGAGATATCGAGGACGGTCATGCATTCGTCGAACGCGGCCGCGCGGACCGTCATCAGTTCCGCTTCATCGTGTCGGCCGAGGATGGTGTCGAGCTCGCCGATTCCCGCACCACCACGCGCGAACTGATGAAGCAGATGGAAGCCGACCTTGGCACCAGGCTCGATTGGATAGCGGTCGATCACCACAACACCGGCCACCCTCACACCCACATCATCGTCCGGGGCGTCATCGATGACGGCAGGACCCTCAACATCGCCGGCGACTACATTGCCTATGGAATCCGGGAGCGGGCGAGCGAGATGGTGACCCGGGAGCTCGGCCGGCAGACCGAGCAGGAGGTGTCCCGGAGCCTGGAGCGGGAGGTCGATGCCGACCGCTTCACCCGGCTCGACCGCATGCTGATCGCCGAGCAAAGGAGCCGCAACGAGTTCGCCGACCTGCGCCCGGACCGGGACATGCTCGACGGCCTGCGGCAAAACCGGGCGCTGCTGATCCAGCGGGCGCGCAAGCTGGAGCGCATGGGCTTGGCCACCGAGGTGGAACCTGGGCGCTGGACCGTGTCGCCCAGGGCCGAGCCCGCCTTGCGGGAATTGGGCGAGCGCGGCGACATCATCAAGACAATGCACCGGGCATTGGACCGGGAAGGGCTGGCCGACGCCCGTTCTATCGCGGGCTATGTCCTTCACCGGGAGAAGATGACCGAGCCGATCGTTGGCCGCGTGCTCGACAAGGGGCTGGGCGGCGACGAGATGCGCGAGCGCGTGCGGCTGGTGATCGACGGCGTGGACGGGCGTGTCCATCACTTCGAGATCGACCCGGCCCGCGCCGAGGATATCCGGCGGGGCATGATCGTGGCGGCGGGTTTCAGCCAGGCCGGCCCGCGCGCCTCGGACCGCAACATCTTGGCGATTGCCGGCAAGGAGGGCATCTATCGGCCGGCCAGGCATCTGGAGCAGGCCGTCGGCACCGTCGAGCGTCTGGGTGGCGATCCCGCGGCCTACGTCCGATCCCATGTGCGGCGCCTGGAGGCGCTGCGCCGGGCCGGCCATGTCGAGCGGATCGACGCCGACCAGTGGCGCGTTCCGGCCGATCTTTCCGAACGCGGGCAGGCTTACGATCTCGCGCGCGACCGGACGATGGGCCGGATCACCGTTCTCTCGCCTACGGGCCTTGAGCAGCAGATCGGCCATGACGGCGCGACCTGGCTCGACCGCGAGCTGGCGTCCCGGCAGCGTACCGTCCTGGTGGACGACGGATTCGGCCGGGAAGTGACGGCGGCACTGGCCAAGCGCCGGCGTTGGCTGGCCGACAAGGGCTATGCCGCCGACCTCGGCGACGGCCGAGTCCGTGCGCCAAGAGATTTGGTGCTGCGGCTGGAGGCTCGTGGCATCGAGCGCGCCGGCAGGGCGCGCGCCGCCGAGCGGGGCCGGCAATGGCGGCCCGCCATTGCCGGCAACGAAGTTACCGGCCAGTTGATCGGTTCCGCGCAGCTTTCCAGCGGCCGGTTCGCCATGATCGATGATGGGCTGGGCTTCAGCCTGGTCCCTTGGCGACCCGCGCTTGAGCAACATGTCGGCCGTGTCATCTCGGGCGTCGCCCTGCCTGGCGGGGATGTGAACTGGTCGCTCGGACGAAGCCGGGGATTGGGACTGTAGACCAGCCCATGGCCGGGCAGCGCGGAGACCATCCTGTCCCTTATCGTCACCCTGGTCGGTCAGCTGGACTTGCGCGATGAAGAGATAAAGGCGTGCGTTGACCTGGTCGCGGGGCAGGCGCTCCCTCAGCACCGAGCAGGTGGCGACGCCCGCTGGCTTGCAGCGTTGATCACAGCTCTGCGTCGCTCGGCGGGCGACAAATGCCCTTACACTGGCCAATCCGGCAGCGGGAGATCCTGAACCCTCTGGGAATTTGCGGTAGTGGGTCAGTTTGAAATCTCTGGCCTTGGTGTTGCTGCAGAGTGGGAATCCTGGAACCGGGCGAAGGTGCTAGCATTGGGGAATGGACGCGAAGCTGCGCAAAGTTGTCATCATCGTTGCCGTCCTCAACTTGGCCTATTTCGGCGTCGAGTTCGCCGTTGCCCGCGCCATCGGCTCGGTCTCGCTTTTCGCCGATAGTGTCGACTTTCTCGAAGACGCCTCAGTGAATTTTCTGATCGCCATAGCGCTTGGATGGAATGCAACCAACCGGGCTCGCTTGGGAATGGCTCTTGCCTGCATTCTACTCATTCCCGGCCTCGCGACGCTCTGGACAGCGTGGGAGAAGTTCATGGCTCCGTTCCCGCCGGCGCCGCTTCTCCTGACGCTGACCGGTGCCGGCGCATTGGCTGTCAATCTGTCATGCGCGTTCCTGCTGGTGCGTTTCCGGGCTCATAGTGGCAGCTTGACGCGGGCAGCGTTCCTTTCGGCTCGAAATGATGCTGTGGCAAACGTCGCCATCATTGTGGCGGGGTTTGTGACCGCCTACGCGCTTTCCGGATGGCCCGACCTGATCGTTGGGCTCGGCATTGCGGCGATGAATGCTGATGCTGCGCGAGACGTCTGGCGTGCTGCACATGAAGAACACAGGGCGGCTAACGCCTGAACCGTTTCAACTGACCCACTACCGAATTTGCTAAGGGCTTTTTCTAAATGGCCGAATACATGATAAACTGGTGTTCTGGTTCTTAGGCAGGAACCCGCCACCCGCCGTAGCGAAGCTGTTGACAGCGCTGCCCCAGGAAGTCTCTCCCGGTCATGTCATGTTCGGGCTCGAGAAGCGGTTAGCGGGTGACGTTTCGTAAAGAGCCAGGAGAACTGGCATGTCCAAGGAACCTATCCGTCCGTCGACTCTCGTCGGCATCAAGCGTTACGCCAAGACCGTCAAAGCCAGCCTAGGCTTGAAGCACACCCCCGCGCTCGACGCCGCGGCCGTGGCAGGCGGCTTCCAGAACTTCAGGCATGCGCGTCGCCAACTCGGCGGGGGTGCCTGGACGACGCCAAGCCATATGACCTACATCACCACTTATTGGCGCGATCGCGAGACCGGGGAGAGCGGCCAGGAGACCCTCTCGGTCCGGCTGGCGACACCGCTCGACGAACTGGTGAAGCCAGCCCATCTGAGGTCGGCGCGGCATTTCAGGGGCTTTCGCTTCGCTGCGGCAGATCATCTGACGCGCAACTTGAACACGGCCTCGCAATCCGACGCACGCCGTCTTGTCTGCGCTGCTGCGCGGACCTTGGCGTTCATGGAGGCGACGGGCCTGCGGCCGTCGGCGGGTCACAGCCGTGCCTATCCACGCGGCAACGTCGCGAACGCGGTTCCCGGAAAGGATCACTACAGCGAATGGTACGATCCGGCGACCAAGGTCTATGTGTTCGTGGACGAACCCTATTCAGGCGACGAGCAGGGGATCCCGGAAGATCGCCTGGCATGGGCACGCAAGCACGGCTGGGAGATCGTCAGGACTTCTTGGGCCGGAATGTATTATCCGGAGGGTGATTGCGCTCTTTACCTCGCCGCGGACAATCAGAAGGGCTTCAGCCTAGCGGCGAGCCTCGCCGCCTTGGACTCCTTGCCGCCGCCGATCGTCGAGGCGAACTGGAACGGCGAGTCTGGGCCAGTCGTCCCCCCATTCTTCAGCCCCGCGGCGAAAGCCAAGGCAGAAGCACCGCGGCCCACGCCGCAGACGCACGGCAAACGTAGTCCGCCTGCTACGGTACCGTACCGCATGGTCTTGCAGCGGACCGAGCGTCGCCGGCCGGCCAAACGGATGCCGATCGAAGCCCATGCCGAGGTGGGCGAACGCTTGAAGTCAGTCATCGCGCAATGCCGCGCTCGCCGTGGCGTCTACAATCGTCTGAATCGTGTCCGCTGCGATCTCGATGACTGGGTGCAGTGCGAGCACAGCCGCGCCGCTTTGTCAGATGAGAAATTCTTCGACCTCTACTATCATGAAGACAGTGGCGCCTATGCTGATCGCACAACGGGTCAAGCGTTGACGAACCCCCATATCGTCGATTTGGAGCACGCCAAGCAGCTGCTGACCCAGCACTATCCGGACTGCGCGCCGTTGCGCGCCATGCTCAAGAATATTGACGCGGCGATCCAGTCTCTGGGGAACCGAGCCGGGTAGCAGACCATGCCGAAGAG
>JAEWIV010000519.1 GCA_023386865.1 Pseudomonadota bacterium
GCCTTGTTCCGTGTTGCAACCAGCCAGTCACCGACCGTGCGACTTTGATCAGTGCACCGTGTCCGTCCCGGCCCGATGTCGAGACGATGGACGACGTCGGACGCGACGCCAATGGGACATCAGAGATTCGGCTGCCGACGCCGGTGGTAGTCCGGTTGGATTAGGAACCGCCGACCTTATTGCCCTTCGTCCGCCCGCCCGATTCGCTAACTTCACGATCGAAAAGGACCGGAGACTACGAGGGAAATCGGCAATCGCGGCGGTGCCGCAAAGACGCCCTTCCTTGCAGTCGATCACACCTCGAATGAGAGGGCGGAAGTACATGAGTAGAGCGGACAAGATCATCCAGGAAGACGCCGAAGTGATGCGGGCGACCATTCCCGGCGTGTTCAGCCGGCTGGCCGACAGCAATATCCTCGTCACGGGCGCCTGCGGATTCCTGGGCAGCTACATCGTCGACATCCTCTCGGTGCTCAATCACGCATCGCCGAGCTTGAACGCCAGGATCGTCGCGTCCGACAACTTCATCGCCACCAACGCCAATCGCCTCGCCCACCTGAAGAACGATCCTTTCGTGGAGTTCCGGACCGCCAACGTCGTCGACGAGACGGATTGGGGACGCAAGTTCGACTGGATCATCCACTGTGCAAGCATGGCCTCGCCCGTCTTCTACAGGCCGCGACCGCTCGAAACGATCGACGCGAACGTCAACGGCACGTGGCGCATGCTGGACCTCGCCGAAGCCCACGGCGCCAAGGGCATGCTCTTCTTCTCGTCGAGTGAGATCTACGGCGACCCCGACCCACGCTTCATCCCGACGCCGGAGGATTATCGCGGCAACGTTTCCTGCACCGGGCCGCGCGCCTGCTACGACGAATCGAAGCGTCTCGGAGAGACGCTCTGCATCAGCTTCTGGGCGCAGCGCAAGGTTCCATCCAAGATCGTACGACCGTTCAACGTCTATGGGCCGGGTCAGCGCCTCAACGACGGCCGCATGGTGCCCGACATGATGTCCGCCGCGCTCGAAGGCGGACCGATCGTGCTTCTGAGCGACGGCAGCCCGACCCGTTCGTTCTGCTACGTGCGCGATTTCATCGCCGGGAGCCTCGGTGTGCTCGTGTTCGGCGAGCCGGCGGAGCCGTACAACGTCGGCAACTCCGAGGAACGCTCCATGCTCGACGTGGCCCGCTTGATGGCCGAGATCGCCGGGCGACCGGGGCGGCCGCTGGAAGTGCAGTTTCGCAAGAGCGATGACGCCCAATACCTGGTCGACAATCCGAGCCGTCGCTGTCCGGACCTGACGAAAGTCAGGAAGCGTGTCGGTTACGAGCCGAGCGTCGATTTGCGGACCGGACTTGCCCGCACCTTCGAGTTCTACCGCGCGCAGTACCGCCAGACCGAGGCGGCATGAGATCGTTCGGAGGCAATTCGTGAAAATCACCATTGTCGGAACGGGCTATGTCGGACTGGTGACGGGTGTCGGCCTGGCTGCCCTCGGGCATACCGTGACGTGCGTCGACCACGACAAGCGCAAGATCGACGTCATCGAAAGCGGCACCGCGCCCTTCTACGAGCCCGGGCTCGATGAGCTGCTCGTCGAGCAGCGTGCGTCGGGTCGTCTGCGGGCGTCGACCAATCTCGAGGAAAGCCTGCGCGGATCCGCAGTATCGATCATAGCCGTCGGCACGCCTTCGAACGAGCACGGCATCGATCTCGGCTACATCCGCCAGGCCGCGCGGGAGATCGGCCGTCACTTGCCGACGATCGGCTCCTACCACGTCGTCGTGGTCAAGAGCACGGTGGTGCCGACGACGACGGATACGGTCGTCCGCGGCGAGCTCGAGGCCGCCTCCGGCCTGGTCAGCGGCCGCGACTTCGGCCTGGCGATGAACCCCGAATTCCTGAGCGAAGGGCGCGCAATCGAGGACTTCACCAAGCCTGACCGCATCGTCATCGGTGCCAGCACCACACGCGCCGGCTCGGTACTGGCGGAGATGTATGCGGGCTTCGACTGTCCGATCCTGCACACCACGCCGCGCAACGCCGAGATGGTCAAGTATGCGGCGAACGCGCTGCAGGCGACGCTGATCTCGTTCTCCAACGAGATCGCCGGCATCTGCGAGACCGTTCCCGGTCTCGACGAGGAGACCGTCATGCGTGGCGTTCATCTCGACAAGTGTTGGGCGGCGCCGAGCCGCGACGGCAAATCGCGGTTTGCCGGCGCCGTGTCCTATCTCAGGGCCGGCGTCGGCTTCGGCGGAAGCTGCTTCCCTAAGGATCTGAGGGCGCTTCGCGCCTTTGCCTGCAACGAGGGCGTCGAGGTGCCTATCCTGAGCTCGGTGCTCGAGGTCAACGAGGAGCGCGCCGGTCGCGTGGTGGAGCTGCTGGCCGACCAGATCGGCTCGTTGCGCGACAAGCGCATCGCCGTGCTCGGCCTCGCCTTCAAGCCCGAGACCGACGACGTCCGCGAATCGCCCGGCGTGCGCATTTCCAAGCTGCTGCTGCAGCGGGGCGCCGACGTCGTGCTGCACGACCCGTTGGTGCGGATCGACGCGGTGCGCGACCAACTGGGGCCTGGCGTCGTCCAGGCCGAGGACGTGGCCGCCGCGGCGGAGGGCGCGGACGCCATCCTGATCGCGACCGGGTGGGACATCTACCGCCGGCTCGACTGGTCCGACATCGTCTCGCGCATGCGTTCGCCCATCGTTTTCGACGGACGCCAGGTCCTGTCGTCGAGCCAAGTCCATGGTGGAACGACGCTGCTGGCACCCGGCAGGCGCCCCGCCAAGGAGCGGCCGGTAGCGGACGCGATCGCGGACGTGCAAACGCGCATCGGCTTGGACACCCCGCTTCGAGGAGGCGGACATGATCTTCACTGAAACCAGGCTCAAGGGCGCCTTCATCGTCGACGCGGAGCGCCGCAGCGATGACCGCGGCTACTTCGCGCGCGTCTTTTGCCAGAAGGAGTTCGAGCAGCTGGGATTGGACGGCAGCGTCGCACAGACGAACGTGGGCGTGAGCGTCCGGCGTGGGACGCTGCGGGGAATGCATTTCCAGTACGCGTCGGCTATCGAGGCGAAGCTCATGCGGTGCATGCATGGCTCGATTCTCGACGTGATCGTGGATCTGCGGCCCGAGAGCCCGACGTATCTGGAGCACGTGGCTGTCGAGCTCAGCGGCGAAAACCAGCGCGCCCTCTACATTCCCGGCCGCTTCGCCCACGGCTACCAGACATTGGAAGACGGAACGACCATTCTCTACCACGCGAGCACGTTCTACACGCCAAGCGCGGAAAGCGGCCTTCGCTACGACGATCCGCGCCTGGCGATCGCGTGGCCGCTGCCTGTCACCGCGGTTTCGGCGAAGGACAGCAATTTCGCTTTGCTGGAGACCATCGAAGGCGAACTGACGGCGCGAATGTCGCTGACGCGACCGAAGGTCGTCGCCGCCGTCGGATAGCCTTGCCATCGATTGTTACGCAGTTTCAAAGGAGCGAGCCATGTGGATCGTCGACACCGCGCTCAAGGAGCGGGCGGAGAAGAACAATCCGATCCGGGTCGGCATCATCGGTGCCGGTTTCATGTGCCAAGGTCTCACCAACCAGATCACGCGCAGCACGCCGGGGATGCGTGTGGCCGCCATCTCGAATCGTCGGGTAAGGCGAGCCGTCGACGTGTTCCACTACTCGGGCTTCGAAGATGTCGCCATTGCCGGTTCGCAGCCGCAGCTCGATGCGGCGATCGAGCAGTCCCGGCCGGTCGCCACCGAAGACGCGATGCTGATGGCACGCAGCGACCTCATCGACGTGCTCGTGGATGTGACCGGATCGGTGGAATTCGGCGCCCGCGTGGCTCTCGAGGCCTTCAGGCACGGCAAGGACGTCGTTCTGATGAACGCCGAACTCGACGCGACGATCGGGCCGATCCTCCAGACCTATGCCGACAAGCACGGCGTCATCTTCACGGCCTGCGAGGGCGACGAGCCGGGCATCCAGATGAACCTCTACCGCTGGGTCAAGGGACTGGGCCTCATTCCCCGGTTGCTCGGGAACGTCAAGGGTCTCCAGGATCGCTATCGCAATCCGACGACACAGAAAGGCTTCGCCGAGAAGTGGGGCCAGAACCCGACGATGGTGACGAGCTTCGCCGACGGATCGAAGGTGAGCTTCGAACAGGCAGTCGTCGCCAACGCCACCGGCTTCAAGGTGCTGTCGCGGGGCATGTCGCGCGGCCTGGACTACCACGGTGACGTGCTCAAGATCGGCGAGATTTACGATCTCGAGGAACTGCGCCGGCTCGGCGGCGCGATCGACTACGTGGTCGGCACGCCGCTGACCAAGGTCTACTGCCTGGCCGAGCATCCCGATCCCAAGCAGGCGCATTATCTCAATCTCTACAAAATGGGTCCGGGCCCCCTCTATTCCTTTTTCGTCCCGTACCATCTCTGCAACATGGAGGTTCCCACCGCCATCGCCCGGACGTGCCTGTTCCGTGACCCGGTCTCGAGGTCCTTGGCCGGTCCGGTGGTGGAGGTGTGTGCCGTCGCCAAGCGCGATCTCAAAGCCGGGGAAGTGCTCGACGACTACGGCATGTACATGACCTACGGAGAGGCCGCCAACGTCGAAGAGATGTCGGCGGGCCGCTACCTGCCGCAGGGCCTGGTGGAAGGCTGCAAGCTGCTGCGGGACATCGCCAAGGATTCGGTCATCACCTACGACGACGTCGTTCTGCCACCTGGGCGCCTGGCTGACCGGCTGAGGGCAGAGCAGTACCGCAAGTTCCGCGGCGAGACCTGGTTGCAGGAGGTGCTGGACGGCTCGAACCCGCGAGGCGCGATGATGCCGGGGCGGCGCGAGACGGCGCTTACCTAGACAGCCGAAAGTCGGCCGGTGAAGGAAGCACCACCATGACGTTGGCGGTAGGAGACTGGGTCGAGGTGCGGAGCAAGGACGAGATCCTTGCGACGTTGGACGCCAATGGGCGTCTCGAAGGCCTGCCGTTCATGCCGCAGATGATGCAGTACTGCGGCCAGCGTTTTCAGGTGTTCAGGCGGGCGGGCAAGACCTGCAGTGAAGTGCACGGACCCGCGGGTGTCGTCTATGTGAGCCGTCGTCTCCGCGATGCGGTTCATCTCGAGCACCGCTGTGACGGTCGCGAGTATGGCGGATGCCAGGCCGGCTGCCTCATCTTTTGGAAGGAGGCGTGGCTCAAGGACGTCGGCGCACCGGACACGCAAGGATGGCGGGCGGCCGTGCGCGCCGATGGAGCCGGCTGCACCGAGAGCCAGGTCATTTCGGCGGCCGTTCGCGGGGGAGTGGCCGGCGAGCCGAGGTATTCGTGCCAGGCGACCCAGTTGATCGACGCGACCACCGACCTCAAATTGTGGGACGTGCGGCAGTACGTCGACGCCTATCGCTCCGGCAACAATTCCCTCGGCGCCATCCTGAAGGCCATCGTGTACGTGCTCTACTACTATGGCACGTTCGCGCGTTCGCCGCGCTGGGGCAAGGCATCCCGGTGGTTCTACGATCGCTTCCAATCCGTCTGGGGCGGCCTTCCGTTTCCGCGGAAGCCCGGCAAGATAGTGGCCGGCGTCGCGCCCCGGCTCGATCTCGATCTGAAGCCTGGGGAACTGGTTCGGGTGAAATCGTATGAACAGATACTCGGGACGCTGAATTCGTCGGCCGCGAATCGCGGCCTCAGCTTCGACGCGGAGCTCGTCCCCTACTGCGGCAAGGTCTTCAGGGTACGCTCGCGCGTGGAGCGCTTCATCGACGAGAAGACCGGCAAGATGCTGCGGATGAAAACGCCCGCGGTCATCCTCGACGGCGTCTACTGCCAGTCCCTCTACAGCGGGCAGCGGATACTCTGCCCTCGCGCGGTGTTCCTGTGGTGGCGCGAAATATGGCTCGAGCGGGTTCCGGAGGGCACCATTCCCTGGTCCGGCGAGGGACTGCAGTGCGCCTGCCATGCCAGGGCTTCGGAGAAGTTCGCAGCGGCCGTCCATCGATAGGCGCCGGCGGGAAGCGTGTGACGCCTGACGATTGCGCGCTCGTCGGGCGGGCCCGATCGGTCACTGGACCGCGAGCTTCCTCGCGTGAAAGGCCTCCGCAAAGCCCCCGGGGGCTCGGCATTCCATGCCGCGCAAGCGCGCCAGGCCCATGAAGATCTCGTCGTCGAACCAGTCCTTCGAGCGCTGGGAGCTGAAGTGATCGTGCAGAAGCTTCGCCTTGCGCTCCATCAGGGCCCTGGTGGTCGGGAAATAGACGTTCGGCTGGCCAGTGTCGCCATCCCATTTCGGGATCTCGTATTCCAGAATCGTGTGGTCGCGGAAGGTATTCCAGGTCAGCTTGGACACTTCGCGATGGTCCTGGTGGGCGTCGTGGCGCCAGTGCGACAGGATCACGTCGGGCGACGTGCGCTTGCGCAGCGCCTCGAACCAGACCTTGATCTCGGCTCCCTGGTGGGGAAAGAACCCGTCCTTGAAGGTCGCCAGGTCGATGACGGCAGGGACGGCATTGCCCAGGAACGCCTGGGCGGACGCCCGGGCCTCATCGGCGCGCGGGCCGACGGCGCCGAGCACCGCCCAGTGCACGTCCAGGCAAACGCCGCGATCGATCCAGCCCAGGATCGTGGCGCCGGCGCCGATCTCGATATCGTCCGAATGGGCGCCGATGCACAGCACGGACAGGCGTTCGCCCGCCCGCGCAAGGCCCAGATGCTTCATCCGGTCTTCCTTGCGGCGTCGACGGGGGCCGCCCCAACCGGCCCCCCGTCCATGCGCCAGGGCATCGTGCCCTTCTCGACGAGGTCCTCGAGGACCTGCCTGTCCTTCAGCGTGTCCATCGGGCGCCAGAAGCCTTCGTGCTTGAAGGCCATCAGCTGGTCGGCCTCGATCAGGCGTTGGAAAGGCGCCTCGACCAGCTCGTCGCCTTCGCGGATGTAGTCGAAGATCTCGTTTCTGAAGATGAAGAAGCCGCCATTGATCCAGAGGTTGGCGTCGTGACTGGAGCGAATCCGGCTGACCTTTCCGCTCGGCCGCATGTCGACGAGGTGCATGCTGAAGGACGGCCGGACGGCCAGGAAGCAGCCGATCTTCCGGCTCGCGCGGAAGGCCGCCACCATCTCGTCCAGGTTCACGTCGGACAGGCCATCGCTGTAGTTGGCCAGGAACATCTCCTCGCCGGCGACGTGCTCGCGGACGGCCCACAGCCGCTGGCCGATGTTGCGCCAGATCCCGGTATCGATCATGGCGATCCGCCAGTCCTGCTGCGGATCCCCGAGGATTTCGACGTTGTCGCCGAAGCCCGAGACGACGCAGTCGGCGTAGGTCTGCGGCCTGTGATTCAGGAAGAATTCCTTGACGACGTTGGCCTTGTAGCCGAGGCACAGGATGAAGTCCTTGTGCCCGAACTGGCTGTAATAGTGCATCAGATGCCACAGGATCGGCTTGTCACCGATCGGGATCATCGGCTTGGGTATGCTCTCGGACACGTCTCGAATGCGCGTACCGAGACCGCCGCAAAACAGAACCGTCTTCATGCCGAGCAGCCTTTCGGTCGTATGTGGCGATGAAACTGTCTGCGCGCATGCAGGGAGTCAACGAAGCGCCGAGGGTACTCCGCTTGGAACGCCGTTGGCGCAGGCGCGGACGAATCAGTCCACACTCCCTCGTCCGGAGTAACCCCCTTGAAGCGCATGGGCCATCCAAAGCGTCATCCGCCGTGCGCGCCGATCAGCTATGACTTTGACGATGAGCATGCTCAAACTCGAAGGCGACCAGCCGCGGCTGTTAGCCGACCGTACCGACCGCAATACGTCGCGCGACGCAGGCCGCCTTGGTGCGAGCGAGCTCGAGCGCAAGACGTCCGATTTCGAGCTGAAGCGCTCGGATCTGCGGGCACACTACGAGAACGTGGCGGCGCGGGCGTTGTCGTCCGTGAAGCGGGATTGGCGGTTCATCGTGTCGCTCGTCGCGGTGGCCCTGGCCCTGGCCTGTGCCGTCATACCGCTGCTGCCCCGGCAGTATTCCGCGACCGCTCTCGTCTATCCGAACCTGTTTTCCGGCGAGCAGGGAAAGCTCACCCCTATGGGGACCATCGACGCGGGGTCGCTCGTCACCAGCGAGGCGCGCCTGATCGTCTCCGACGCCATCCTGCAGAGCGTCGTGAAGCGGCTCGAGCTGGACGGAAAGCCCGGGACAATCGAGTCGAGATCGTGGCTGTCGGCGGCTGCGGATTGGATCCGCGCCATGTTCCTGCCGGAAACCCGCAACCATTCACAATTCGATCGCCAGGTCGCGTTGCTGCGCAACCGGGTCGAGGTCGTGAAGGACACGCGCTCGTATCTCATCTCCATTTCCTTCACCGCGCGGTCCCCCGAGCTCGCCGCGGCGATCGTCAATGCCATCGCGCTCGAATACCTGCGCGACAAGAAAGTCCAGCGTGCGCAGAGCGCCGTGACTGCGGCGGAGGGCGAGCTGCTGCGTCAGCTGGCGATCAACGGCGAGAAGCACCCGAAGGTCCTGCAGAGCGCGGATGGTGTCGAGTCGGCGCGTGCCGAGCTCCAGGCCTTCATGACGGCCGATGACAACAGCCAGCACGCCCTGATGATGGACGAGAGCATCAAGCTGGCGATACCGAACCGGACTCCGACCAGCCCCAAGGGGTTCGTGATTCTCGGACTGGCGTTCGTCGTCAGCCTGCTTGCCGGTATTGGCCTCGCCGTGTGGCGCGACCGGCTTGGCTTCGATCCGCAGCAGGTCGCGGCCAACCTCGTGTCTTCCGGCCGCGATCATGTTGCCGGCATGATCGACCGCGGCCGAACTGTCGCGGTACGGCTGTCCCGCCGCCTCGGCGCCGCTCTTGCCTCCGTGGGCCGGCAAGGACGCGCGTTCCTCCGCCTCGGCGGCAACTCGGCCGGCGACAGGTGGCGTCGCCTTCGTGCCGGCTTCGCGGGCCTGACCGGGCGTCCGGTCGCGATCGCCCGCGTCGAGCACCGGCGCTTGGGGGCCAGCGCGAGATCTGGTCGGCGCTCACACAACCGGAGGCACTAAGCCCGGCGTGAACCGCTTACTTTGATGGCCGAGAACGGTCGAGGGCATTCCATGGAAGGCAAGCAGTTCCTCCAGAGGGCATCATGGACGCTTGTCGATCAGTGCGTCGTGAGTGGCGGCAACTTCATGCTCAACGTGCTGCTGGCGCGCGTGCTCAGCGAACAGGACTATGGCGAGTTCGCGCTTTTTCTCGGTGCCATCTTCCTGCTGCGGGCGATCGACTATTCGCTCATCTCCTACCCGCTGTCGGTACGACTGTGCATCGTGGGCGACCATGAACGCGCCCGCTTGATGGGGAACACGGCGCTGCTCGCCGTCGGCCTGAGCCTTGTTCTGGTCCTGGGCATGGCTCTGGGCACGACGGTGCTGGAGGAAGAAAACATCCTGCTGCCGGCCTGTCTCTGCTACCTGTGCTGGCAGGCGCAGGAGACGTCGCGCCGTTTTCTGCTCGCCGATTTTCGCTATCGGGCGGCCGTCGCCGGCGACGGCATCGCCTATGTCGGACAGGTGCTGGTGATCGCGCTCGTGCTGTGGGCCGGGCCGATCTCGCTTTCGTCCGCACTCTATGCGATGTCGGCGGCGTTCGTCGCCGGCGCCCTGGTGCATGGCTCCAAGCTGCATCTTGGCCGGCCGGATTTCGCCGAGATGCGGCGGCTGGCCCGCGAATACCTGGGTGTCGGCAAGTGGTCGCTCGTGAGCTACGAGCTGGTGCTGATTCGTGCGCAGCTTTTTCCATGGCTGCTGGCGGCCTCGACGGGCACTGCCGCAACCGCGGCGCTCCAGGCCGGTCTGAACATCGCGAATACGATGAACCCCATCACCTTCGGGATCGGCAACGCCATTCCTCAGATCGCGGCGCATGCCCACCGCTCGCACGGCGTTCTCGGGGCGTCGCGCGCCGCTTGTCGCTACATGTTCTTCGGGCTGGGCCCGATCCTCGTCATCTGCGCCGTTGGCGTGCTGATACCCGACGTGCTCCTGCGCATGGTCTACGGACCTTCGTCGCCGTATCTCGATATCGTCATCGGCCTGCAGCTTCTCGTCGTCGCCGGGGTCCTCGACTACATCGCCGAGATGATCAGCAAGACCTTGCTCGGCGTTCAATCGGGCAGGCTCGCCTTCGTGGTCAACGTCGTGGCCGTCGGCGTGGCGCTGGTGCTGGCTCTGACGCTGATCGGTCCGATGGGCGTGTTCGGTGCCTGCCTGGCGCTGTTGATCGCCAACTCGGTGCGCGCCGTGGGCGCGGTGATCGCGATCGCCTGGCTGATTGCCCGCGAGAAGGCGAGGCTTCAGGTCCAGCATGTTCCGGACGTTTCCGGCACGCCGGCCGGTCAGGTCGCCGGCGCACAAGCGAAGCAATGACGGCCGTGGCCATGAAGCTCGACGCGCCAGGTTGACGATGTCGGACACGGTCAAATACGTATCCAGGCCGGCGCTCGTGTGGGGCGATCGCTATCTGGCGTTCCTCGCGATCGTGCTGCTGGGCTACGCCCTGATGGGAAAGGGCTTCGCCTATGTCGGCTTTCCCCCGTTCTACGTGGGCGAAATCGCCTTCCTGGCCGGGATCGCCGTTTTCGTAAGATCGGGCGCATTCGTCGGGTCGCTCGCGACGCTGCCGAGTCTTGCGCTCGTTGCCACGATGATATGGGTCGTGGTGCGAACGGTGCCGTACGTGAGCGTCTACGGTCTGGACGCCCTGCGCGACAGCGTCATCATCCTGTACGGGGGCTTTGCGTTCATCGTCATCGGGCTGTTGCTGGAGGATGCGCGCAGGATCGAGACGGTGCTCCGCTACTACAGCGCGTCGCTGGTGACCTTTCCGGCGATCCCGTTGGGCTTCTGGCTCACCAAGTACTGGGGAGACCATATCCCCAAGCTGTACGGTCCGAACGTGCCGGTCGTGGAGATCGGCGCGAGCGCGCTCGGCACGCATCTGGCGGGCGCCGCGGTCTTCGTCCTCATCGGCTACCGCAAGGTGTCATGGGTGTGGATCGTGTTCTGGCTCGGCGCCCTGGCGATGATCGGCGCGACCAATCGAGGTGCGACCCTGGCCGCCGCCGTGGCGATCTTCTTCGCCATGCTCATGCTCGGGCGACTGCGCCTGATGGTGAGGATCCTGGTGGTCGGCGTGAGCGCCTTTACCGTTCTGCTCGCGGCCGAAGCCGCCTTCACCGACTATCAGGAAGCCAAGGACTCGATCGACCGTCCGGTCAGCGCACGGCAGATTCTCGAGAACGCCAAGAGCATCGTCGTGCAATCCGGACAGCAGACGGAAGGGACCAAGAAGTGGCGCCTCGACTGGTGGGAGGTGATCATCAACGACACGTTCCACGGGCCGAGCTTCTGGACCGGCAGGGGCTTCGGCCTGAACCTTGCCGACGCCGACGGCTTCGCCGGCACCAGTGACCCTGGAAACCCCCGTCCGCCGACGCGGAGCCCGCACAACGCGCACATGACGATCCTGGCGCGAGCCGGAATGCCGGGCGTCGTCTTGTGGTCGCTGGTGCTGCTGTCCTGGCTCGGGATGATGTTGCGCGCGATGCTGGTCGCCCGTGCCCGCGGGCACAAACAATGGTCCGACCTCTTCCTCTGGGTCATCTGCTACGTGACGGCGATCGTCATCAACGGAACGTTCGACGTCACGCTCGAGGGACCGATGCAGGGCATCTGGTTCTGGTCCCTGTTCGGCTTCGGAGTCGGTTCGGTGATGGTCTACCGCGCCCAGCCCGCCGATGCGCCCGGGAGCTCGCCTCGATGAGGATGCCACGGCCATTGATGCGAAGGATGCTGATCGGCGTGCTGGTTCCGTGGTGCCTCTTGCTCGCCGCGGAACCGGCGAACGCCGGTGTCATCAATTCGTCCTGTCCGTCCAACGCGATCGCGATCGAGCCCGGTTCGTCGATCCAGGCGATGGCCGATCGTGCCGGCGACGGCGCCCTGTTCTGCCTCAAGAATGGAATTCACAGAGCAGAGGCCGTGCGGCCGCGACCGGGCCAGCGATTCCACGGCGAGGGCAAGGCGGTCCTGAACGGCAGTCGGCTGCTGACCGATTTCAGGCGCGATGGAGATGGTTGGTCGGTGAGCAGTCTACGCCAGCCCAGTCGCAGGCACGGCGAATGCCTTCCGAGCGCGCCGATCTGCAATCTTCCCGAGGCACTGTTCATCGACGACAAACCGCTGACCAGGGTGGCGAGCAGGGACGGGCTGGCGAGCGGTCGGTTCTTCCTGGACTACGGCGGCGGCAGGATCTACCTCGCCGACGACCCGACCGGCCGCAAGGTCGAGCTGACGGTCGCCGCGTTCGCGTTCGAAAGCGCAGCAGCCGACGTCGTGATCAGCAACCTCACGGTCGAGAAGTTCGCCAGCGCCGCGCAGAAGGGCGCCATTCACGCCCGCGAAGGGGCGAGATGGACCATCGAAGGATGCGAGGTCCGCTTGAACAGCGGTGCGGGCATCAGTGTCGGGACCGGCAGCCGCGTGCGGAACTGCGATGTCCACCACAACGGCCAGATCGGCATCGAAGGCAACGGCAACGATATCCGCATCGAGGACAATCGCATCTGGTCGAACAACATCTACGGTTTCGACCCGACCTGGGAGGCCGGCGGCGTCAAGATTGCGATAAGCGATGGAGTGACGTTTCGTGGCAATCATGTCCACGACAACAACGGTCCCGGACTATGGTGCGATATCGACTGTCGCAACGTCGTCTATGAAGAAAACCTCGTGGAGAACAACCAGGACGTCGGCATCTTTCACGAGATCTCGTTCAAGGCGGCGATACGCAACAACGTGGTGCGGCACAACGGGCTCGGGAAACGAGGCTGGTTCTGGGGCGCCGATATCCTCGTCGCCGCGTCGCAGGACGTCGAGGTGACTGGCAACACGGTGGTGGTCGCCCCCGGCAGGTGCGGGATCATGCTGATCGACCAGGGGCGGCGCAGCAACGACGGCAGGATCTATCGGACTCGCAACAACACGATAAGCGCCAACGACATGACGTTCGAAGGCGCAGCCTGTGCTGGCGGCGCGTCGGACACCAAGCCCGGTGACCAGAATTTCGGCATCATCGCCGATGGCAACAACCGGTTTGACGGCAACACCTACCGTGTCGGGCGGGCGGCCGGCCGGCCCCGCTTCGTATGGGGGAGAGATGTCACCGACTGGGACGGATTCCGGCGCAAAGGCCTCGAGCCGAGCGGCCGCCTCGTTCCTCTTTGACGTGGCCGTCCGACCAGTCGCAAACGGAGTACCGCACCAGCGGTTGTTGATCCCGACTATCGCGTCCCACATAGTCGGCGCGGACCAAGGAATGGTTGAGCTCGATCCCTGCCGTAGCAAGAGGCCCGCCGCGCGCCGGCGACAGTCGGTTGGACGGCCTCGCTTGGAGATCTTAACGTGCTGACCAGTCCTGTGCGCCGCGGCGCGGGCCGAAAGCGGCGCTGGCCCGGCTTCGTCCTGCTCGCGCTGGCAGCGCTTGCGGGCGTGGCCTTGTGGGCCTATTCGCCGCCGCTGCCGCCCGAGATCCTGAAGGCGCGGTACGCCAACGACAATTCGAGGTTCATCGAGATTGGCGGCGTGAGCGCTCATGTGCGCGACGAGGGCAATCCGGCCGGGGTTCCGGTGGTGCTGATCCACGGCTCGGGTGGATCGCTGCACGTATGGGAGGGTTGGGTCCAGGAGCTCCGATCGACGGCGCGGCTGATCTCGGTCGACCTGCCGGGTCATGGACTCACCGGCGCCTGGCCGCGCGGCGTGTACACGGTCGAGGCCTATGCCGATTTCATCGAGGAGCTGGCCGACGCGCTGAAGCTCGACCGTTTCGTGCTGGCCGGACATTCGCTGGGCGGCGGCGTGGCCTGGACGTTCGCGGCGACACGGCCTGACCGCGTGACCCACGTCATTCTGGTCGATGCAGCGGGCGAGACCCGCGAAGCGTCATTGCCGACCCGACTGGTGCGCCTGCCGGTGGTGGGCGATATCGGCGTCCGCTTCAAGCCCGAGCAGTGGGTGCGAAGAAAGCTGGGCGAGGCTTACGCCGATCCGGCGATGGTCACCGACGAGCGTGTGAAGCGTACCGCCGAGCTGCAGCGATTTCCGGGCAATCCCGAGGCCACCCTGCAGCGCGCACGCACCCAGCAGCCGTTGGATCCGGCTCCCCTCAAGCGCCTCGTCGTGCCCACGCTGATCCTGTGGGGCGCCAAGGATCGTTGGGTGTCCGTCTCCGACGCCTATCGGTTCCGGGACGACATCAAGGGCGCGAGGCTCGAGATCTTCGAGAAGCTCGGCCACGACCCCATGGAGGAGGATCCGCGGGCCACCGCGGCGTCGGTTGCTGCCTTCCTGGCGTCGACACCTGCCCGCCCTGAGCCGCGCACCGGGGCCGCGGAGCTGTCGGAGACCGACCGTCAAGCGGGGTCGCGCTAAAACACGACACATCGCCTGTGCGAAGTGGAACCGCGTGCGGTACCTCCGCCTCAGGCTGTGGGGCGGATTTTTTCCCTGGTCCACCGTCGAAGCGCGTCGCACAGCCAGTAGTATACGAAGGTGGAATTGTATCGCAGGTAGCGCGGGCCCAACCGAAGCGGCTCCTTGCTCAAGCGGTAGGCCCAGGTCAAACCGATCCTTTGCATCCACGGCGGGGCAAACGTGCGCTGGCCGCTCAGCAGCGAGAACGCATCGCCCACGGCGAGGAACACGCCGCGTCGATATCGCTGCTGATTGTCGATGATCCACCGCTCCATCCGCACGCCGGGCAGGGCGACCCATACGAAATCCGGCTCGGCCCGGTTGATGGTGTCGGCGAAGGACACCTCGTCGGCCTCCGTGAAGGGCCGAAACGGCGGGCTGAGCATGCCGACGATCTCGATGTCCGGTTGCAGCTGGACCAGGACGCGCCGCAACTCGGCGAGGCATTCCTCCGAGTCGCCGAAGAAGAAGTGTCGCCAGGGCCGCGGTGTGTTGCGCAGCGCATGTCGCATGAAGTACGGGCCGTACACGCGAT
Source organism: Pseudomonadota bacterium (assembly GCA_023386865.1). Lineage (GTDB taxonomy): Bacteria > Pseudomonadota > Alphaproteobacteria > Reyranellales > Reyranellaceae > Reyranella. Next base: position 15,059 of record JAEWIV010000519.1, read on the forward strand.
CCTTCAGGCCTGCGCCGCGAAAGTTGAGCGCCCAAACCACCGGCATGCCGTCCGGCAGCACGAGGTCGAAGCGACCGAGGATCCGGGCGAAGTCCGGGTTGTGCCGGGCCTCGCCAATGATGTGGGTGTTGGACGGGCAGACCGCTGTGGGACGCCCTTCACGGGCGAGCATCTTGATTCGCTCCAGCGCGGAATCATAGGTGGCACAAGCCACGGGTGTTCCCAGAAGCTCGATGGACTCTTCTGCACGACTGCTCATCACCACATCCCGTTCGGTCCTGGAACCTGACCTCCGGACTGTCGATCGCGCGAACGGGAGGCCGATCCCCGCGTCGAATACTAGGCCATGCCCTCGACGAGGCTGCTTTCGCAGAAGGCGAAGCGATTGTTCTTAGGGAGTAGTCACGAAGCGTCAGCGAACGATGCCGCGCATGCGAACCCGGTCAGATGCAGTGCGCGAACGGCCAAAGGGCGACGGCAATCGACTTGATCGCGGCCTCGGCCGACAGGCGATATCCATAGAGCGCGGCTACGGCGAGCAGGCCCGCGCCGACGACCCGCTCGATCCTGACGGCGTGCGAAGGGGGGCCGGCGAGAATGACGAACGACACCGCACCGGTGACGCCGATCGCGCCTCCGACCACGACCTCTCCCATCGAGTGCAGGTCCAGCATCAGCCGTGTCGCGCCGATGACGACAGCGAGGCAAACGCCGGTGGCGATGGCGCAGATGAGCGCCCAGCGTCGGTCGTTCCAGATGGCCCGCACGATCATGGCGGTCAGGCCGCCATACACGGCGGCGGTAGCGGCCGTGTGGCCGCTCGGATTGCCGAAGCTCGATCCCGGCAAGAAATGGCCGCATGCGAAGAAGCGGACTTTCAGAAGCAGAACCAGAGCGAGCGTGCCGCCGACGGCAGACGTCCAGGCGAGAGCTCCGCGACGCCATCCGGACAGGGCGAGGACCAGGGCTATTCCGACCGCGAGCGGCAGCACAACGGCCTGGTCACCGAAGTCAGTCACGCCGACGGCGTTGGCGAGACCCGGAGCGGACAGATCGGGGGTCAGAAGCGTCGACGCGCCGCCAAACATGATTGCCCTCCAACCGCCTCGGCCGTGGACTCCGTCAGTAGATCAAACTGCATGGCAGATGGCTTGCGCCCGGTTTCTCGTGTCGTTTTGAGTGTCGGTGCGGCGACTATAGGACGGAGGCCGGGAGCGCGCTTCCACTCCGCCGGAGATTCATCCTCCACCGTCGGATTACCTCCTTGTTGACCGCATCGGCTCTAGGCGATTGCCCGGCCGCCATCGACGTAGAGATTGACGCCGTTGATATAGGCGCCGGCGTCGGAGCAAAGCAGCAAGGCTGCTCCCGCAAGATCGTCCGGCTTGCCGAGCCGGCCGGCCGGTATGCGCCGAACCAACGCTTCGCCTTCCGTCGCCATTTGGGCGCGGTTGCGCGCGGTCAGGATGGCGCCCGGCGCCAGATTGTTCACCGTGACGCCCTGACCGCCGAACTGGCGCGCGAGATTCCACGACCAGTTCAGCTGTGCCGCCTTGGTTCCCGCGTACACCATCATCTGTGGATGCGGCCGCACCTGCTGCACGCTGCCGATCGTCACCACGCGACCCCAGCCGCGCGCGCCCATGGGCGGGATCAGCGCCTGCAACAGTTCCAGCGGGCTGCGCAGGTTGACTGCAACCTGCCGGTCGAAGCGCTCGCGCGTGATCGCCTGGTACGGCTCCGGCAATTCGATGGAGGCGTTCAGCACCAGGATATCGACCGGCGACCAGGCGGTGACCGCGGCCGCCAAGCGATTCCCCGCGTCATCGAGGGCGAAATCCTCGCCGAATGCGCGCGCCGTTCCGCCGCTGGTCTCGATCTCCCGCACCACGGCGTCAGCGTCGGCTGCCTCCTCGGCGGTCGCGGCGTGGTGCACTGCCAGTCGCGCTCCTGCGCCGGCCAGCGCGAGGGCGATGGCCCGGCCGATTTCCCGACGAGCGCCCGTCACCAGGGCCGTCCGTCCGGCAAGGCGGAAGCGATCGAGCGTGTTCGGCACCATCTGCTTGTTCTAGGCCAGGCGGACCGAGCGTGCCTCGTTGCAGAGCTCGGTGCCGAACGGCCGCGACAAGTCGGCAAAGCGTTCGAGGATGTCGGCGGCCTCGCCCCTGTCGGCAAGACGCGGGCGGCCGCGGCGGTGGCGGGCTTCCTTCCAGCCGAGCGAGATCGGCGTCAGGTCGATCGATCGCAGCATCAGCCGTCCATTCGGTCCGCTTGCGTAGTTGAGCGTGGGAACGATCGACTCCCAATAGCGGCGGTCGGCCGGGAACCCGGCCTGGTCGCCCTGCGTGCGCTTCTGGTAGACCTGCCCCGGCGTCAGGCCAGGCTCGGCGCGGAAGCGGTCGTAGCCGTCGGCCGGAATCTTGGCGACCAGCTCGTTCTGGCCGATGAAGTTGCCCAGGCTGTAGAAGATCGGCTTGCCCTTGTAGAGTTCCAGCCCGCGCAGCAGATGCGGGCCATGGCAGGCCACGAGATCGGCCCCGGCGTCGATCATCTCGCGGGCGAAGGTGGCGATGAACTCCGCCGGCACCTCCTTGGTTCCGCGCTGCTCGTGCGCATGCAGGCTCACCAGCACGAGGTCGGCAAGCCCGCGCGCCTCCTCGACCCAGCGCACCATCGCGGCGACGTCCTTGGCGTTGGGCGTCGTGCGCAGCTGAGCCTGGTTGGCGGATTTGAACTTGAGGTCGCCGAGCGGGAACACCGCCGGATCCGCGAGCGGGAAGGCGAAGCCCGACTTTATCCTCTGCTGACGCTCGGCCTCGAGGCCGAGCTGGTCGGCGACTTCGCGCAGCACCGCGAGCTGCCGCTCGGTGACCTCGTGCAACGTCTCGACATGCAAGGGATTGAGCCCCGGACGTCCCTGGAGGTCGGGCCGCTGCGCGCCCGCTTCCTGGCCCCGGGCGAAGGTCGAGCAGCAGGAGATCATCGCCACGGTGCCGGCAGCAGAGGTGTGATAGCAGGGACGTCGCGCATCCTCGAGATTGCGGCCGACGCCGGCGAAGGAAAGCCCGCGCGACTCGAGCGCCTCGATCGTGTGGACGAGACCGGAGATCGAATAGTCGAGGGCGTGGTTCGTGGCGGTGGCGAACAGATCGAAGCCGGCTGCGACCAGCTCGTCCAGCACCCAGGCGGGCGCGCCGAAATGGGAGCCGCCGCTCTCCAGGGCGGGATCGCCACGATAGTCGTTGGCCAGCCCTTCGAGGTTGGTGAAGGCGACGTCGGCCGCGCGCACCTTGTCGAACAGCGGCCGCAGCTCGGCATCGTCGAGGCTGTTCAATCGGCGCTGCAGGATCGAATCGCCGGTGAGGAGGAGAGAAAGGGGCATGCGCAAGAGTGTGCCGGGCCGTCGCCGGCCAAGTCAAACGACCACGCGACACCTTGGTAGCATGATGCCTACGGCGCAGCGGTCGGCGGGGGCACCCAGTCGTTGTCCCAGTAGGTGATCAGCTGCGGAGCGACCACCCGCGCGGTGAAGCGCACCGGCGCCTCGGCGCGCGCCGGTATGAGGTGGTGGCGCAGCTGCGATATCCAGGGCTGAGCCAGCCTCGCCGTCGCATTGTCGCCCATGCCCATGAGCTCGTTGCGTTGGTCCAGCGTGATGCCGTAGTGCGCGTCGGTGTTGCCCCTGCCGCGGACGTGTTGGAGCCCGAGCGTATGGCCAAACTCGTGCAGGATCGTGGTCTGCAGGAAGCTGACGCTGTGCGTGATGCGCCCGATGCGCGTCTGCCGGGTGTTCCAGTCGAGCGCGAGGTCGCGGTGCGTGAAGAAGCCGAGGCGCCGCTCCGCCAGCGCGAAGGAGCGGAACGTCGTCTCGCGCGGCTTGATGATGAAGAAGCGCTGGTTCGCCAGTCCGGCTGCGTCGACCAGCCCGACGGAAAGGCTGCAGGTGACCCTGGATGCCGCCGCCCCGCCGATGGCGTGCCGCCCCTGATACCAGGCGCGGTTCGGCGTCAGCTCGAACTTGCCGTCCCAATAGCGCATCAGGACCCTGACGAAGTTGTCGCGAAAGGCGACCCATTCGGCGTCGGTCCATGCCTCGAGATTGAAGCGCTCTCGGCCGTCATGCAGGATGCCGTCGCCATTGGCATGCGTTCCCCAGGTGCGGAACTCGGTGATGCGCGTCGTCGGTTCGCAACGCACGAGCTGAACGCTGAACTGGAGCATGAGATCGACGGTTCGGTCGTCCATCGGCATCAGGAGCGAATCGCGATCCCGGCCGTTGTGGATCATCCGGATTTCCATGGGCGCACCCCGCTTGAGACGTCCCAGCTCTCATCATTGCATCTCAGGGTGACTGTTCCAAGGCGAAGGCCTCAGTGGCAAATCCCACAGATTCCCGCCGTCGCCTTGCCTAGGAAGGCAGGACCCGTTTCGGGTTGGGGCCAATTCTGATGTACGATCACCCCGAGCACATCGTCATCGGTCGCATCGGATCCACCAGGATCGCGGCCCGACTCCGATCGTGGAACAGGTCTCGTGAAATTCATCCTCGTTATATTGGCCGCCATGGTGTCGGCGGCGTCGCTCGCTCAGGCGCAAGGCGACGACAGGACCTACTGCGCCCAGCTCAGCGACCTCTATCGGCGCTATGTCCAGAATGCGACCGGCCGGCGCGTCGACGTCGAGGCCCTGGTGGCGCTCGATGACTGCTCGCGGGGAAAGACGGCGACAGCAATTCCGGTGCTGGAGAAGAGGCTGCGCGACGCCAAGATAACGCCGCCCGGCGGCGGTGAATTCAAACCATAGGTCAATCGTATTGCTTCAGGCGATAGTTCTCCATCACCCACTTCAGCGTCGTGCCATACTGCGGATCGGTGGCGTAGACGCCGGTCAGCGCGTCGGCGAAGCGGTCGGGATCCTTGACGACCTCCATGGCAGCCCGATAGGGCGAGCCTGTCGACAGCAGCCGGCCGTGCAATTCGAAAGCCTCGGAGAGGCTCGCGAAGCGCCGGAAACGTGCGATCACGGTCACCACCTTGCCGTCGAGCACTTCGCGGGTCTCGCTCTCGACCGCGGGCTGGCCGTCCAGCGCCTTGATGCCGAACGGGTTGTTGCTGTCGGGCGGCATGGCAGCGCCCCAGGCGCTTTCGACGATCCACTGCGCCAGCGTGATCGACGGCGGGATGCCCCAACGCTTGAGCGAGGCCTTGGCGCCATCGATCACGTCCGGCGGAAGGATCCCGACATGGCCATAGCGCGTCGGCGGCGCCTGCTCCTTGGCGACCAGAGGCCGCGCCGCCAGGGCGTAGTAGGTCGGGCTGCCGGGGGCCACGTGCCCGGTCGGCGGATTCATGTTCATCACGACCGCCTGGAACGCCTTGATGGCGAGGATCGTCCCGGGGTCCATGGTCCCCGTGACGGGGACTTCGGTGTGCGGCTTGGGCAGCCTTCGATTGAGCAGCGACTGGATGACGAATACGTCGCCGGGGCCGTTCACGGCGTCCAGCCCGACCGAGGTGAAGATCGGCGGGGCGACCGCTCCGGCTTCGTCGGTGCTGAGGATCACCTGCGATGGGGCAAGGCACATGGGAAAAGAGTCTTTGCCGAATGGCTCGGCGACAGGATGGCCGCCGCCGGCCCGCACCGTCAACTGCACGACTTGATGCACGAATTGGTGGTGGTTTTATGGCATCCGGCAACTTTTGGTGCCGTTGGCTCCATCTCCTCGCCGGCCCGCGGCGGGACGGTCCAGCCGCCGCTGAATCCGGATACGGTTGCCCAATCGTGGGTTCCCCTACTACTATTTTACGCGACCGGACCTGCCGTTCGCCTCCGGTGTAGGAGTGCGGCCTGACGTGACTTTGAAGCTTGTCATGATCCGTTGTCCCGACGACGTGGCGCCCGAGCGGCGCGAGGTTCGCGGCGGCGAGTTCTCGGTAGGCCGGGGCAAGGACAATCAATGGGTGCTCGCCGATCCTGAACGGCACCTGTCGAAGAAGCATTGCCAGTTCGTCTACGGCGTCGGCGAATGGGAGATTCACGATCTCAGCACCAACGGCACCTTCCTCAACCAGGCGAGCGATCCCATAGGGAAGGGGGCCAGCCAGAAGCTGCGCAACGGCGACAGGGTGAAGTTCGGTCTCTACGAGATCGAGGTGGTCATCGACGAGGAACAGGCGGCTCAGGAGCCCGACGGCTTCCTGTCGCCGCGGTCCGAGGTTCGCCCCTACCAGGACGCCAGGCTGCCCAGTTCCGCATCGATGCTGGATGCGCCGAATTCGCCGATCCTGCCCGCGGACTTCGATCCGCTGGCGCCCAGCCCGGAGCCGTTCGCGGGACAGACCGAGTCGGATCACGCGCCGGCCCTTCAAAGCGCCTTCCGGCCGCCGGGACCGGTCGCGATCATTCCCGACGATTGGGACGTCGACCTCCCCGCCGCCAACCCGCGGCCGCCGACCGGACCGGCGC
>JAEWIV010000034.1 GCA_023386865.1 Pseudomonadota bacterium
ATCATCGGCTACACCGGCCGCGTCGCCGACGAGGACCTCGCCGGCCGCGACGATCCGGTCCTGCAGCTCGCCACCATGCGCTTCGGCAAGAAGGGCGTGGAGCGCTCGCTGGAGGACAACCTTCGCGGCCGCGCCGGCGCCGTGCAGGTCGAGGTCAACGCGGTCGGACGCGTCGTGCGCGAGCTCGACCGCACCGAAGGCCAGCCGGGCTCGAATGCGCTGCTCACCATCGATCTCGAGCTCCAGCGCTTCGTTGCCGAGCGGGTGAAGGAGCACCAGAGCGGCTCGGTCGTGGTGATGGACATCATCACCGGCGACATCATCGCCATGGTGTCGACGCCGGGCTTCGATCCCAACACCTTCGCGCGCGGCATCACCCAGGTCGAATGGCGCGAGCTGCTCGACAGTCCTGAGCGGCCGCTGCACAACAAGTCGATCGCCGGCGTCTACCCGCCCGGGTCGACCTACAAGATGGTGACGGCGCTGGCGGCGCTGGAATCCCGGGCGATCGAGCCGTGGACACGCCTGCCGTGCCCGGGCTACCTCGAGCTCGGCAACATCAAGTTCCATTGCTGGCTGAAGGGTGGCCACGGCTCGACCAACGTGGTCGAGGCGATCGCCCAGTCGTGCGACTGCTTCTTCTACGAGGCCGCGCGCAAGGCCGGCATCGACCGCATCGCCGACGTCGGCGCGCGGCTCGGTTTCGGCCGCGTCAGCGAGCTCGGCCTTCCGGGCGAATCGGCCGGCATCCAGCCCAGCCGCTCGTGGAAGCAGGAGAAGCTCGGCAAGCCGTGGCAGCATGGCGATACGTTCAACCTCGGCATCGGCCAGGGGTTCATGAACTCGACGCCGCTGCAGCTTGCCATCATGACGGCCCGCCTCGCCAACGGCGGCTACGAGGTGCAGCCCAACCTGCTGCTGGCCTCGGCGACGCCGCGCGAGGAGCTGGTGCCGCCCAAGCCGCGGGACAAGCCGACGGCGCCCTCGCTGCGCTTCAGCCCGCAGCATCTCGCCCTGATCCGCGAGGGCATGATCCAGGTCGTCCAGGCGGGCACCGCCAACCACTTGCGCCTCGACGCCGAGCGCAAGCCGGTCGAGCCGCAGTTCAGGTTCGCCGGCAAGACCGGCACCGCCCAGGTCAAGCGCATCACCGAGCGCGAGCGCGACATGGGCATCACCCAGGACCAGCTGCCCTGGCATCTGCGCCACCATGCGCTGTTCGTCTGCTTCGGGCCGGTCGACAATCCGCGCTATGCCTGCGCCGTCATCATCGAGCACGGCAAGGCGGGCGGTGCCACGGCGGGCCCGATCGGCCGTGACGTGCTGATCGAGGTCATGAAGCGCGATCCGTCGCGCCGGACCGACGGCTTCCGCAAGATGGCCTCGCGCTGAGGATGCCGCGATGAGAGTTCCGCGATGAGCCTGGCGCTCGACGCACCCGCCCCGATCGGCTTCGGCGAGAAGATCTGGCGCATCAACTGGGGGCTGGTCCTGGTCCTGACGGCGATCGCGGGAGGCGGTGTGCTGGCGCTGTATTCGGCCGCCGGCGGCCGCTTCGAGCCGTGGGCGGCGCGGCATGCCGCACGCTACGGCGCCGCCCTCGGGCTGATGCTGGTGGTAGCGCTGATCCATCCCAAGGTGTGGCTGTCGCTCGCCTGGCCGATCTACATCGTTTCCATGCTGCTGCTCGTTGCCGTGGACGTGATCGGAAAGATCGGCATGGGCGCCCAGCGCTGGCTGGTCGTGGGCCCGATGCAAATCCAGCCGTCGGAGATCGCCAAGGTGGCGGTCATCATGGTCCTGGCGCGCTACTACCACGGCCTGCGCAAGGAGGAGGCGGCCAAGTTCCTCTACACCCTGCCGCCGCTGCTGTTGATCCTGGCGCCGGTCGGTCTGGTCATGGTGCAGCCCGATCTCGGCACGGCCATGATGGTGTTGATGGCGGGCGGCGCATTGCTGTTCGTGGCCGGCGTGCGGCTATGGATGTTCCTCGCGGCCGGCGTGACCGCCATCGCCTGCCTGCCGATCGCCTGGTCGTTCATGCACGAATACCAGCGCAAGCGCGTGCTCACCTTCCTCGACCCCGATCGCGATCCGCTGGGGGCGGGCTACCACATCACCCAGTCCAAGATCGCCATCGGCTCGGGCGGCCTGTTCGGCAAGGGCTTCCTGAAGGGGACGCAGTCCTCGCTGAACTTCCTGCCGGAGAAGCAGACCGACTTCATCTTCACCACCTTCGTCGAGGAGTGGGGCCTGATGGGGGCGCTGGTGCTGCTCGCCCTGTTCGCCCTGGTGCTGGCCTGGGGCTTCTCGATCGCGCTGCGCAGCCAACACCACTTCGGCCGGTTGCTGGCAATGGGCATCACCAGCCTGATGTTCCTCTACGTCTTCATCAACACCGCGATGGTCATGGGCCTGTTGCCGGTGGTCGGTGTGCCGCTGCCGCTGGTCAGCAACGGCGGCACCGCCCTGATCTCGGTGATGTTTGCCTGTGGCCTGCTGATAGGGGTCAACGTCTACCGGGATGCGCAATTGCCGCGCGCCCGGTAAGCCGCAGGCGGGCGACTTGGCCGACTCGACAAGGGATAAGCTGCTTGCTATAGCCGCGCCCTCTTCAGGCTATGGGCGCATAGCTCAGTTGGTAGAGCAGCTGACTCTTAATCTGATGGCTGCTTTGTCGATTGTGTAACCGGATCAAGGCCTTGATGAGTTTGACGACGGCACGAGCACCGAATAAGTACCGTGTCGCATGGTTGGTGAGGGCGCATAGCTCAGTTGGTAGAGCAGCTGACTCTTAGATGATGGGAGCGCTCGCTGGAAACGGCGGGCTGACAAGACGTCAAAGTCGGGGAACCCTTCCGCGCTCGCGCGCGATGGCAATCCCGAGCCAAGCCCCGGAGACGGGGAAGGTGTAGAGACCAGACGGCGTCCGCCTACGTCCCGCGAGGGATACGGCGATGGGATGGTCCGGGCCACGAACCCGAAAGGGGCGGCGAAAGTCGAAGTGGTGGAGTAATCAGCGGGTCCCAGGTTCGAGCCCTGGTGCGCCCACCAATCCTAAGCAGAGGCCCCGGTATTGATCCGGGGCCTCTCTGCATTTGGGCGGGATCGTCAAATGCCGGATTCCGCCGCAAAGGGCGAACCGCTGTCGATTGACGGCAGACGCCGTCCAGCTAGTTGTGCTCACCGAGAATGGATCTCGATCGCAGCTGACCATTCCTGACGAGGTTGGCTTCGTTGCACCACTGTCGAACCGATTGCCGAAGCCCAATTTTTTCGTGTAAGGTTTAGCAACTTTTCCGCGAGCGCGATTTCTTCCCCAATCCCACTGTCATGCGACGCGCTTGCCCGCCACATGTGCCGACAAGGCACTTCGAGAACATTGACGGCGATACTTCGTGCACTGACGAGCTTCGTGATGAAGCGATCACGGCGCTCGCCGCTAGTGCCGACCCTGTCGACGCTGCAAGACGGTTTTCCGAATGGTGTCGAGCGACTCGTGATGCCGGTCGCGTCCCCGAGCACTCGATTCGATTCGAGGATCGTGAGCGGGTAGGTAGGTTGCGATACCGCGCCACGTACGACTCCCACCTTGCTGACATCCTTAGGTTGAACTCGGATATCGGCGGCGCAGATGAGTCGGATATCGAAGAATTGGTAAAGTGGATCGTTGGCGAGCCATCGGCCCTAGAAGACGACGCCGCAAGATTTCTCTTTGAGCAACTTGTTGCCGATCAGCCTATCGAGGTGGGAACTGCGTGGTTCTTTCGAGGTGGCGGTCATGGGCCACGCCCATTTGTTGACGAAGAACCTGGATGTCTCCCCTGGCGACTAGGCCTCCGCTATGTTTGCAGCGGGACCGAATACGTCGGCTTCGACGTAGATGCGGCGCGCATCGGAAATCCTAGGCTTGCGACATTTGTCGACGTCCAATGGGACTACCATGCAGTTTGGCGGCCTGGAGGTAGAACAGAGCCACTGTCGGGGACGCCGGATGCATGCAAGAATGAAGGCCTTGAGGAATTATTAGCGACTCCGCCCAGCTTCAGAGACGTGCATCTTCCAACGGTGCATATCGTGACCAGTTAGAGGAGCAAATGGTAGACTTCACTCCGATCGCGGAAGGCTTGGCCCTCGCGGCCCAAGGCCAACGTGATCAATCGGGTAAGACACCTCTGGACGATGCCTTCGAGCGACTAGATCTGCACTCTGGCGCGAACAGAAGCGAATTTGCGGTCTTCCTGGCGGACCAGCTGCCTTCTCTAATCGGGAAAGGTCCAATTTACCTAAAGCTGTGGCGGCAACTCGTTCGTCGCTCTCGGATAAGGGATCGTGAGTTAGCAACCTCTGTAGAGCGGTCGTTAAGCCAAGCGCAAGTCAGAACTGACGTGAACCGTCGGCTCTGGTTATCCCTAGCGCTAATGGATCTGGGCCGTCCACGAAGCGTCGCATCGCTTAGACATGATGCGGAATTGAAGAAAACCTATGTGGGCGAGTGGCTGACTTTGATAGCTGCCAACGACAACTACACTGATGTGAAGAGCGCGTACATAGAAGCTGCTAACGCTGGACTAATTTCAATTCAGCAGCTTTTCTTGAAGGCAGAGGTAATCAGACGTCAGTTTGGCGACAAGCTTTCTGATTTCCTGAAAGCGATCGCCGCTGCCTTCAAAGAAGAAGCTGACCGCGTCTCAATCGCTGACGCCGCTTATAAAATGTACGGCTTGGATATTCTCGAGCACGGAATCGGCCAGGATATACAGCCTGAAGCTGGGCAGCCTTTGGAAGAATGGCTCGATCCAGCAACGTTTAAATTGCTAGGTCACCTTGAAGACGAAGCAGATGAGCGCGAACGAGAGGCGGCGTGATGGAGGCGTCGAGATTTCCTCGTCGATCGTTCCTACTTTCTTCGCCTTATGGAGATGCTTTCGATGGTGCGCTTGCCGGTTTCTTTGGTGCAGCCGAACACCTTTATGCAAATGTTGACAACATCTCCGATGACAAGGTTACCTCGGAAGTCGATAGGCAATTCTACTCAGCTTTGAAGCCGCATCTAAATCGAAACTTCAATCCTCATCTATTCGAAGGTTTGTTCTTCTCGTTGCTCTCAGAGCCTCGGGATGATCGTCACCTCTTGTATCGCCCATCGTTGATTCTAAAGCGCCTCATTTGGCGATCGCATCTCATCGAGGAACAAATGTACCAGTCGCGAGAGCGGCTGCGGGCAGCTAGGAAAAAAAGAGCCATCGACGATGATCCGATCGAAATATCCTTTTCACCCCTTTACTTCCTGCGGTTGTACCTAACTGACCCTGCCTACACTGCAACCGATGCCTATGCGCACGCACTCATCCGCGCCCAGATCTTTGCGGGCGCCCTTGCTTTTGCCGAGCGCTCTGAGCGGCATCATGGTGGTTCAGATGATGATCATCCGTTTAATAAGTTGAGATCCTTGATCCATTTCGATCGGGTGGCGGCTTCAATTCAGAAAATCGAGCGTCATTGGAATATCGGAGACAATGTCGCTCCAGCTAATGCCACTGATTTTATCGTAATGCATATCTTGGCGTCGCGCGGGCTCCTTGCACTCCGCTTCGGGAAGAAGTTCCTTAGGGACAGAAAGGAATGGAGAATCTCGCGAGACGATTTCATAGCGAGGCAGACTCTTACTCCCGAAGCCGGGAAGACTTATGAGTTCAGGGTCCTTCCCGAAGTTGCTCGCTTGCCCTCTGCAGCGGAGATAATCAACGAAATTGATGGTCTGCCCTTGCCAATCCCCGGCACCGACGTGGTCCTCTATCGCGGATTACGGTTTGCGGAGGACAGCGGAGTAGTAATGCGTCTATCCGGTCGGACTGGAACCGGAAAGACATCTGTCGCACTTGGAATTGCAGTTGCATTGGCGCCGCTGGGGACGAGAACAGTTTATCTTTCCTGCGAAGAAAAAGCCACCGATCTGGGACATCGCATTCAAACTCTCATCCCTCAAAATTTGAGGCGATTAGACAGCTCCCAGAAAAACGAACCTGAGTGGTTCAGTGCGAGCTATGTGAGCGGCAGCCCGGAGGAGAAGTATCACAAGGTTCGCGAGTTTCTCGGATATATCACCAAGAAGTTTGATCGACATATAAAACAGCGATGGGAGACGCCGCCCGGAACAATGCCGCTTTTGATCGTTATAGATGGCGTGCACGAGATCCTCTCGCGACAAGGGCAGTCGGACGGGGAACAGGCAAGACAACTAATTGAGGAGTGTCGCAATACCGGGGCGGTTGTAATCATATTGTCAGCGAAGAACGAACAAGCAATCCCCGACAATCTAGATTACTTGGTCGACTTCGTTGCAGGCCTTGATTTTGCTCAGGCAAAGGATTCGTGGGAACGGCCAGTTCGGATAATGATGATTCACAAGACCCGTCGGCAAGCTTCGCGGGTTGGCGCGCACGTATTGCACATTTCTGGACGGCAAGGGTTGCGCCTTTCTCCCCAGGTGGCTGCTCAGCTGGATCAAAGGAGAGATTTCAAGTGGGTCGATGCACGCAGTGAGTACGTCTATGACTTTTTGCTGCAGCCACAACTACTGGCCAGCAGCAAAGTACGCCCCTCAGCTCCTTTGATCGAGATATACGATCGCTCTCAGATACTAATCACTGGAATTGGAAGCACTGGCAAGTCGGCCTTTGGCTTCAAATTGCTGACCACTTCTCTCGTGTCGAGGTCTGTTCTAGAGAGGCATTTCAACAGCCGACGTAGCAGCGCCTCGAAACGCGTTGAGCGGCAGTCTCAAACATCGCTGTTCGAAGAGCGTACCGAGAGAGGGCTATATGATCCCGTTGATGGTCAGGAAGTAGTACGAGAAGAGGATGCGGACCTGGCGACGGCCTGGTTTGAGCCGGTCATCCCGGGTCAACGGAAGTTTCTTGTCTTATCATTTTTGTACGAGGAGAGCTATTATCGAAAGCTTTGGAGGAAGATAGGGCCACAGAGAAGACACGACGCGTTGATTCGAGACAACCTTCCCCGCATTACATTTGACGTACATTCCTTTTCGCCTGGTTACCTGCGGCCGGAAGATTTTCTCGTGATCATTAGCCAGAAGCTGGACGAACAGGAGCTACAAGGCTGGCCTTACGACGGTGTGCTGCTTGATGGCTTGCACAATGTCTATTTGCAGTTTCCATACCTTGAGCAAAGCGAGATGGTATGGCCGATGCTTTTTCAGATGCTTCGCACGCGCGGACTGACCGTAGTCACCACCCACACGTATTTCACGATTGATCCGGGGGTCGAAGCCTACCGATTAGATCTCGAAGATGTTGAGTCGGCGCGACGGAGAGCCGCCCCCTTGCTGCATGCCTTAGTACAGGCGACGGACTTCAGAATTCGAGTGTCTCCTGAAAATTGGACTGAAGCGCAGGCTCTGCACCGTGCTTTTCCTCAACAAAGTTTCGATACAAGAGTGGACGTGCTTGGCGCGATAGGCCAGCCACTTGCTTCTGAACCGCTTTACTGGGATCGTGACCGGGGAGTGGTATACGGACTTGCACCGGCTGACAGGGCGCGGGCGCTAAAGCTGAAGAGGTCAAGCTAGACGACTTCCTTCGATCGATCCCCTAGGGTCTTGCGGCGGCGGCGATCCCTGGTAGGCGTGAGAGCAGCATCGATTGCCATGCCCCAGAAGCCTAATGCTCATTGCCTGAGCCGGGCAATTGCTCAAGTCCTCTTACGCGTGGCGTATGAACTCTTGCGGACGTACAGCTAGAGATTGCAGTATCGTGTGGGGGAGGGCGTTGCTCCGCAACGCGAACCGGCCAACGGAGAAGAGCGAGTGGGTGCGGCAGGGTCAGACCGTGAATTCACAGCGATCGATTTGTTCTCAGGATGCGGAGGCCTTACGCGCGGGCTTCAGCGCGCGGGATTTCATGTCCTTGCCGCGATTGAGATTGACGAAGCCGCCGCTGAGGTTTTCCGAGCAAATCACAAGAACACTCTCCTAAAGCGAAGGGATATCCGCTTGGTTTCGGCCAAGGGACTGAGACGGGAGCTCAAGTTACGTAAGGGCCAACTCGATCTCGTGGCAGGTTGTCCACCATGTCAGGGCTTTTCAACACTCCGAACTAAGAACGGTGGGTCCCGGAACCGTGATCGAAGGAACAATCTTATCCGCGAAATGCTTCGTTTCGTGCGGGCGTTCCGGCCTCGCGCCGTAATGATGGAGAACGTGCCCCGACTTGCGAAGCATAAGCGTTTCGCTGAGCTAAGGCGCGGCCTGGAGCGTCTCGGCTACGTAGTCAATTGGGACGTCAAGGACTGTGCGGACTTCGGAGTTCCCCAGCGAAGGAGGCGACTAATACTTCTTGCTAGCCGGGGGGCCGCCATTTCCTTCGCTCGAAGTGCTCGGCAACGCCAAACAGTACGGGCTGCAATCAAATCATTGCCCAAGGCAGGAATAAGCGGCGACAAGTTACACGACCTCCAGGAGAAAGTACGCTCTCCGCGTGTGCGCCGCCTTATCAAGGATATTCCCAAAGACGGCGGCAGTCGGACCGATCTGCCTTGGTCCCGGCAATTGCCGTGTCACAAGGCGCTGGACGGATTTCGCGATGTTTATGGTCGAATGGCCTGGGACGACGTGGCGCCGACAATCACTAGCGGGTGCTTCAATCCATCTAAGGGCCGTTTTTTGCATCCGATCGAGGATCGCGCAATCACGTTGCGGGAAGCGGCCATTTTGCAGAGCTTCCCCAAACGATATCGCTTTCCAGTCCACCACGGCAAGGAAGTTCTCGCCTTGATGATCGGTAATGCTCTGCCGCCGGAATTCATTCGGCGTCACGCCCGGGAAATCTATCGAACTTTAGATGCCCGGCGACACAGAGGTCGTCGTCGTGCCTAACGCGGGGGCACTTCGACTTCTTTTGGTAGTCAACGTCACTTGGTGCTGCGAGGACAGCAAGCGGCTGGGCAAGGGCCAAATCCCTATTTCAGACAGGCGCACAGTCATTTCGTCAGCTGCCGCGGATGTGACCGTAAAGTTCAGGACCAGGTCGGGGCGCCTCCTTCTAGACGCTGAAGCGCATTTGCATGTTTCGAAGCCAGGCAAGGTCGCGCTTCATTCGATGGCCCTTGCAAAAGAATTGGCTACGCGGTCAGGGGACCGGCCACTGCTTTTAATGCTCCTTGAGCAGGTGGACGAAGTATTAAGGGTCACAGCTCACTTTATGCCCGTGGCTTCTCTCAAGGCGTTTATGGAAGGCCGCCCAAATTTGCGCCTTGAAACCATGAACCTTCCACCTTCGACAATCCTTGAGTTTGAGCCGACCTTTTCGCGGGACGGCATGGTCCCCGATGGCGCGTTTGAGGCACTCTTGAGCCACATTCAGAACGAAGACAGCGCGCTTTTCGCCACTCATACGGAAAGTTTTCTAAGCGCGCCGCACATTATTGTGCCGCTGATTACTCATCTCTCCAGCCTCAGCGCGGAGGAGAACCTGAAATTTCCTGTTCAGCTAAAGCGAATCTCTGACCAATTTCGCTCGATACTTGAGATGGATGACTCGCCGCTTCGGATCCACAAGATTGAGCACAACCACCTCGATACCTGGGCCGACGCCGATGGCAAGCGGTTCGCCTATCTTGATGGCGGAGTAGCTAGGATTGCCGGGCTTCCGGGACAGAGTCCTACTGCCATCCGCGTCGGCATCTACAGTGTACGCGCTGGCGACACGAGCTTAGAAACCAGAGAAGCATGGGATCTCCAACCTTTCGTCGTCGGCGATCTCATCGACAAAAACACCGGCGTTCGCATGCCCGACGACGACCAAATTGACCTCAGGCGACTGGGTGAAGCTGCGCGCTATACGTTGGAGGCGTTAACCGGGCTTCGCTTTCTTGAGGCGAATCGGAACGTGGACACGCTCTACTGTCAGGGGCCGCTCATCAACCAGTTTGTCATGTATGACGAAGGAGAGCCTCACTACATTCCGTTTTTGCGAGAGGACTTTCTTGCCAAGGTGGGCATCACTCAAGAGGAGGTTGAGCGCCTAGTCACGGATATCCCGCCCCGAGACGGCCAGCGGATGTGGCGGCAGTTTATGGCAATCTATGGGTACATCGCTGCCCGCATTTATGGACACGCCGTCCCTATTCTTGGGGTCGTTGAGCGCAGCGCAGGAACGTGGTTGGCTGGGGCTGTTCTCGACGCGGCCGTGAGCGCGCGCATCGTCAACCAGTCATACCGACTAAAGGTCACTGCGCTTCTCAAGAAATACGGCATTTCCGACGACTTCCTTTTTGGATGTGTGCTAGCGGCTGGCGAGTACATAACGCCAGTCACCATTCCGAAGAATCAGGAATCGCGCGCGCGACCGATTTGGCATCCGGTTGTTCGGAATTACCCTAAACCGTATGCCACAGTCGTCAAGACGAGCAATGTCTCCTTTCCGTTTCGTGTCGAGATGAATCGGGCAGCGCAAGCCGACGAAAAGCGCCGGCCTAGACATTGTGGACAAGTACGCCAAGGTCCCGGATTGGCTTTCACGAAATGTATCCGCCCGTCTTGCTGCGGCGGTCCTCAATCGTGCGATGGCCGAAGGCGATCCTCGCCTTATCGTTCAGGTTCGCCAGTTGCTTGCGCATACGCCACGTGACTTCTTCTATCGCCCAACAAATTAGAAAAGTCAGAGGACCCCTATGCTCGGTTTTCATATCGGTACGGTCGTTGGGAACACGTCTCCGCATGAGTTTAGGTTTGTGCTTAGGAGCCGAGCGGCAAAGATGGGCGATTTGATTGCTGTTGAGATGGATGTGCCGGCGGGACCTTATAATGAGGCAAGGTCTGAGAAAGTGATCGTGTGGGGGCGTATCGTCGAGTTGGATCGATATAATCCGTTTTTGCCGGTCGAGGCGGGGCAGGAGTTGGCTGATGAGGGCGTCAAGCTTCTGGACACGATCCTTTCCTTCTCTCGCGACCAGACGGAAGCGAAGGTGCTCGTGCTTGGTTGCGCAGCGGAGGGGGATTACAGGAACCTCCGCCCGCTAAATTATCCGGTGAGCCCCGGCGCTGAGGTTTCACTACCCCCTCCAGATTCGGTTAGGCGGATTCTCACGGGCGATGAAGATGTGCATAGACTGCGGCTCGGGCATTTGGTCGGGCGCAACGATGTTGAGGTGCGTGTTAAGACAAACCCTGTGGTCGCGCGACATATGGCCATCCTCGCCATGACGGGGGGTGGCAAAACGGTAGCCGCAAGACGCGTCATTCGCGAGCTACTAGGTGCGAACTATCCTCTTGTCATTCTCGATCCCCACGGCGACTATCTTGGTTTCTGGGCTAAGCGTGAGCTCTTCAAGCAAAACACGATTAAGCTCTTCCATCCGCACGTCAAAGTGCAGGAGGAGACGCGCGACCTTGTTGCCTTTCTAATTCGCGAGATGACGCAGGGTCTGACTGAACCGCAGCGCAGCGCCTATGAGACGGCGTTGGAAAGAACGACGATTGACAAGAATGGCAACGACATTCTGGTGTTCATTGAACGACTGGTTCAGGAACTTGAGGGGGGTTCAGCTAGCCACCGAGGCACAATTCCGGCAGTCCAGCGTAGCCTTCGTATCGTCCGGGGCCACTTGAAGGCCATGGAAGAGTCGAATAGGCGGTTGCGCGGCCAGCTCAAAGAGTATCCTTTTGAACCGCTGCCGGATCCGATTACGAGCGCCCATGAAATCGTCCGGCCTGGCCAAGCTAGCATCATCTACCTGGGTGGATATGACCACCTTACGCAGTCAACAATGGTCGCGCTGGTTCTGAAGCACTTATTCGAGAAGCGCGCATCTCTCAGCAATGAAATTCCGCCCCTACTTTGTGTCGTCGAGGAGGCCCACAATTTCATCCCTTCCGCGGGCGAGGGCCAGGCCAATACCCCGTCCGTTGAAATCATCCGAAAGGTCATCACCGAAGGCCGAAAATTTGGGGTCGGTCTTCTGCTCATTAGTCAGAGGCCGAGCCGTCTCGACGAGACCACCTTGTCCCAGTGCAACACTTACATGATTTTCCGCCTCGTGAACCCGAGGGATCAGTCCTTCGTTGAGCGAGTTATGGAGAACTTGACCCGCGCCGATAGCCGACTTTTACCGGGGTTCGGACCCGGACAGGGGATCGTTAGTGGTCAAGGCGTGAGGTTCCCCCTGTTGATTCAAGTCGAGGAAGACAAGGACCTTGCTGTGCCCGGGCTGGGCAATGAAAATTTCGTGAATGAAGTTGCTGATTGGTCGCAGAGTAAGCAGGCGGAGGCAGCCAAGCGAACGATGGACTTTTCAAAGCAGCTCGACGATTAGTTTCTGGTGGCTAATGGTTGATGTGTTCGCCCCGGAAAGACGCTCGGAGATTATGTCCCAGATCAAAGGTCGGGGAAATCGCTCGACCGAATTGACGGTTGCCCGCTTGCTCCGAACGAACCGTATTAATGGTTGGCGGCGCCATACCGCTTTGTTCGGGACACCAGACTTTGCATTTCCATCCCGCAAGCTCGCAGTATTCGTTGATGGGTGCTTTTGGCATGGTTGCCCACGCTGCTACGCGGCCCCTAGACAAAATCGCGCCTTTTGGATCGCGAAGCTTGCTGCCAACCGGAAGCGCGATCGCAAAGTGAACAGGCACCTTCGCTCTCTGGGATGGATGGTCGTACGAGTCTGGGAACATGAGTTATCGGGAGCGCAGACCGTTGTTCGGCGCATACGGCGTGCCTTGGCAGTGCGTACAGGATGCGGAATGGCGGGAAGAAGAGGGCAGACTGGATAGCAACATCCTGAGGTAGTGCCCGCTAGCTACTCGCTAGAAGGCCAAGCGCCTTCTTCAGATGTTAGGCAGTGAGTCATCTCTAGAATATCCTGGCTTTGGCGGGCTCGAGCACGTTGGCGTAGCGCCATGCGAGGAGGTTCCACGCTTTCATAACACGCTCGATGGCGTTCGCCACCGCGCGGGCCTGCCGCTGCTCCACCGAGTTCCGCTGGCGCGCCGCTTGGTGGTGCACCGTCCTCGATGTCTCAGAGCCGATGCCACTCGGCGGAGGCGGCGCCGAAGGCACGGCCGCCACCCTGCGCAGGTCGTCCTCGTCATTGGCCTTAGGAATGAAAGCGGTGGAGCGTTCCGCCTCGTGCAGGGCGCGGGGGTGCGCCCTGCCCCTCTGCGCGACCGAGAGCCCGTCGGCAGTTGCGCTGGGCCGCTCCCTCAGCTCCTTGGCCATCTTCTCCTCCAGGATGCTCGCATGGGCCTTCATCTCGGCCAGGCGTAGGTCTACGGTCTTCGCGGTCCGATTGAACGTCCAGTCGGCGGCCGCTACGAACCCCACCCAGGGTCCGCTATGGCGGCGCAATTTAACTGGGCCGATCCGGACATCGCCGACCCTTTGCATTCTCTGGCCGTGAAGAGGTCGTAGTGCGGCAGTCTGGAGGGCGTCCTCGGCCTCGCACATGGCGGCGCAGGCTTTGCACATCTCGGCGAGAGCGATTCGCCCCGCGTTGTAGGCATAGCGCCCGGTCGTCCCGGGCTTATCGAGGATAGGCGCGAGGGGGCTGAGTATGTCCGGATGAACGGAGCGCCGCATTTCCGTGCGGGCCGCTGCGTCGATAGTCCATTTTCCCCCGATTTGGTCTGGCGGCCCTGGCGCTTCACGCACGTGCGCGCGTGCGCGTACGCGCGCGTGCGGTTGATCTGGCGGGACTCGTCCTGCATGCTGTTCGGCAGCCTGAAGGCGTGCCTGGCGCGCCCGTGGCTCGCCGAGATGCCGTGGGCGGAGACAAACAGCTGCCTGGAGTTTGCATTCCTTGTCCATCAGCGACTGTTTCCTTGCCTCGACCAGGGCGGAGCACACGCGGTCGTCTTCTTCGCGTACGCGCATCCAGGTCCGGTAGTTGATTCCGAGGGCCTTCGCGACGTGGGTCTCTGACACGCCCGCACGGCAGGCCTCCAGGGCGCGGTCGGCGTGCTCTTGGGGCAGCAGGTACTTCCTGCGGTCCCTCCGGCGATCGGCCCGGACGACTGTACGGCGCTCGTGACGGTGCTCGGTGTTCTGCTCTTCGTCCATACCCTTAATCCGACTCGACTTTCGCCCTTCGGCCCCTCGGATCGACTGTCAGAGGGGTCCGCGAACGGCACTGACCAGGGCTTTTTGTGCTGCGGCTTCTGCGGCTTCGTATGCCAACGATCACTCTTTCAAGTCTTCAGGCACAGAAACAGGTCCGGCTCTAAAGAGCCGGACTTCAGTGTTTCTGGACTGCCCCTTGTCGTCTCTTGGACGTTTAAGCGCTTGATCCGGCTCAGAAACGATCCGTTTCTCAGAAACGGTCTCTGAGAAACAGTGTCCTTTCTGGCAGCTTGCACCTTACTTCAACCCCGCGCCGACGAAGCGGGACGACAGCCGAGAAGCCGACGCCGCACCGGCGCCGCGAATAGCGAGTGGTGCGGGGCATCCCAGCCAAGCGGGTTGCCATTGCAGTGGGCATCGCCAAGAGCCGAAGTCGAAAAAGTGTTGGCTTGCTTGAGTTTAGAAGTTCTGTGTGGCGCGGTCTTTGGGCGCCATTTGCTTCTCGCGGCACAAAGTGAGCGCTTTAGGCCATCGCTCTACTGTCGGCAGCCCAGAAATCGCGGTTGATAAATCCATTTTCATCGGAAGCTTGCTTGGAAGCTGGTCGCGATAAGCGTCACATGAGCCCCGAGTGGGGGGCACAGTTCGAATGCGCGCGGTTGCCGAGCGAAGTTCCACAGGCGGACGAGTCGCCATTCCTTACGATTGGTTTCAGAGACGGTGAGTTCATTGCGAGTGATCTGAAACGGCGTGCGCTCCCAGCCATTCGTCGTCTTGACCTCGACTAAGCGATCACTGCCGTCGGTATTGAAGCTTTGGATGTCGTAGCCGGCGCCATCACCGTCCGCATGGGACACCCAGCGGATGCGCTCCGCCAGATCTGTGCGGCCCGCGCTGCGCAAAGAAGCGTGCTCATGGGCCAGCACGCGTTCCTCGCCAGCGCGACCAAGTTCCCGATTTTGGGCATCGCGCTCGGCGACGTCGTATTTGCGGGCGATCGCGGTCAGTTGCTCGAGTTCTTCCGGCGGCGGCGCATTGCTCAGCGTCGGAGGTGGGCCAATCCAAAGGCCAGCATCTTCTGGTACTGGACGCCGAGTGCCCGCGGGTGTGCGAGCAACTGAGGTAAGCCAGTCGGGATGGTGATCAAGCCATTTTGCCACCGCATTAACTAGTGACATTTGAAAGTTGAAGGCAGGCTTGTAACCGGGAATCCAATCCTCTCCGAGGCCCTTCAATACCGCGCTGATATTCTGGTGCTTGTATTCGATCGAGCCGCGCGGGCGGTTGACCGTCGGCTGCAGGAGACGATTGTGCTCTGCTTTGTTGTAGTCTTGGCCAGCGACGTCCTTGGCGAGCATCGCGAAATAGTCCGCAACGATCGCGTCGTTCTGCTCATCAGTCCAATCATCGGCCATCGGCGAACCAAGCCAATACCATCATTGGCCCACGTCATACGAATAGGGACACACAACTCATGTTAGCATACGTCCCCAACGCGATGTATCCTTGCCAAGACCTTTGACTGCCGTGCGAACAAGCCTCAGGCCATTGCTCTCGCGCGTGCCGCAGACGCCTATTAATGGAGCGGCCTTCGCGAGGGTCAAAGAGGGGGCTTCGTTAGGCGTCGGGTCGCCTACGCCAATCATCTCTCGATGCAGCTACAGGCCGGGTGATGTCTCTCTCGCGGAGACGACACCGGTCGCTAACTAGGAACGCAAGCCCCAGGCAGTTGTTTGACTCGGTCTACGGCAATCACGGCGAGCCACAGCCGCGCCTCGCACGTCTTCAGGCTGCCTCGGCATCGGATCGGGGATGTATGGCCGCGAGCTCACCATCCGTGGGCCGTCAGTTGTAAACAGCCCATTGCCACGGCATCGGTGTCCCTCTGCGCCATTGCGTCCTCGCGTGGGAATGGTACGAACGGCCTCATGGTTAAACAGCTACCGGAAGCGCTCGGTGGAATGATTTCCGACGGGCTAGAACTGCTCGGCTTTCTGGGCGGCTCGATGGCGACCGTCAAAGCCGTTACCAAGACCCATAGTGATCTAGCAGACCGAGTTGCAAATTGGGCCCAATGGGCGCTGCAACTGGCCTACCAAATCGATCCGCTTCAACCGGATCGACTCGCGCAGAAGTTCGCGGCGGACAAGCCGAGCAAATGAATACTCCAAAGCCTCTCATGCGCGATGCTCGCTCACCCTTAGTCTGCGAGGAGTGCTTCGCTGATGAAGACCTCCGTGAATGGATACGAGATCAAGATTGGCCTCCTGGCTGCTCGTTCTGTCACCAATCCGATGCGCCCACAGCTCCTATCGATGAGCTGGGGGACTACATGCGCGAATGCTTGAAGGAGTTCTACGAATTTGCGGTAGACAACCTCCCTTGGGAGTCCGCAGAGGGTGGGTACCAAGCACCCCATTGGGACACGTTCGACCTTCTGTTCGATGTTCTCGAGCTCGATCTCCCACGTGACAGCGACTTATTGCGACGGGAGCTACCAGACTATGTCACTCAAGAAGTCTGGTGCGAATACGATTGGACGTCGCTTCCGTTTGATAGCGTCTTGGTGACAAGCTGGTCGGAGTTTTGTGCTTTGGTGAAGCACAAGCGCCGGTTCTTCTTTCACAGAGTCGGCGAGGCACGAGAAGATCGAGACCGTCTTATCCCAGAACGCCTTCTCGATGAAATCGCGTCTCTTGCGGAAGACACTGGCCTCATTCGAAATGTTCCTGCCGGGACTAAGCTTTTTCGCGCGAGACCGGATGACGGTCGCGGACCATATCTTACGTCCTTGGACCTAGGTCCACCTCCGGCAACCGAGGCTCGACAATCGAACCGGATGAACCCTCCGGGCATTCCCATGATGTATGCGGCGGAGTCCGTCGGAACAGCCGTAGAAGAGATCCGGGCAAAGGCTGCCTTCGTTGGTGAATTCCAACTGACGCGCGAAATTCGCGTGCTCGACCTCGCCGATCTTCCGGCAATTCCAGGCATCTTCTCTGGCGCAAGTCGTCGACGACGTTTGGGGCTCACATTCCTTCACGAGTTTCAAGCCGACATCATGAAGCCAGTGAAACGCGACGAGCGTGTGCATATTGAGTACATTCCCACTCAGATTGTGACCGAGTATTTCCGGTCAAGGCTGTTCGAGTGGGGTTCACTGGATGGCATTCGATATGCGAGTGCCGTCAGCAGTAGCGGACGCAATCTTGTGCTATTTGCCAGTCAGAACGAGATTGGAAACGCATCCTCCACTCTTTCGCCAAGCGTATGGATTCACTTTATTTGTGCTCACAGACGCTCTCGGTCGAAAATTCGCGACTTTCTCAGTCAAGCGGCGAATCTCTTGACCTCCGTCAAGGCGCTAGCGCGGCGCTTTCGACGTACTTGACGAATCCGTCACTTGCCGCTCAATACCCCAATCTGCACACGCCAAAGGGAACGAGAGGATCTATCAGAACCCCTCGATGGGGCGAGTCCTGTAGGTGGCAGGAGCGCAGATTACCGCGCCTTACCCCCGCGGACGGTTGAGACGCGTCCGTGTCTCTCGGGATGGTCTTTTGGTGGAAGAGGGCGCAGCATTCCCGCGAAAATCGGTTCTCGAATTTGTTTTCTTCTCGACCGTCCGCGGTCCGCAGCCATCCAATCTATCGGCGTGGCAAGCTCGAATATCTTTCGAATGGGTTGTGCGCTCTAGCGCTTCAATGTAAGCGTCGTTTTCAGGCCACGTTCTTGAGCTTTGGAGCGGCGGCATAGGCCCAGGGTAGCAGGTCGTCGAGGCGGCTTTGCGGACGGCCATCGTCGCGGCTGACGTCGTCGGCTACTCGCGCCTAATGGGGCGCGATGAGAGCGGGACGTTGCCGCGTCTGCGCAAGAACCGATCCGAATACTTTGAGCCTGTGCTGACGAAGTACGGCGGCCGCCTCGTCAAGCTGACGGGCGACGGCGCGCTGGTCGCGTTCGCAAGTGCTGTTGATGCCCTCTCAGCTGCCATCGATTTCCAACAGGCCATGGCAGAGGCCAACTGCGACCAGCCAGCGGAACCGCCCTTCTGTTCCGCATGGGTCTGCACCTCGGCGATCTCATTGTCGATGGTGAGGACCTGTATGGCGTCAGCTACACCACGGACTTTTGTGCCGGAACAGCGGAGAAGCCTTCGCCGATGTCGCCGTCTTGATCTAGCTCAAATGCTTGCTGACTTGGCCCGGCGAAGCTGGGCGCGGCGGCGGAAAGAGGCGGCAGCAATGGGGATCAACGTCGGAACGCACCTCGGTGGCAGCAAGGTTTCCTGTGGGGCCAAGCCCGGGAGGTGCAAATGCTCCACCGGCTGCTGATCAGGGCATCGCTCTGCGCGTTCGTCCTTGTTCTGGCGGCTGGATGTGCCGCGCGCTTTGAAAAGATGGTTCCTGATGTTCCGCAAGCGGCGGCAGGCCGCGAAGGAACTCCGCTCCGCGCCGGGATCGCGCTGGTTGGCGTGAGCGGTGGAAACTGGGAGGATGTGACCGACGACGAGTTCCAGAGAGCACTGTCTGCCGCACTTCAGGCGCATGGATATCTTAGTCCGGATCCGGCAGGAGCACCTTATCGACTGAGCGTGCTGATCATCGAGCTTCGATATCCACGGGCGAGCTTCACGACGACGGTCGATGCGTTCGTGCGATATACCCTTTTGCGTACGGCAACCGGCACCGCTGTTTTTGACGAGATCATCCACTCCGCCGAAACCAAGACCATCGGCGAGGAATTCGTCGGTCTGGCGCGAAAACGGGTCGCCTTGGAAGGAGCAATCAGGTCGTCCATTGCCGCCTTCTTTGCGCGGCTGGAAGCACTCTGAACGAGGACCGAGTGCCCGGTCGCGATCCCCCAACGTCGCGTTCGAGCAGGGTATGGCCTGCATTCACCCTGTTTGCGGTGACACTTTGCTTGGCCGCATGCCAAGGACCGACGGGCTACACCAAAGCGGATACTTTCTGGGGAACGGGATACGGCTACACCGACAAGGCGCTGGGTGGCGACGAGTACAGCATTATCGTCAACGGGACAACGCAGACGGCCATCCAGCAGGTCGCGAGCGTCGCGTTGCTGCGCGCCGCCTACATCGCCAAGGACCACGGCAGAACGCACTTCCTGATCGTCGGTCACACGGCCGAGACGCTGACCAACCGGACGCTGGTCACGCTCCCGATAGGCGGTTACATGGTTCCGGTCGCAGAACAGGCAAGAAACGAGCCGCATGCGATCCTGATTGTCCGTCTTCTGGCGAACGAAGGAGCGCGACCCGACGGTGCCATCGACGCTGACGCTGTCATAGCGCAAATCGGCCCTCGATTGCGGTCGCCGAAATGATGCTGGCAGCGGAAGGCCACTTGCAGTCCAAAAACAGGAGGAAATGTTTTCCGGGCCGGAAGGACCGCAAGGGCTGTCGGTAGCCGAGTGCTTGCTTCCGACAAGAAGGCGGATTTCGAGGGGCGAGACTAGTGGCTGTTGGCAAGACGCGTGGTGGCCTTCGCAGCGCGCTCGGCGGGATCATCGCGGCCATTACAAGGGCGAATCAGTCCGTCGTCGTCACCGATCGCAGCAGCGGCGCCTCACACCGCTGCTGCCGCGCCACCAGAAGACCGTAGGCCGCAGCAAGCATCCCCGCGGCGTCGCCGGCCCGGCGCATCAGCCCGGCGAGCGTCGCCAGCCCATGGCTGTCGAGGCGTTCGGCATGGGCAACGAGGCCGTCACCGGCACCGCCCCCGAGCGACTGCGCCAGCGCCAGACCGGTCTCGGCACGGTCGAGGAGCTGTCGCCAAGCCGTTGCCAGCACGGCATCCGTGCCGCGGCGCGGCACCCGAACGAACTGCCGCCCGCCATTCCTGCGGAGCTGGGCGAGCCGATCCTGTACAATCCCGGCGTCGTGGGCGGTGGGGTGGTCATGACGTTGTTGCCCGAGCGTGAGGTCGATTAACTCCTCACTCCCGAAGAGCGTCAGCGGGCGCACTTCCAGCCTGTCGCCCTTGCGCATCAGCCGGACCAGCACCATGCCCTGCCAGTCGCTGCGGATACTCGCCTGGAGCGCGTCGATCGCGGCGTGCACCGGCTCCCCATGGTCGAGCGTCAGGGCAAGCCACTCGCCGCCGATATCGCGCACCGGCCAGACGAGTTGCTGCGCAAGGTCATCGAAATGGGGCAGTGCGATCATTGTCGGGGCCAGCAGACAGGCGACGGGGCTTTCGACCGTCTCGAGACCGAGACCCGTCTGCCTGAGCCAGACCGTACGCAGCTCGCGCCAGTCGCGGACTACCCCTGGCCAAGCGGGATCGGGACGCACGTCCCGCGCGCAGACGGTCGCGCGTGCGGTGCCGGCCGCGGAAAGGCGGTCGTCTATGGAGCAGCGTGCACCCGAGAGCGCGATCCGGGCATGCGCCAGCACCGACAGCGGCTCGGCCTGCCATATGGGCTGCTCGCGCCACGCCTCGACGGGCTTGAAGGCAGGGTCCAACCCGGCGCCCCGAGCGAGCGAGGTCGAAAGGAAGCGTCCGGTCTTCGGCTCAATGAACCACGCTGTCACACCGCGCGCGCCCGTGTCTGTGCTCCAGCGCTCCCCGCCGCAGCCTATCAGGTGAAGAAGCTCGGCAGGTTCGAAGTCGCGCCTCAGCTTGCCCGCGATCCGTGTCAGCCGCGCCCGATCGCTGTTCGCCAAGGTGCGCGTTAGCCCGAAGGCGGCAGCAGCGAGTTCCAGCATCCTGTCGGGGTCGAAGGTGAGGCCGCGATGTCGCCGCAGTCGCACCTGTGCCGCGAGCGCCCGCAGCATCGCGGCCAGCCGCGGCAGACTGTCGGCGCGCGAGGAGACCGAGAGCTCGAACAGCGATTCCTCCAGCGGCAGGGGCGCGAGATTGAAGCCGAATGCCACCACTTCGCGCAGGCTCCCGGCGACCCGGTCGAGAAAGCCATGATCGACCTTCCCCACGTCCGGCGCGACGTCCTTGTCATCGTCGTCGGTTTGCGGCCGCGCAGCACCGAAATGCCGCCGAGCAGCGAGTACCGCGGCCGCGTGATAGGCCACGGCCCGGGTCTTTGCCGCCTTGGAGACGATGCCGTCGAACCCCTGGCCACGCAAAATACGGACGGGTTCATCGAGCTCGGCGAATCCGACCGCGATAGCGGTAGCCGATGGCTCGACATGCGTGGCCGTGTTCATCAGCTCCAAGGCAGCGCGCCAGTTGGCCTTGCCCGACCAGCGCTCAAGTGCGGCCGGGTCAAGCGCCGCGACGATCTCCTCCGCCCGGCCCTTGGCATCCTCGTCGCCAGCGGCCGCCGCCGCTTTGCGCAGGAACAGCACCGCGGCGATGCGGTGGCGGCAGACCGAGACCGAGCGGCACGCGCAGTCGGCCCCGCGAGGGCCGCTCGTGTCGAGCGTGACCAGCTGTCCGTCCGCCTCGATCGCCGCCCTGCCGTCGCCCGCGGATATCAGCCGCAGCTTGCCTTCCTCGACATCGCGATGCGCACGCCGCACCAACCCCGGGTTGGCGAGGGTCGCGAGCGCGGCATCGTCGAACGCCGCCAAGCTGGCTTGGAGCGCAGCGTCGATCATGCAATGACAGCCCCGATCCATTCGGCGAACCGGTCCGGCGTCATCGCTGCGATCTCCATGCCGCACGCGGCCAGCCGCTCGGCCATGAGCCGATCGTAAACGGGAGCGGCATCATCACTGAGCGCGCCCAACCCCAGCAGGATGACGCGCGCCGACGCCATACGCCGCGTCGCCGCCAGCATGTGCGGCACCGATCCTCCTTCCTCGAAGTCGCTGACCAGAACGAACACCGTGCGGGTCGGCTGACTGATCAACGTCTCGCAATATTCGAGCGCCGCGGCGATGTTCGTACCGCCGCCAAGCTGGATCGACATCATCACGTCGACGGGGTCGTGGGCTTCGCTGCTGAGATCGACCATCGAGGTGTCGAAGAGGATCAGCTTCACATCGACCGCGGGCAACGCGGTGAGGATCGAGGCCATCACCGCCGAGTAGATGGTCGAAGCCAACATCGATCCCGACTGGTCGACGCAAAGGATTATCGTCCAGGGCAGGCGACGGCGACTGCGGCCGTGGAAGCGCAGGCGATCGGCGACGACCACGCCGAGCCCCGTGTCCCAGTTCTTGAGATTGTCGCGGATCGTGGCACGCCAGTCGAAATTCTGCATCGACTTCAGCTGGCTGCGCCGGAAGTGATTCGCCCGCCCGGCAAGCGCCGTCTCGACGCGAAGACGTAGCCGGCGGACGATGTCCTCGACGATCCGACGCGCCACCTCGCGGATCTTCTGGCGCAACGCCGGATCGGCCGCGCCCTTGACGGCGATCAGGGCCTTGAGCAGGTCCTTGCTGGGCTCCAGCGCGTCGAGCGCCGCGGGATCGGACAGCAGCTCCCGCATGCCGAGATTGTCGATCGCGTGCGCCTGCAACGTCTCGCACACCGATTGCGGAAACAGGTCGCGCAGCTCGGCTAGCCAGCCGAGCGCCGTGAGCTGGCTCGGATCGAGCGAACCCGCGCGACCCGTCGCATCCTCGCCGCGTCCGAGGCCGCGCCGTTCCATCTCGCGGGCATAGAGATAATCGAGCGCTCGATCGGCCCTCCGCTGGGCGCCGCTCATTCCCTCGGCGGGAAGCGACCGTTCGGCGTAACGTCCAAGCACCAGCCGCCACCGCCGCAACAGGACGGGATCGCTCATGTCACGCCGTCCCGTTGCAGCACCGCAACCAACTGGCGGTCGAGCTGGAGATTGTCCTCGAGCTCGCCTTCCGAGATCGCGACACGCACGATGAGCTGCTCCGGGCGCCCGCCGACGCGGCGCGCGATTTCCTCGGCCAGGCGATCGACCTCGCGCGGGTCGAGCGGCATCAGTGCGAGGCGGAGGTGCGGCAGGAGCGCGTCGAAAGTCTCGTCGTCGGCCTCTGCGACGACATCGCTTAGCGCCGTGATGATTTCCGGCACTGTGCACAAGAGCTCGCGGGCAATGGCGATCACGCCACCAAGGAATCCCAGCCGTTCGCCTGGATCGACATAGCCGCTCATCAACTCGCCGTGCAGCCGCTCGTGCAGGGCGCGCAGGTCACCCTGGCCGTCCAGCAGCGCAAAGGCTGTGACCGCACCTGCCAGCATTGGGGCAAGCGGCTGCGCCTGCAGGCGGGCGAGCGCTTCGTCAAACAGGCCAATCTCGATTTTCGCTTGGGATGATCGCGCCAGCTCGATCAGCCCGCGCAGATCGGCAAGAGTGCTCACGGCCCCGCGGAGCTGCTCCTTGCCGCAAGAGGCCAGCTCGGGGAGCAAGACCAGCGCACGACGCCAGGCAGCGGCGATCAGATGATCGAGCGGGCCGCTGTCGGCAATTTCCAACACCTCACGCCCCCGGCGAAGCAGCACCAGGTCCGCCAGCGCAGCCACCACGGAGGCGAGCTGCGGATCCTCGATGATCTGGGCCTCGACCAGCGCGAGGATGGCGCGCGTCTGCTCGCCGAGACCGGCGCGGCAGGCGGTCGCGAACAGGTCGACCGCCGCCAGCGCGCTCCGCCCCTTACCCTGCTCGGAAAGCCCAGCTAGCTTCCGCGAGACCACGAAAGCCAGCGCCTGGGCCAACGTATCGGCCGCTTCGGAAAGCTCGATCAGGCGTAGCTCGACGAGCGGTGACCAACAGACCGACCAGACTTCGTGAAGCCGGTCGAGCGAGACGTCGTTGCGGAAGTCGGGGCCGGCGGTGCGCCGGCTGAACGGCGCGTCGATCAGAGCCATGGCGTGACAGAAGCGGCTCGCCGCGCGATGCCGCGGCTTTCGATAGATGTCGAGCGCGCGCCTGCGCCGCTCGCCATCGGCGACAGTGAAGCCCAGCGACCGGGCCTGCGCCCGCACGGCCTCCACCAGCGGTGGCAATCCGGCCGACGGCGGCACCTCGCCGATCGCCGCTCCGGTCAGCCAAGAACGCAGCTCGTCGAGCAGGGGCACCTGCTCGACCGGGATCTCATTCTTTATGAAGCTCGACCTGACCGCGTCGAGAATGTCGTCGCGCGCCGGAAACGGGCGACCGCGCAGGCTGGCCAGCCGCTCGGCCTGTTCAATGGCATTGGCGATCACCGGAAAGGACGGCGCCTCGACCCCGCTGGTGGACCGCAAATGCGCGGCGAAACCGGTGATGAGAACGAGCGCCAGCCCCTGCCCCTGGTCCGCACGTGCCTGCCATAGCCGGTCATAGAATCCCGGCAACGGAAGGCCTGCGCCGTAACCGCTCAGAGCGTCGAGCTGGCGCATCCCGTAGCGAACCAGGTACGAACGGGCGGTGCCCGCCCCAGGCGCGACGGGCTTGGCCACCGCTGCCTCAAACAGCGCCGAGGCATGAAAGCCACCGACCACGGCAACGATCGGCCCGGAAACGACCGCGCGCATCTCGGACAGAACCGCTCTCATCTGCGCCTCGCGTGCCAACGTGCCGTTCTGCGCCATCTGCGCCGGTTCGGTGGCGCCTCGGATGCAGGCGCAATAGCGCGCGACATCGCCGAAGAAGCCGTGCCAGTCCTGGTCGGCAATCCGCGCCTCGAACAGGTGGTCCCACACTTCATTGCCGTCGCGGCAGCCCAATTCTGTTGCCAGCGCGGTGACATAGGCGCCGGCGTCGAACGGCTGCTCGTCGCCGAGCAGCGACCGAGCCGGCTCTCCCGCCCCATCCACCAGCATCTCGCGCGATGTCGACGGCAGGTCGATGAACCGGACGGGCAGGCGATCCGCAGCAGCCGCCTGGAGCGCGATCAGCTCCGGGCTGTGCGCACAGAGCGGAAAGTAGCTCGCCATCCGGCGCGTCGCGTCGCCCCCCTCCACCTCGCGCAACGCGACGACGGCGACCGGCGCGCGGGTCCGTGGATCACACAGAAGGTCGATCAGCGGATCGAAGTCACACGGTCCTTCGACCGCAATCGCGGCCGGTCTGACCGCCGCGATCAGCCGCTCGAGCTGCGCCGCGCAGGCCGGGCTGTGGTGGCGGATCGGGACCACCCAAAGCTGCCTCGAGGGATCGTGGAGCGGGATACCATTCACCGTAGGCAGCCCAGCTTCAGCGAGCGCGCCGCCTGATAGAAGTCCTTCCATGCGCCCGAGCGTCCGGCGCGCTCCTTGACGATATGGTCGACATAGGCGCGCCACCGCTTGCTGTCCTCGGGCGAATCCTTGAGCACCACGCCATGGATCTGCCGGGCGACGTGTGCCGCCGAAAGCCTGCCATCGTCGAGATAGGCCGCCTCGAGCGCCGCTGCGTGGAGCACGTTGACCGCTTCCGCTGTGGACATGACGGCGTCGGGCCGGTTGAGGCTCGCACCCTCGGCGGTCCGACCGGTGCGCAGGTCGTGGAAGGTGCGCACCAGCACCTCAGCCACGTCGCGCTCACCGACGACCGTCACGCCCGCGTTCCCAAGCCGCTCACCGAGCTGCTTCAAGACCAGCTCGCGCTCGAACGCCGGGTCGGCGATCGGATGGACCGTCTCGAAGTTGAAGCGCCGCTTGAGGGCACTCGACATTTCGTGAACTCCGCGGTCGCGCAGGTTGGCAGTGGCGATCACGTTGAAGCCTGACACGGCGCCGGCGACTGCATCAGGGCCGAGCTCGGGCAGCGCCAGCGCCTTTTCGGACAGGAGCGAGATCAGCGCGTCCTGCACCTCGGGCGGGCAACGGGTGATCTCCTCGAACCGGATGATCCGACCGCTGCGCATCGCGTTGAGGACCGGCGAAGGCACCAATGCTCGCTCGCTCGGACCCTCGGCCAGCAGCAGCGCATAGTTCCAGCCGTAGCGGACATGGTCCTCGGTGGTGCCGGCTGCCCCCTGTACAACCAAGGTGGACGTGCCGCAGATCGCGGCGGCGAGCAGCTCGGAGAGCAGCGACTTGGCCGTGCCCGGCTCGCCGACCAGCATCAGGCCCTGCTGGCTCATCAAGGTGACGATCGCGCGGTCGACCAGCGGGTCGTCGCCATAGAATTTGCGCGAGACGCCGGCCTTGGGGTCACCGAGCAGGAACCGGCGCACCGCCCTCGGCGAGAGCCGCCATCCGGCCGGCCGGGGAAAGTGATCGTCCGCGTTCAACATCTCGAGCTCGGCAGCATAGCGCTGCTCCGCCGGAGGACGGATCGGCCGCATCTCGGACATCACGCGCAAGCCTTCTTCTGCCACTCGGGATCGAAACCCGTCCCCCTACCGGCGATGTCATGCAGGTCGCACCAGCACTCCGCGAGCAGGACCGGCGGCACGTCGGCGAGCGCAACCTGGCCTCCACTGCCCGTGCCGGCACGCAGTGCTCGAAAGCTCAGCGCTTGCAACGCGGTCGGCCGGCTCTCCTCCGAAAGCGGGCTGCCGGTGAACTCGATCTCCGCGACCAGGCCGGCTTCGGCATAGGTCTTCTCATAGGTCACGAACCAGCCGCCATCCTGCGCCCGACCACGCCGGTATCCCAGTTTGGTCGCTGCGGCGCGCAGCTTGAAGCTCTCGACCATCCAGCCTACGCGGTCAGTGATGGTGCGCGCCCTTCCCTGCCCTTCGGCGAGCCGAAGCGGTTCGCGCCCGAGTTGATCGAAGGGCGGGCTCACCGCATAGTCGACAAGGTGCGTTCGCCACGCCGCGACCGTCGCTTCATCCAGTAGCGAGGCGTGCGCCAGCCGGATATGTGCGAGCATCGCAAGGTCGATCCCGCTGTCGGTGGCGTCGGTGTAGCTTCCATCGCCCAGCGGACGGAACGTAGTGACCACTCGCCCTTCGGCATCGAGGCCAAGCCATACCATCCGGATGGCAAGCCGGCTGACGATCGGATGGCCGACGACGAAGTTTTCCCATTCGGCGCGCGTCCAGTTTCGCTGCAGGCACATCGCCTGCTGCAGCCGTTCGGCCTGCGCGGCGAGCACCTGCCGCACTTCCTTCCGCGTGCCGGCAAGCCGCCTCTTCGCCGCCTCCACCACGGCACGCTCCTCATCGACCCTCGGACCCGGCAGGCCTTTCACCTTGCGCCCCTCGGCATTGAGGATGACCACCGAGTCCTGGGAATCGAGTTGAAGGCGGTAGCGGCGGCTCCCTCCGCAGTCGAGCTCCTGCATGCCGTCAGCGCCGAAGCCGCCGGTCGGGACCGTGCGGTCGGCGAGCTGGCTTCCGTTCCAGCCGTTGCGTCCTGCGACCGCGTCGACAAGCACCGCGGCATACGCCTGCACGGAGCGCTGCTTCGACCGATTGGCCGCCGACAGAAGCAGCTGAAGCGCCGAATCGCTGCCGATCGCCGCAAGCAGCTCCAACAGCCCCTTGGCTTGGGAGACGCGGGAGCCATGATCCTTGAGGAATCGCCGCACGCACTGGGCGGCGTCGGATCCGTTCATTCGCGTTGCCAGCGCCAGCACGCCCTTGCTCTCCAGCCCGCTTCCCAGACAGGTTGCGGCCTTCATCTTCTTGAGCTTCGCGAACACCACGTCCTTGTCGATCGGCCAATGGTGGGCGCTTCCTGGAAATTGCTTCGCTAAACTCAGATTCTGTCGCAGCGTCGCGTCGACATGCTGAAGCGCATAGGCATTCGCCTCCTCGTCGGTCGGCACGCGCGTGTCCTCGTCGATCCAGCCGCTGAGGACCATCCAGCCGAGCCGCTGCGCATCTTCGGGCTGCAGCTGGTCGAGCCACAGGTTGATCAGCGCGTTGCCGCCCGGTTGCCCCAGCCTGACGGCCAGCAAGACCCACCATTGCGGCAACAGTGGATCGACGGGCGTGCCATCTTTCCATTTGAGCGCGGGCAAGCGATCAAAGGGCAGCCACTCCAGGCCCTTCGGCCGCGACCGGGCGAGACCGGCCTTCGCTTCCTCCAACAACATGGCACGATCGAAATATTCAGAGACGTCCTCGCCCAGTCGTTCGAGCCCCGAGATCATGGCGGCGCGGGCAAGATCGCTGCGCTCCTTCGCCAATGCCTCGCGGATCGCCAGCGCCTGCTGGCGTTCGCCTCGCGCCGCAAGCCAACCTGCCGCCCTGGCGCGCGTTGCCTGCTTGCGGTCCTGGAGCTGCAAGGCGATCGCATGCCCAAGATCCGGCGTCCGGTCGAGCAATGCCCGCGCCGCCTGGCGCAATGTGACGGAACTGTCGTCGGCGAGCAGCATCAACGGGCCACGATAGCGCTCGGGCAGTTTGGGAAACTTGCGGAGCAGGTCGATCGCGGGCATCCGCTGCATAGCTTCGCTGCCACTCTGCGGCGCCAGTCCCAGCGCTTCGTCCAGCTGGGCGAAACGCTGGCACAGTACCGGCCAGATGGGCGTTTCCAGCTCGGGCAGCGGCAAGTCCGGCCGCCGTGTGAGGTGGTCCTTGATAAGGTCGTGCCCGCCCGCACCCTGCCAGAGTGCGAGAACGGCGCGGATATCGGCCCCTTGCGTGAGACGATGCCGAACGGCGGTGCCGACCGGCCCGCTCGTTCCGCGCAGCATGAGCGGGAGGTAACCGTTGCTCATCGCCACGGCGAGGCGAATGAGGTGATAGAGTGTGAGGCGCGAGTCGTGCAGGAACGAGCTGACGGTCGGGTGTTGTTTCAGCTGGTGGGAGTCCAACCAGCCCACCGCCCACTGATCTCGTCCCATCTGGATCGGTTGCGCCCCATTGGCCAATCGCGCCAGCCGCGCCAGATCGCGCTGGTCCTTGAAACTGAACCGATTGAGCCGATGCCAGACCTCGCCCGTACTTGCCGTGACCTCGGCTGCCTCGGCTTTCGACGCCGACAGCTCGCGATTGAACTCCGCGATCGCGGGTTCGAGGAGCCGCAGCAACTCAGGCGGTAGGGGGCTTGGTCCGGGCAACGGCGCGCACGGCGGCAGCCCGACCCAGCTGCCGTCGACCGCAGTATAGCCTTCGGGCCCGTCGACGCGCGGTGGCGATGGCGTCTCGGCTCCGGATGGAGACGCGGCGGGCGCTACAGCCAGGGACAGGCGATCGAGCGCGGCGACCACCGTGGCCGAGCTTTCGCCGGTACGCCACGCGGCCATGAGCGCAGGAGCCGCGTCGCCCAGCGCCGCCGCGACTTCCACCAGCGCGACCTTTCCGCTCGGCGCCAACGTCGGAAACCGGGCGCGAAGGGCGTCGGCCAGCACCGCTGCGTTTGCACCCGTCAGCGCCTGGCGGGCTGCGGTGCGGGCCGTCTTGGACGATCCGATCGCGATATCCAACAACAAGTCGATATAGACGTGCTGCAGCTTGAAGAGGCCGATCGCGGCCGCGAGCTCCGCACGCATATCCGCGCTGAATCCGGGAACGGCGGCACGAACGGACTCATGGGCGCCGGCGAGCCATTGGTCTACGCCCTCAAACCAGCCGACGCTGTTGGACCGGTAGGTAACCGCGTCGCGGCGGAGCAGGATGTCGAGCATCAATGGCACGGCCTGGCCCGTTTCTTCCGCCAGCGCCAAGAGCGTTGCGGTCGGCTGCGCCTCGCGGCCGCCACCCACCCACATCGTGACGACGTGGCGCAACCAGTCGGGCGACTTCTTCGTGCCGAAATAGCCGTAGTCGGATCCAATTGGCTCTACTGCGGCGATCGCTTCGCCCATGCGTCGCATCTGGTCGACACGCCAGTCGGCCAGATTGGTGAAGACCTGTACCTCGTGGCGTGCCGAATACCGATACAAACGCTTTTGCCAGGCGTTGCGCGCGGCGTTGCCCTGAAGGGTCGAGAGGATCGACGGGTTGTCACCTTCCACCACGAACCGGACGACTTTGGCTGGCAGTCCGGCCTCGGCCTTCTCGAGGGACTTGAACTGCTGAGAGATTCTGTCGACAGGCGGACTGCCCGCTGGCCCGCGATTCATACCCAATGGCCTCCATCCGATAAATGGGTGACGTACCGAATGGGACGATCGTTACAGACGAACGACGCAACCAAGCCATTTCCTGACGAAAGCCAAGGCCGCGACGTCGCCAAGGGTGCCATGGCGCCTGTGACCAGGGTCAAGGACCTTTGCGCAGACGAGGCCGGCATCGACCCGTTTCAAGCGACGATGAGAGCTTTCTCGCCGTAAAGGCCAGCCCCTGCGGGTGACGAGGCCCGGGCCCGGGAACGGATGGCGGTTCACCAGGCTCGCGGGCATGCCGAACTCGCGGCCGAGCGCCTCACCTCGTCCTCGAACAGCTCGCGCAACGGCTCGACCAGCTCGAGCTGCATCCGCTCGGGCAGGCCGCCGACATTGTGGTGGCCCTCGATGGTGACGCTCGGGCCGCCGGTGAACGAGACAGATTTCGATTACGTCGGGGTAGAGCGTCCCCTGGGCCAGGAACTCCGCGCCGCCGACCTTGGAGGCGTGCTCCTGGAAGACGTTGATGAACAGCGCGCCGATGGCCTTGCGCTCCTGCTCGGGTCGGTGACGCCGTCGAGCGCCTTCAGGAAGGCCTCGGAGGCGTCACCATGGACCCGCGGGATGTTGTCGTATTTCCAGCAACCAGGTCCTTTTCAGAGAACGTCCTCGACATCGGTCTTTGGAAAACCCTTGCCGATGTAGAGCAAGCGGCAGCCGTGTTCCTTCGCCACCTCGTAGGCGAAACAGTCGCCCACATCGAGGCCTGCCGGATGGACGCCCCTTCCCCATCCCCCATAGGCCTCGGCGATGCGCCGGGCCGCGGCCGGCGTGATCGTCACGATTTCAAAACCGAGCCCATCGATCAGGCTTGCCATCTCGCCGCCGACATCTCGGCGGCCCGAGACGATCAGCGCTTATGCCACCGTCCCGGCCGACACGAGGATGTCTTCCTCGGCTTCGAGCGCGGCCCGCGATGCACGAGGCGGCCTGCGGCTCGTCGAGAATGATCGCCATCAATGCCGAGGTGTCGACGGCGATCACCCGGGCAATCCGTCATCGCCGTAGAGAATATCCTGGCTTCGAGCGGCGCTCGGCCCGGCCTTGGCCTTGGCAGCGCCCGCGGCGCGCGTCGCTTCGAGCAACGCCCGGCGGGACATCCTGTCGAGCAGCGCCCGGACGGGAACCAGCCGGAGCTCTGCCTGACCATGATGCGTGAGAACGACCTCTTCGCCGGCTTCGGCGCGGCGCACCAGCTCGGTCAATTGGCCTTTGGCCTCGCTTACGGAAATCCGCATGCCTTGCTCCGCGACGCTTTCGTCGGGCCACCGCGTGACGCCTAAAACCTCGAACACCGCCTGCGGACCGACCGGTATGTAATAGCCCATGAATTCGCCGAATGGCCCTTCGGGGCGCCGTTCGTTCGGCAGGAACCGTCCTTCGATGACGATCTCGGTGGTCGCGGGCACCATCAGGTCGATATGCCGGCACGGCGCATCTCGATCGGCGCGCCGGCGAGCTTGGCGGCGACTTCGAGCTCGTCGACGTCGTAGGGCACCGGCGCCGCCGCGGCGAGAAAGGCGGTCGGCGGCGGGCCGATCAGCATCGCCGCCTCGAGCGGCCGGCCCATTCGCGCGGCCTTCTCGTGATAGAGCGTCAGGTGATGGCGCGGCGCGAGGCGGCAGCGCATTTCTTGTCGCTGATGTACATCGAGCGGTGGAACGAGAGGTTGGGCACGCCGGTCTCGGGCTCCTTGGCGACGAACATCGCCGAGGTGAAATAGGGCGCGCCGTCGCGCTCGCTGTAGGTCAGGAGCGGCAGGTCGCTCATCCGGCAGTCGACGAGGTCGGGCGCCGCCGGCACCTCCCGCTTCAGCGGTCCCGCGACCGTGCCGCCGAGACCGGTCAGGTTGGTCCATTGGCGGCAGAAATCGCCCGGGGCGATGCCGATGATCTCGGCCAGGCGTTCACGCGAGCCATAGAGGTTCGTCAGCACCGGCAGCGTGGTGCCGCCGACGCGGTGGAACAGGATGGGCTTGTTCCAGCGCCGCATCGCCGCCTGCGTCACGGCCGCCAGCTCGTGCTTGGGGTCGACCTCGCGATGAACGTCGAGGATCTCGCCGCGCTCGCGCAGGGTTTGCGTGTAGTGGCGCATCGCCGCCCTCCTCCGCCCGGTTTGCCTCTTATCGGCGTGAGCCCGGGCGATACTGCGAGACCGGCCACCCCGATGCAACTTCAGGGCTCGTCCCGTTGTAGCGGCAGATCCTGTAGATAGACCGGCAGCAGCGCGCAAACGCCTATCCCCCGTGCATATACGCGTGATTGGCTTGGCGCGACGAGTGTATGTGCCTATACTTAGGCAACCCATGCCCACCCTACCACCACTCGGTTTAGAGAGGAGCGACAAGCACCGGGTCACACAGCTCCGTCGGGCATCACATCGATGATCAATGCGCTCGCCCTCAACCTCGTGGCTGACGTCATGAAGTGGGATAACGAGGTCGCGACAAGGGAATACGCTTGGCTGCGCCTCATCTCTTCGATGAAGTATGACGGCTATTCGGACTTCCGCGCCGGAGTTCGCTTCCTGGAGAGCCTGGTCTCCTGGCTGCGCCATTTCGCAGAGGCAGACCGCGCCGCCGCCTACGCCTTCGTAAAGACGCGTCTGGTCTACATTTCAACGCTCGAGATGCAGCGCGTGATCGAGACGTTTATCCCAGAGACAGTGACCCCCTATCTCCGTCATTCAGTCGGCAGCGAGCTCGGCATAAAGCCCTATGAAGTATGGAAGACGGCCGCGGGCGCAGCTGCCTTCAGGCGGCGCCTACGCCGCTGCCTCTTCGTCGGACTCAGCGACGGAAGCCGCATCGATGTACTCCGGCGGGCGAACGCGGGACGCCTCTCGCAGGAGCAGATTATCCCCATGATGAACGTCGACGACGACAAGTGGAAGAGCGTGGCCGGCGACCTCAAGGAAGAGCTCGGGAACGACGCACGATTCGACGACGTCTACCTGATCGACGACTTCACTGCCTCAGGCACCACCTTCATTCGTTTCCCCGACGGCAGGCCCAAGGGCAAGCTCTACAAGTTTGAGAAGATCGTTCAGGACGCTAAGGAGCGCCTTCAGGGTGATTTTCCCTTGGCCGACGGTTACACACTGCACATCCACCACTACGTGTCGACCCAGCAGGCGCATGACGCCCTGGTAGAACGTGTTGCCGATGCTAATCAGAGGCTGCAGAACAAGAGTTTTGGGAAGGCCCTTATCACCGAGGGTATGCTGCTGCCTAGCGACTTGAGAGTGGCCACGATCGACGAGACCTCCCGGGTCGCGACTCCGACCAAGCCGGCAGACGGGCCGATCGTCGATCTGTGCGGACGGTGCTATGATCACGAGCTGTTCAAACGCCTCGAGAAGCACTGCAAGGAGGCGGGCCAAGCCGACATGAAGTATGGTTATGCCGACTGCGCACTGCCGCTGGTGCTGGAACACAACACGCCGAATAACGCCATTCCAATTCTGTGGGCGGAGACCGAGGGCACGCTGGGCGAACCCATGCGTCCCCTCTTCTTCCGTCGCGACAGGCACGGCTGATCCATGGCGAACCCCTTCCTCCGCCGGGCCACCGAATACGTCCGGGAGGACGAGTCTTTCCTCTCGATCGTCAGCCCAGCGCCGCTCACGACCTTCCTGGCTACGAACCAAAATCAGGATGATATGTTCGAGGTGCCGGTCCGCATCATCGGCGCTCCGGGCAGCGGCAAAACCATGCTCGCCACTCTGGCCGAGTTCAGAATGGTGGAGACCATCCTCAAGGACGAGACCAATGCAACCAACCGCGCGCTCGCCGATGCGCTCGCACAGGCAGGCTTCTTAAAGGGCGGGAAGCCGAATGTAGCCGCGGTGCGCGTGCCGATGGAGTCCGAATACCGGGACTTCTGGGAACTCCCCTACGATTCCAATGTCAAAACCAAGCTCGCCTTCTGGTTCGTCCAGGCTCGCGCCATGTTGGGCCTTATTCGCAACCTAACCGCGAACAGGACTCGCAGCATCGACGCGATCGAGTTTATTCCTCGTGCCAACTACGAGGCCCATTTGGAGCAGATCGGCGGTCTATCCGCCGTTGGCATTCGCGATCGGGCACTCGCAGTTCAGCGGGCGATATACTCCGTAAGCGCCGGACTCAGGGCGCCCAAGCTGGAGGATCTGCCGGCGGCCGCGACAGCGCCCTATGCGCCGTTCGACGCCATCAGCCGCATCCGCATCGATTGGAACGGCGACACCATAGAGATGAGCCCTCTCGTCATGCTCGACGACGTGCACGCCCTTCACCACGATCAGCTCGAAGCTATGTTTGGTATGCTCTCACATAGAGAGATGAAGTTCGGCCGCTGGATGATGATGCGGCTAGACGCGCTTAGCCCAGGCGCCGTC
This sequence comes from Pseudomonadota bacterium, assembly GCA_023386865.1. Classification (GTDB taxonomy): domain Bacteria; phylum Pseudomonadota; class Alphaproteobacteria; order Reyranellales; family Reyranellaceae; genus Reyranella. The sequence goes on from JAEWIV010000034.1 coordinate 34,332, forward strand.
ATGCGCTCCCCCGCCAGCCAGCCGACGCACAACCGCGCCACCGGCCGCGACTTCGTCGACATCCGTATGCAGGGAGATGAGAAGAAGGAGGCTGCACGCCGCCAGTTTCGCACCATGGCCCGCGACATGGCCAAACGCTACCTACCAATGGTCGAAGGCCTGCGAAATCGCAACGCCACCGATATCGATCGCCTCGTGCCCAGCGAGCCCCCGAAGCTCAGCCCTGGACAGATCAAGGAACTCGAGGGCCGGGTCGCAAAGGACCAGAGCAAGCTGAAAATCGGAGCGACTCGACGCAAAGAGATTGACGACATCGTGGATGACTTCATCCAACGCACAAAGTCCTACGATGACGGGCCTGAGGTCGCACTGGCGATGAAGCGCATACTGCTGCATCGGTACGCGGTCCGCATAGCCCGCTCGACACCCTCGCTGTTCGAGGAGATAGACCCCGACCCTAAGACGCCGCTCAAGGCAGATGCCGACGTTGCCCATGGTGCCCGCTTGCATCTGCACCACGAGTACGGTCGTCCCCTCCATTACGGCGTCGATGACATCTGCGATGCTAGCAATGAAAATGCTGAGGTCTTCCTACAGTTCGCGGGTGCTCTTGTCGCCAACATCGAGACTAGGGCTATCCGCAACAACACGCTCGCCTTGCCGGCGCGAGACCAGCAGTCGATCCTGCTCGATAAGGCCAAATCCATGATGGACGCGTGGGCCTTCCCCCATGCCCAACGAGTGCGAGACATGGTCGACGCAATCGGGCGCGACTGCAGGGAGGAATCCCTCCTTCCCAACGCGCCGCTCGGCGCGGGCGCCAACGCGATCGGCATCCTTGAGGAGGAGATGGAGGCGCTGTCGCCCGATGACGAGCTGGGCTTGATTCTCAAGTACGCAATTGCCAACGGCGCGATAACCATCGAGCGCAGCTACGGACAGGGCGGCAAGCTTTGGGCTCTCATCGAGCTTACAGGCACAGTTGGTCTCGTCTACGGCCTGACTTTTAACCGTGGTGGTTTTCTGCCTCAAAAGGTCGACTACCTGCGTAAGGTGACGGGGCTGGCTAATGCGTAAGCATTGGGAGAATTGCATCACCAATTTCGACAATGAAGTAGACGCCTTCGTGGCCGACTATTTCGCCAAAACTTCGCGGCGCGTCCTACTCGTTGCGGCAGCAGGCTTCGATCCTCGGTCCCGCCGCATCGCACAGTTGCTCGCAGGCACACTCGGCAACCGTTTGTCTGCCATCTTCATCCGCGAGGAAAGGCCCGGCGCTTCGGAAGCGCTGATCAGACGGGCCGACGAGAACGAAACCGCGCTGAAGGCCGTCGTCCCGGACTGCACGATTTATAGGGTGGACGTCTTCGCGGACGACGGGGCACCCGTGGGCGGTTCACGTATCGTCTCCTTGCTCGGACAGCATCACGTGGCCGATGAAGTGACCGACGTGATCCTCGATCTGAGCGCGCTTTCCATCGGCATAGGCTTCCCAGCCGCGCGAATGCTTCTCGAGGACTGCGAAACTGTCAGCAACCGCGCCTTTCATCTCATGATCGTCTCCAACCCCGAGATGGATGATAGGATCTCGAGCGTGTCGTCGAGCCGAGCGGGCACTGTCAAAGGGTTCTCCCCGCCTGTCGACGCTGAGGGCCAAGGGCTGGCGCAAGTCTGGATCCCGCAACTTGCGCGCGGACGGGCGTCCGCCCTGACCCAAATCGGCGCGGCCATCCAACGTCGCTACAAAATTTGCCCGCTACTCCCCTTCCCCGCTCGGAATCCTCGACGGGCCGACGATCTTCTCGCTGAATACCGGACCGAACTCGAGGACGAATGGCAAGTAGATCCGCGTGACGTCGTTTATGCATCCGAACGCAACCCGCTCGACTGCTACCGCACGCTCTCGACGCTCAAGGCCCGCTTCGACATGACCATGAAAGGGACATACGAGCCTCGTATGGTGCTCTCGCCCGTGGGAAGCAAAGTGCTCGCGGCCGGCGCTTTGATGGCCGCCATCGAGCACGACATGGCCGTACAATACCTCGAGACTGAGAGTTACATGTTTGATCGTCCTGAGCCGACCCCAGCCGAGCTACCGGACATGACTGTTCACCTGATCCTCTCAGGGCCACTCTACGCCAGCTACGATCAAGCGACGAGCTCGGCATGAACACCCCCGTCTTCAGTAGCAAGCTGGACGCGCTTCCCGCCACACTAGAACTGATCCGCGGCTACGATGCCGGCACCCTCGCAAGCGGTCTCGCTCGGGGTGCGGGCCGCCATGCTCTTTCCATTGGATCCGGTGGGTCCGCGATAGTCGCCGAATATCTGGTACGCTGCCGCGACACGCTCGGCCTCGGGCCTACGACGGTGCAGACGCCTATGCAGGCAGTCCTCGACCAGCATGAACTTACCGACAGCGACGTGTGGCTGTTCAGCGCCGGCGGGAACAACCCTGATGCCGCCGCCGCCGCACGTGCAGCGCTCGATCGCAAGGCCAAATCCCTCCAACTTGTCACCCGCAAGCAGGACGGAATCGCAGCTGAGATCGTCCGACGCGGCGGCGGTACTGTCCATGTCGTACCTGTTGCTGATTCGAAGGACGGCTATCTCGCGACCCATTCACTAATGTCGTCTGTCGTGGCCCTGCTTTTGGCTTCCGACGCCGCGTCGCGGGATCCACTCGGAACGGCGCACCTCCTCGACAGCCTCTCCGCCCGGCTGGCCGTCATGCGCGATGTCGTCACCCGGACTTCGCTAGTCGCCGCCTTAACGCACCTCAGGCGCACGGACACTGTGGTCGTTGCCAGCGATCCCCTCCTGAGGCCAATGTCGGCGCTCTTGGAGACCTCAATTTGGGAAGCGTCGCTCTGCCACGTGCAGACCACTGACTTCCGGAATCTCGCGCATGGCCGCCACGGCTGGCTGCACCATCGCCCAGACGAGACAATCATGTTTGCGCTGACCGGCATCGACTCCCGAGCGTCGTGGACAGCAATCGACGCCGTACTTCCTGACGCTCTCCGCCGACTAGCCCTTGATCACGGATCGTGCGGCCGCGCCGACAATGCGGTCGCCATTATCGACGGCTTGGGCATCCTTGAGGCCATGGGTGCGATCCTCGGGATCGATCCTGGCAAACCCGGCATCGGTGAATTCGGACAGTCGATATATGATGATAATTCGCTTGCCGATCTTGCGAATGCGATGCCGCCACCTGTGCGACACAAGCGGGCTGCTATTGCGAAATCGGATGCCCACGATCCGAACGATGATCCCCTTCACGTCATCGGACACGACCGCCTTGAAGTCCTAGCCCGGGCGGACATCGGAGGCGCGGTCTTCGACTATGACGGCACAATAGTCACCACGGCCGGTCGCTGGTCAGTCCCCGACCAGGAGATTGTCGACGAGATGGTACGGCTCCACCGTGCGGGCTTGATGATCGGCATCGCGACCGGGCGGGGCGGATCGGCCGGCGAGGATCTCCGGAAAGTGTTACCCGCCGACATGCTGTCCTCGATTCTGATCGGCTATTACAATGGCGGCCACCTCCGAACGGCGGACGTAGACATTGAACACGACCGTCCGCCAAATCATCCGGCAATCGCCGAGACTGCGGAATGGCTGCATGCGCGCCAAGACCTCTTCACACAGCAGGAATTCAAACACCGTGAGGTCCAGATCATGGTGGACATGGACCGGCTCCGCCATCCCTACCGGTTCGCAGTCGACCTGCAGGGCTGCGCGCCATTCTCGGATGGTCGCATCCGTGTCATGGGGTCCGGGCATAGCTATGACATTGTGCCTGTGGCTTCGTCCAAGCTTGTCGTCGTGGAGGCGCTAAGGAAGAAGGTGCGCGCTGGGTCCGAGGTGCTTTGCTTCGGAGATAGCGGCTCGCGCCAAGGCAACGACCACGCGCTCCTCTCTCATCGGTTTGGGATCAGCGTTGGTGACGTCTGCGGAACAGCAAACGGATGCTGGTCGTTATTTGGCGCTGGGCCGGTCGGACCTGACGCCCTTCTGAGAATCCTCCGGGCTCTGTTACCGTCCAATGGTGGAAAGATTCTCCTTAATGTCGCATCACTTGGACTCGACAGATGATGATCCATTAGTACATAAAGTGAACATGCGCGTTTCGAGCTTCCGCCATGGCAATCGTGTTGACGTTGCCGGAACAGGCTTCACAGCGCTCGATCGCGTTTATGCCGACGGCGATCTCGCGGGTGAAGCGCTTGGCGGATCATGCGGGAACATCCTACTCTCATTGGCTATGCTCCATCGACACGTCGCGCCGGTGCTGGCGCTCGGCGACGACGATGCGGGCGAAAGGCTTGTCCGCGAGTTTGCCCAGGCCGGCGCTATCGTCCGCTACATCGCGCGTCGTTCGGACCTGCGATCGCCCGTTCTGGCCCAAGAACTGGATACAGCATCGGGCCAGCATGGATTCAGCTTCGTGTGTCCGGAGACCCGCGAGGACCTGCCGCGCTTTCAGCCGATCAGCGAGTCGGAGCTAGCCTCGGCCCTACCTATGCTGACGCATTGTAGCGTCTTCTACGCGGATCGCCTCTCTGGGAACATCCTTGAGGCGATGAAGACAGCAGCCTCAGCCGGCGCGATCATATTCTTCGAACCCTCGGATATTGAAGACGGTGAGCTGTTCGAGGAAGCGTTGCAACTCGCGACGATCCTTAAGTATTCGGAGGACCGGCTGGGTGAGCGCTTGGCGGACCGGCTGACCGACTGCGTCCGCATCGTCACCTACGGTGCCGCCGGCCTCGAGGTCCGCGACCGCGACGTGGCAATTTGGTGTCGGGCGATCGAAGCGCCCAAAGTTCTGGACACTTGCGGTTCGGGTGACATGGTGAGTGTCGGCGTAATCGATTGGATTCTCACCCATAGTTCGGATACGGCACGCCTCAGAGCGGCGGACCTCCTCGAAGGTATCGTCGCTGGCCAGCGTTTGGCGGCTGAGAACTGCGCCTACGCCGGAGCCCGCGGACTTTTCAGAAATCGTGGCGCCCGGTACGTCCGCAAAATACTCAGCATCCGCTCCTCGGGGTCTTGAGCGAAGGCTACTCCGCTGCGACGAGATAGTCTTCCGTTCTCTCTCCGTCGTGCCGCAGCTCAGCGCGGACTTCCATCAGCAACGTGCCCAGCATATTGCGCCCGACGCCATTTACCTCGCCCCAAAGACGGTTGACTTCATTGTCGACTGTAGCGCTCTCCACTAGCCTTGCATCGCCGGTCGAGAGGAGCAGCTCGCGGAGGTCAGCGTGCTGCGTGAACTTCGCGCGCAACACCGACTTCATACGATCAAATTTCTTCGTCGACCAGCCGGGAGCCACGTCCCAGTAGTACAGCCCGTGCGCGGCCATTGCGAGGAGCGCGGGAGACGGGGCCTCCATAAGCCATTTCCGCACCGCCGGTTTGCGGGCCTTGCCGGCTTGGTAGGCGTGCTCGCTCGTCGTGAATGTTTCTCCTTCAAACTTGATGTCGCGCCGATAGAGGTTGCTGAACGCGCCGTAGGGCTTCTCGCTCGCCCGGTAAAAGCGGATCTCGTCCATTTTTTCCTCGTTGCAAATTCGCTGGTGGTTTTGCATGTTAATTTGCATGAAACCGAATGACAAGCAGATTAGAGATTTGTGCCAGCGAATTTCACGCGCCTGTTCTAAAAGGAAGCTAAGCCACGCAGATCTCGGCAAGATGGCGGACGTGCATGCCAGCCAGGTGAGCCGGATATGCGCCGGGCAATTCAAGACGTTCAGCGCAAACGTCGTGCAGATATGCAAGGTTCTGCAGGTAAAGGTGCCTCGCCTCGAGGAGGAGGAAGAAATGGATACAGAATGGGCTAAGGCCCATGCCAGCCTTCGTCGTATTTGGGATCAGACGCCGGAAGGCGCCACCACCATCCGACGTGTATTGGACGCCATTGCGGATTTGCGCACGCGGTCCGCAACCAGCGAGGAATAAAGGCTGCGATGGAATGGCTGCGAGCAAGACAGCTCGCAAAAGGATGCCAAACTACCCTATTGAGCTCACTCCCACTCAATCGTTCCCGGCGGCTTCGACGTGATGTCGTAGGTCACCCGGTTGATCCCGCGTACCTCGTTGATGATGCGGTTGGCGACACGGCCCAGGAAGGCGTGGTCGAACGGGTAGTAGTCGGCCGTCATGCCGTCGGTCGAGGTGACGGCCCTCAGCGCACACGCCTGGTCGTACGTCCGTCCATCACCCATCACGCCCACGGTGCGCACCGGCAGGAGCACGGCGAAGGCCTGCCAGATCTCGTCATAGAGGCCGGCCTTGCGGATCTCGTCGAGATAGACGGCGTCGACCTGGCGCAGGAGGTCGAGCTTCTTCTTCGTGATGCTGCCGGGGATGCGGATGGCGAGGCCCGGGCCGGGGAACGGATGGCGGTTCACCAGGCTTGCGGGCAGGCCGAGCTCGCGGCCGAGCTCCCTCACCTCGTCCTTGAAGAGCTCGCGCAGGGGCTCGACCAGCTTCAGGTGCATGCGCTCGGGCAGGCCGCCGACATTGTGATGGCTCTTGATGGTGACCGAGGGGCCGCCGGTGAAGGAGACCGATTCGATCACGTCGGGATAGAGCGTGCCCTGGGCCAGGAATTCCGCGCCGCTGAACTTCTCGGCGGCGGCCGCGAACACGTCGATGAACAGCGCACCGATGGTCTTGCGCTTGGTCTCGGGGTCGGTGACGCCGTCGAGCGCCTTCAGGAAGGTCTCGGAGGCGTCGGCATGGACCAGCGGGATATTGTAGTGGTCGCGGAACAGGCGCACGACCTCGTCGGCCTCGTTCAGCCGCAGGAGGCCGTGGTCGACGAACACGCACTGCAGCTGGTCGCCGATCGCCTCGTGCAGCAGCACCGCCACCACCGAGGAGTCGACGCCGCCCGACAGGCCGCAGATCACGCGGCCCTTGCCCACCTGGGCTCGGACCTGGGCGATGGCGCGGTCCTTGAAGGCGGCCATCGTCCAGTCGCCCTTGAAGCCCGCGATCTTGAGCGCGAAGTTGCGCAGGAGCTTGGCGCCGTCGGGCGTGTGCATCACCTCGGGATGGAACTGCACGCCGTAGTACTTGCGCGCCTCGTCGGCGATGGCGGCGAAGGGCGCGTTCTCCGAGGTGGCGATGACGCTGAAGCCCGGCGGCAGCTTCGTGACGCGATCGCCGTGGCTCATCCAGACCTGCTTGCGGTCGCCCGGCCGCCATACGCCGTCGAACAGGGCCGACGGTTGCTTGACCTCGAGCTCGGCGCGGCCGAACTCGCGGTGATGGCCCGATTCGACCGAGCCGCCGAGCTGCTGGGCCATGGTCTGCTCGCCGTAGCAGATGCCCAGGACGGGCACCTTGGCGGCGAAGATGGCGGGATCGGCCGACGGGGCCTGCCCTTCGATCACCGAGGCCGGGCCGCCCGACAGCACGAGGGCCTTGGGGTCGAACTGTCTGCGCTTGGCCTGGTCGACGGACTGGAAAGGATGGATCTCGCAGTAGACCCCGGCTTCGCGCAGGCGGCGGGCGATCAGCTGGGTGACCTGGGAACCAAAATCGACGATCAGCAAACGGTCGGCCATGGGGGGATATACGGAACGGCGCGGCGGCGTTCAACGGGGGAATCTTCGCGCCAAAGACCCCGGGCTGCGCGCGATCAGGGCTTCGGCCGGACGACGACGCGCACCGTGCGGGCGGCGAGGTCGGGGGCGTCGGCGGTGATGACGGCGACGCGCGCCGCCATGAAGGCGCGCGCGATCGTGCCGGCGACGGCGCGGCCGAGATCGTTGTCCTTGTCGCGCGTCACCAGCACCAGGCCCTTTTCCGGCGCCGGCGGCACGGTGCTGGGCGGCGGCGCGATTCCGGTGGACGGCGCGGCGCCGCTGCCCGCCGTTATGGCCGCCACCACCTTCGACGACAGGGCCTCGGTCTCCTTGTCGGACGGCGTCGTGAGAACCTCGAACCTGACGTCGGGAAACCGGCTCACCGCCTTGGCGAGGTTGGCGAACTGGGCCGGGTCGAGGTCGCGATCGGCGTCGCGCAGGGCCTCGGCCCGCACCATGAGCAGCGCGCCGCCGATCACCATGACGACGCGGAGCGGCCCGACCGACCGCTTCATCGCGGGCCGCGGCGGCGTGGCGATGAACAGGGCGCCCGCGCCGGCCGCGCCCAGGGCCATCAGCAGGATGCCCAACCCGTCGAGGATCCAGGGGTCGGAAAACGGCGTCATGACGGCGTCTGCCTTAGCCAAGGCGTCGCCGTCTGGCAAACGCCCCGCTCAGTCATCGGTCGCGAGCTTGCGCCGCACCAGCGGCGCCGCGAGGTCGTGCCAGGCATAGGCCACCTCCTCGACGTCGACGCCGGCCATGGTGTCGACCCGCTCGCCCACCCGCACCCCGCCGAGCCCCTCGTAGAAGAACCGCGTCGGATTCTCGGCCAGCATCCAGAGCACGGCGGCATCGCAGCCGTCGGCGCGGAGCTGGCGGAACAGGACATCGAGCAGCCGGCGCCCCAGTCCGCGATTCTGGAAGTCGGACTCGACGTAAAGGGTGTAGACCTCGCCGACGCGGCTCTCCTGGCCGCTGAGACCCTCCGGCGGATCGCGCACAGGGCCGCAGCTGCCGAAGCCCACCACCCCCATGTCGTCGTCGTCGGCCACGAACACGCCGCGCGCCTCGCGCGGATCGCCGAGCAGGCGCGACCAGTAGGCCGACTGGCGGACGTCCGACATGCCGGCCAGCAGCGAATCGGGCAACAGGCCGGCATAGGTCGACTGCCACGTCTCGACATGGACGCGGCCGATGGCGGGGGCATCGTTGTAGCGGGCGCGGCGGATGCGGATCATGACGCCTCGCCGTCATCGCGCGCGGCCCGAGGGACATCGTCCCGGGCGGCTTCCGTATCGGCCGGCGCCTCCACGTCGCCGCCATCCGGGCCGCTCCGCTCGGGACGCCGGCGGACCAGCGTGGCGGCGAAGAAGCCGTCGGTGCCATGGAGCAGCGGCGACAGGCGCAGGTACGGCCCGCCGATCTCGGGCGGCGGCTCGGCGCCGGTGTCGCGCGAGATGGCGTCGCGCCAGACGTCGGCCACGGGAACGAGGGCGAAGTCGGGATGGCGCGCGAGGAAGGCTTCGACCTGCCGCTCGTTCTCGGCCGGCAGCACCGAACAGGTGGCGTAGACCAGGCCGCCGCCGGGCCTCACCAGGCGTGCCGCGGCGTCGAGGATGGCCGCCTGCTTGGGCACCAGCTCGGCGAGGTCGTCGGGCCTGAGCGTCCAGCGGCCGTCCGGGTTGCGGCGCCAGGTCCCGGTCCCCGTGCAGGGCGCGTCGACCAGCACGCGGTCGAAGGCGCCGGCCTGGCGCTTCAGCCATTTGCGATTGTCGCCGTCGAGCGCGCGGCGCTCGACATTGTGGGCGCCGGCGCGGCGCAGGCGCTGGGCCGAGCGGTCGAGCCGGCTCTCCAGCACGTCCATGGCGACGACGCGGCCCTTGTTGTTCATGCCGGCGGCGATGGCGAGAGTCTTGCCGCCGGCGCCGGCGCAGTAGTCGGCGACCTGCATGCCGGGCTGGGCGTCGACGAGGCCGGCGACGAGCTGCGAGCCCTCGTCCTGGACCTCGACCAGGCCGTTCTGGAAGGCCTCGCCCGCCACCACCGACAGGCGGCGCTTGAGCCGCAGGCCGTTGGGGGCAAAGCGCATCGGCTCGGTCTCGATGCCCTCGCGGGCCAGCGCCGCCTGCGCCTCGGCCACGGTGGCCTTCAGGCGATTGACGCGCAGGTCGACCGGCGGCGGCGTCTCGAGCGCGGCGATCTCGCGGCCCCAGGCCGCGCCGTAGGCCTCCTGGAGGTGCGGCGCGACCCACTCCTGGACATTGAGGCGCACCCAGTCGGGCTGCTCGGGATGGCTGAGCGAATGGCCCTCCATCTGGCGCAGCGCGCGCCGCTCGGCCTCGTCGAGCGGCTGCGGCCGGTAGCGGCCGCCGTCGAACATCGCCTCGACGTCGCCGAGCGACAGGCCTTCGACCAGCATGAGGGCGGCGGCGACGATGCCGCGCGGCAGGGCAGCGGTGCGGTCGGCCGGATGACCGGCGCGCTTCAGCCACCAGCGCAGCTGGCCCCAGCGCCGCAGGATGCCCCACACGCGATCGGACACGGCGCGGCGGTCGCCGCCGCCGATGTAGCGGCGGGCGCGGAAGTAGGCATTGGGGAGGAGGTCGGCCGGCCGCTCGGCATGGCTGACGATCTCGTCGAGAAGCTCTATGGTGGCGGCCACCCGCGCGCCCGGCGTCACGTCGATCTTTCCTTTCCGCCCCAGCCGCTAACGATGAATAAGCCCCGCGCGCACCGTCCCTCCGGCAACGGCGAGTGGTTCAGGCGCACTGTCCTGGTGGTTTGCGCCATCCTGATGGGCCTGGTGTCACTGGAATTTGCCGTCCGTGCGGCGACCTGGGGATATCTCTTCGCCTATCCCAACTTCGTGCTCGGGGCGCGCACGGTTCTCGCCGAGCGCGACGGCGGCCGCTATGCACACGATCCACAGCTCGGGCATGTGCCGCGCGCCGGCCATGCCGCGACCGGCACCACCATTGAGGCGGACGGTCTGCGCCGCACGGCTAGCGGGACAGGGGGCGAGCAGGTCACGGGCGCGCCCATCCTTGCCGTCGGCGATTCGTTCACCTACGGCGACGAGGTCGACGACGGCCAGACGTGGCCGGCGCAGCTGCAGCGCCTGACCGGGCGGCGGGTGCTGAACGCGGGCGTGAGCGGCTACGGCTTCGACCAGATCGCGCTGCGCGCCGAGCAGCTGGCGGCCAGATACAAGCCCGGCGTCATCGTCGTCAGCTTCATCGCCGACGACATCCGGCGCACCGAGATGCGCCGCCTGTGGAGCGCCGACAAGCCCTACTTCGCGATCGAGGACGGCAAGCTCGCGTTGCGCGGCGTGCCGGTGCCGCCGCGCGCCGACCCGGGCAGCACGCTCACCATCTGGCAATGGATCCTGGGCTACAGCCGCTTGTTCGACGTGATCCTGCGCCGGCTCGACCTGCTGCACGACTGGTACGGCGATCACAAGCGCGTGGCCGCGCCCGGCACCGGCGAGCGCCTGTCCTGCCTGCTGACCGCGCGCCTGGCCGAGCTGCAGAAGCAGAGCGGCGCCAGGATCATCGTGGTGGCCGAGTACGATCCCGTGGTGTGGGACGATGCCGCCTTCGCCGCCGAGCAGCGGCGCATGACCAGGGGCCTGCTGGACTGCGCGGCCAGGAACGGACTGGCGACCATCGACAGCTTCGACGCGATGGCCGCGACCGGCGCGCCGCGCAAGCTCTACGTGACATGGCACCTCAACGAACCGGGCAACCGCCTGATCGCCGAGCTGGTGGCGAAGGCGTTGCCGCGGGCCAACGACTGACGGGCCGTCGGCATGGTCGGCCGCATCGCCCTCGTCGTCGCCTCCATCGTCGGCGGGCTGCTCGTGCTGGAGCTCGGGCTGCGCCTGGTCGAAGTCGGGCCGCGGGCGCTGGTCGAGTGGCCGAACTACGTGCGCGAGCAGCGCGTCACCAGCCGCTCGCAGAGCGGCGCGCAGGCGCAGTTCGATCCGGTGCTGGGCTTCGTCGGACTGCCCAACTACGCGTTCGCCGACGTGCACCACGATTCGCGCGGCTTTCGCGTCACGCCGGCGCCGCCGGGCGTCGTGCTGAAGGAGCCGCCGATCGTCGCCGTGGGCGGCTCGTTCACCCAGGGCGCCGAGGTCGCCGACAGCGAGACCATGCCGGCCTACCTGCAGGCCCTGCTCGGCCGGCGCGTGATCAATGCCGGCATGAGCGGCTACGGCGTCGACCAGATGGTGATGCGGGCCGAGATCATGGCGGCCGAGGTGAAGCCTGCCGCGATCGTCCTGGGCTTCGGCTACGACAACCTCAGGCGCAGCGAGATGAGCCGCGTGTGGGGCATCGAGAAGCCGTACTACGAGACGGTGGGTGGCGCGCTGGTGCTGCGCAACGTCCCGGTGCCGCCCTCGCCCGATCCCGCGACCACGCTCGATCTCTGGCAGCGGCTCTTCGGCCGCTCGATGCTGGTCGACTTCGTGCTGAAGCGGCTCAGGCTGCAATACGAATGGTCGATCGACCATGTGCGCGTCGCGCCGCCCGGCGAGGGCGCCCGCCAGGCCTGCCTGCTGTTCAAGCGGCTGGCCGGCCTCGAGGTGCCCGTGGTGGTGGTGGCCGAGTACGATCCCTACCTGTGGACCGACCCGCCCTACATGCGCGAGCAGAAGCAGCTGATCGCCTCGGTCCTGCAGTGCGCCGCCGCCGCCGGCTTCGCCACCGTCGATCCGTTCGACGAGATCGACCGGGCGATGCGCACGGCCGGACGCGATTTCTATTACCGGCAGGGCGAGCATTTCGGACCTGCCGGCCACCGGATGATCGCCGGGCTGGTGGCGGAGCGCCTGCGATGAAGGCGTGGATGCGCCACCTGCTCGACTGGGCCGGCCGCGTCGGCACCGCTCCCGGGGACAGCGCGGAGACGCTGCTGCAGAAGCGGCTGACGGTCGCGCTGTGCGCCGGGACGCTGCCGCTCACGATCGCCTGGAGCCTCGTCTATCTGGCCGCCGGCGCACCGGCCGCGGCGGCCATTCCGGCGTTCTATTCGCTGTTCACGCCGCTCAACACCGCCCTCTTCGCGGTGACGCGCAATCTCGGCGTCTATCGCTTCACGCAGCTCCTGCTCATCCTGCTGCTGCCGTTCCTGGTGATGCTGGCGCTGGGCGGTTTTCGCCAATCGAGCGCGGTGATCCTGTGGGCCGCGCTTTGCCCGCTGGGCTCGCTGCTGGTCGAGGAGCTGCGCAAGACCCTGCTGTGGATCGTGGGCTTCGTCGGGCTGCTGGTCGTCGGCGCGCTCGTCGAGCCCTACCTGGCGTCGCCCGGCCTGCCCGACGAGCTGGTGACGTGGTTCTTCGTGCTCAATCTCGGCGCCGTCGTGCTGGTGG
>JAEWIV010000048.1 GCA_023386865.1 Pseudomonadota bacterium
GGCGCGAGTAGCCGACGACGTCAGCCGCGACGATGGCCGTCCGCAAAGCCGCCTCGACGACCTGCTACCCTGGGCCTATGCCGCCGCTCCAAAGCTCAAGAACGTGGCCTGAAAACGACGCTTACAGACGACCGGACATGCCGAACTTCTACCGCGACCCGCATCGCGACCACTGGGGCCGCATCAACACCGACGCGACGGCGCCCTTCCGTCGCGACGAATTCGTCCGCAAGCGCATCCCGGGCGCCGAACCGGTTGACCTCGCTACCTGGTTCGACGTCGGCCGGGGTAGGCCGCCCCGGCACCTGGGAGGTGGGCGAACTGGGGCCTGGACTCACAAGCGCGGGCTCCGACCGAAGCATCTGCTCCTGGAGGCGAAGCGGAAATGCCGATCTGTAAACCCGCTGAAATCGGTGGGAGTGCTATAGCCCCGCTATCCTCCATCGAAAGTATTCTATCGCGCGACGCAGTTCGGCCAGCACTCTTGCAAGCCAGTCGTCATCGGTACCGAGGCCCATCATCAAGTCGCGGATGAAAGACCTCCATGCCTGCATTGCGTCGACGGACGGGGCTTGCGACGGAAATCTTTCCTGGATCTCATGAAAGACCGTAGTGACCAGAAAGGCTTGACCAAAGTCCTCGCCACTCTCGAGCAGATCGTCGAAGCTTGGCACCTCGGAGCAGACAGCGCGGATATATGTAACGAATGGTGCGTATTCTCTGACGTCGGTGTCGCCTATGCCCTTGATGTCGGCGCCTGCTTCGCGGAGTCGTGCGAGCGCCTCGATCAACCGTTCGATGCGGTACTCAACGGTCACCAGTCGAAGGTGCGCCACATGAAGTTTGCGTCGGACAGCACGCCGATCGGCAATCTCACTGATGACGCGGCCGCTGATAAAGGACGCTGTCGCTGTAGCGATCAATGTAGCGGTGCCGATATAGATCTTCAGCAGGTTGTCGTTCGGTTCATGGTTTACCAACGCGTAGGTGAGCAACGAACCAAGTGCTGCCGCAAAGGCAAGCAGCACCCAGGAAGGCACCGCCCTTCTCACGAGCCGATGAAAGCTCACAAACGCTCGAACACTTGCCGCAATCCGCCCCGCCATCCTCTTTCCCCTGAGCTGGCGCGTTCGATACTAACGCTCGCAAGCCATGTCGGCCACGGACCGGATTTGTGAGCACACGCCGTAGTCGTGTCCCGGGTACGTCCCCGGCGGAATCGGGTTGACTTCGCCGCCGGATATCGTGGCCTATCTCCGCCGACGCTCTTCGAGAGGATCGGCATAATGGCCGCTGCAAAGCCCAACGGCTGGCGGCCAGAGTCCTCGGCCACGCATCAACGATGCGCCCGAGTGCCGGTGAGGCCTACACCGACTTCATCGCGTCCGGACCGGCCCAACGGGTCGACAACCGGATACGGGTGGGGGACGACAAGGGGGTCACCGGGCCTGCCGGCCCTGGGCAAGGCGTCACGAACTGCCATCGTGTCCGGACGGCGTTTCCGGAGGCGAGGGCGCGCACAAAGGCGCCGGTCCGGTCGCTCGATCGGGACGGCGCATCGATGACGGCAGGTCGAAACCACCAGGAGGCAACGGACGAACACACCTGCTCGCGGCAATGCCGTGAATGACGATGCCGCACGGGCTCGACCCGGCGGCCAGGACGCCGGCGAAACGTTGGATGCTGCAGAGTCCAACGTTTGTCCGCGGCTTCCGGACCCGCCGAGGAAAACCTTGTAGGCCTCCGGCCGGCACCCAGAGTTTAGGTCTCCAGTGTTTTGTTTCAGATGGCGTACGCGTCGACATATCGGTGCCCTCGTCGGCACCGCTCGCTCTATTCATCGTTGGATGTGATGCATTCTGTCGGCGCGGGCGAGCTGCTCCGTCCCGGGCCGGCCGGGCAAAACGTTGGCGAAACGTCAGGCGCCAGGTTGCTGATGTTTCGGTCAATGAATTCAACGGGTTCGCCGGCGGCGCGGAAAACTTTATAGGGAGGGCGGCCGGCCCCTAACGTTTTCCCCTCTAACGTTTCGGCCGCTCCGGGCTCCCTGGCGGCTGCGCAGTGTCAGGCAAGGAGCCGCTTTGCCCGAGCTGCATGCGCGCATACGCCGGTGCCTGGTGCAGGTTCGGGTGTGATATGCGCTGCCGCGTCTTCCCGCCAGCACGGACCTCATGATTCGCCTCGACAACATCGGCAAGCAGCACGGCCATCAGATCCTGTTCATCGACGCCTCGATGGGCCTCCAGAAGGGGGAGAAGGTGGGGCTCGGCGGCCCCAACGGCGCCGGCAAGACGACGCTGTTCCGCATGATCGCCGGCGAGGAGCAGCCCGACGATGGCCAGGTGACGATCGATCCCGGCATGACGATCGGCTATTTCAGCCAGGATGTCGGCGAGATGTCGGGCAAGAGCGCGGTCGCGGCGGTGATGGACGGCGTCGGGCCGGTCAGCGCGCTGGCGGCCGAAATCGCCATGCTCGAGGCGGCGCTGGCCGATCCCGATCGTGCCGGCGAGATGGACGCCCTCGTCGAGCGCTATGGCGAGGTGCAGGCGCGCTTCGAGGAGCTCGACGGCTACGCGCTGGAGGCAAGGGCTCGCGAGGTGCTGGCCGGGCTGAGCTTCAGCCCGGAACGCATGGACGGCGACGTCGGCCTGCTGTCCGGCGGCTGGAAGATGCGCGTGGCGCTCGCCCGCATCCTGCTGATGCGGCCCGACGCCATGCTGCTCGACGAGCCCTCGAACCATCTCGACCTCGAAAGCCTGATCTGGCTGGAGGATTTCCTGAAGAAGTACGACGGCGCGCTGCTGATGACCTCGCACGACCGCGAGTTCATGAACCGCATCGTCGGCAAGATCGTGGAGATCGACGGCGGCTCGCTCATCACCTACTCGGGCGACTTCGATTTCTACGAGCAGCAGCGGGCACTGGGCGAGAGGCAGCGCCAGGCGCAGTACGAGCGCAAGCAGGCGATGCTCGCCAAGGAGCTGAAGTTCATCGAGCGCTTCAAGGCGCGCGCCTCGCACGCCGCCCAGGTCCAGAGCCGGGTGAAGAAGCTCGACAAGATCGAAAAGGTGGAGCCGCCGCGGCGCCGCCAGGCCGTCCAGTTCGAGTTCCGCAGCCCGCCGCGCTCGGGCGACGACGTGGCGAGCTTCCGGAACGTCCACAAGGGCTATGGCAGCCAGCCGATCTATGCCGGGCTGGATTTCCGGCTGCGCCGCAAGGAGCGCTGGTGCGTGCTGGGCGCCAACGGCGCGGGGAAGTCCACCCTGCTGAAGCTGGTGGCGGGCGCCACCGAGCCGGACCAGGGCACCGTGACCCTCGGCGCGGCCGTCCGGATGGGCTACTTCGCCCAGCATTCCATGGACCTGCTGGACGGCGACGACACGGTTTTCGAATCGCTGGACGAGTCGTTCCCGCAGGCCGGGCAGGGGACGCTGCGCACGCTGGCCGGATGCTTCGGCTTTTCCGGCGACGACGTCGAGAAGCCCTGTCGGATCCTGTCGGGCGGCGAGAAGGCTCGCCTGGTCATGGCCAAGATGCTGTTCGATCCGCCGAACTTCCTGGTCCTCGACGAGCCGACGAACCACCTCGACATGGCGACCAAGGAGATGCTGGTCGCGGCGCTCGCGGAGTTCGAAGGCACCATGCTGTTCGTCAGCCACGACCGCCACTTCCTGGCGGCGCTGTCGAATCGCGTGCTCGAACTGACATCCGAGGGCGTCCATCAGTACGGCGGCGGCTATACGGAGTATGTGGCGCGGACGGGACGGGAGGCGCCGGGTCTGCACCCAGGCGCGTAGAAGGAAGCGTCGAACATTCGCAGGTGGCGATGTTGCGCGGCGTGCCAGCAATGCAGGCAAAAAACATTAGGGGTGTGTCGACCCGATTTGTCGCTTGATATGGCGTCTGCTGGAGCGTCAAAAGTCGCAACTAAATGTCCGACTGCTCCGGTGTTGATTGAGCGAGCACTGGTGTTAGCGCGCACGCGCCGCAAAGGGCTGTCACTGTCCTGAACCGCGACGATGGTGTGCGCGGGTCGCCAGGGCATAGAGGGCCACGCCCGCGGCGGCGAAGCCCGATGCCGCGCCGACGCCGAGCGCCCAGCGGGGGCCGAGATGGTCCGCCACCCAGCCGACGATCGGCGCGCCGATCGGCGTGCCGCCGAGCGCGATGCCGATCCGGAGCGCCATGACGCGCCCGCGCATGGCCCGCTCGGTCGTGAGCTGCATCAGGCTGTTCGACGTGTTGGTGAGCGTGAGCGCGGCCACGCCGATCAAGACCAGCGTCGCGGCGAAGAACCAGTAGCCGGGCGCCAGCGCCGCCAGGGTGCAACCCAGCCCGAACACCGCGGCGCCGCTCAGCAGCAGGGTGAAGCGCGGCTGCTCGCGGCCGGCGCTCCACAGCGCGCCGAGCACGGTGCCGATCGCCATGCACGACGACAAGAGGCCGAACCCCTGCGCGTCGGCGTGGAAGACGGCGACCGCCATGGTCGAGATGAAGATCGGGAAGTTGAGGCCGAACGTCCCGATCAGGAACAGCATGACCAGGATCGCCATCAGGTCGGGGCGCCGCCACACGTAGCGGAACCCTTCGGTGAAACTTCCCTTGGCGCGATGCGCCCGCGCCGTCGGCCGCAGCTCGGCTATGCGCAGGAAGGCGAGGGAGACCAGCACCGCGGCGAAGGAGGCGCCGTTCAGCAGGAAGGCCCAGCCCGTGCCGACGGCGGCGATGGTGAGGCCGGCGATGGCCGGGCCGATCATGCGGGCGGCATTGAACGAGGTCGAGTTGAGCGCCACCGCATTGTGCAGGTCCTTTTCGCCGACCAGCTCGGCGACGAAGGTCTGGCGCACCGGCGCATCGAAGGCGGCGGCGCTGCCGAACAGGAAGGCGAAGACGTAGACGTGCCACAGCTCGACGGCGCCCGTGATGGTGAGCAGCCCCAGCACCAGGGCGAGAATCCCCATCGTCGTCTGCGTGGCGAAGAGAAGCCGGCGCTGGTTGAAATGGTCGGCGGCGAAGCCGGTCAGGGGCAGCAGCAGGAGCTGCGGCCCGAACTGCAGCGCCATGACCAGGCCGACCGCCGACGCGTCGTGATGGGTGAGCTGGGTGAACACCAGCCAGTCCTGGGCCGTCCGCTGCACCCAGGTGCCGATATTGGAGACGAAGGCGCCGGCCGCCCAGACCCGATAGTTGAAGCCGCGCAGGGAGCGGAAGATGCCGGCGAGGGGCGGTCTCATGGCTGCTCCCGTCGGGGTGCACGGGGAATGGGCGGAGGCAATGGTTGCCTCATAGGAGCATCAGTCTGGATTGATGCCTTTCACAGCCCAAGCGGTGGCTGCATACGAGCGCGCACCGTCGGGTTCACCATCAAGATAGGCGGCGCGGACGGCATTGCGCAGACGCTCTTTCTCGTCCGAGTCGAGCGTCGCCATGTATTCGGCACCGGGGCCGTCCTTGCCCTCATAGGGGATCCAATAGTCGTCGAACGATGCGAACTCCATTCGAATGGTCAGCATGATGTCGCGCACGTCAGTCAGGCCGTTGGCATGCCATGCCTTGGCCAGCTCACCCGGCCGCGTCATTGGCCGCGTGAAATTGCGTGCTCGCCGCTCGTTGCCGCTCCGGTACAGCGCTCCAGCCGCATCGAAGAAGATACGATTGGCGACAAAGCCTCCGCGTGCATCCCAAACGGCTGCGCCGACGGTTGCGCCAGGCCGGGCAACGCGGCGCAGCTCGGCGATGGCCTTGTTCGGGTCCGGGACAAAGTGCAAGACCAGCAATGACAGCACACGGTCAAACGAACCGTCCTCCTTAGCCAGCGCGCAGATGTCGCCGACACTGAAATTGGCGCGCGCGTCCGGGATCGCTTGCCGTGCGTGCTCGACATACGGGGCAGAAAAGTCGACTCCCGAGATTTGCGCGGTCCTGGTGCGTCCAAGGATAGCCGCGGTCAATGCGCCCGTGCCGCAACCTGCATCCAGGACGATTTCCCCATCGCCGCATCCGCAGAAGTCCAGAAACGGCTCGGCCAAGCGGCGACTCCACCTCCCCATCTGGAGTTCGTACCCATCGCCGCTGGTGGCGACGAACGTTGAGGACGAGGTCATCGCACACCTTTCGATTGCCGATTCTCTCGTCAGGGTAACGGCGTCGCCCGCAAAGGCAACAGAACACCCCGTTCGGCCTCGTCCGCGACCTGACCGATTGCTGGAGGGCGCCCTCGTCGGTTACTCGGCAGCACGGCGATCGCGGCTGTAGCGGCTCCTGGCGGGCCGCAGGCCGAGGTTCTCCCGCAAGGTCCTGCCTTCGTACTCGGTGCGGAACAGCCCGCGGCGCTGCAGCTCGGGAACGACCATCTCGACGAAGTCCTCGCCACCGCCGGGGAGCGTGGCCGGCGTGATGTTGAAACCGTCGCAGGCCCCGGCCTCGAACCACTCCTGCATGGTGTCGGCGATGTCGGCGGGCGTGCCGATGCGCGCCGAGCCGGTGATGCCGGCGCGGAGGTACAGTTCGCGGATCGTGGGCCGCTCGCGCTTCATGCGTTCGACGAGCAGGGCGGAGAGGCTGCGCATCTCCTGGCTGCCGAGCGCGCCTTCGGGCATCGGCTCGTCCAGCGGATAGCCCGACAGGTCGCCGAACGTGCCGTGGAGCGAGCCGAGGCCGGCCAGCGGGTCCCACAGCGCCTGCAGCTCGTCGTACTTCGCCTGCGCTTCCGCGCGCGTGCGGCCGACGACGGGGCAGAGCGCCGGCATGATCTTGAGATCGTCGGGCTCGCGGCCGTGCTTCGCCATCCGCCCCTTCACGTCGGCGTAGTAGGCGCGCGCATCCGCGAGCGAGCCGCTGATCGCGTAGATCACCTCGGCGGTCGCGGCGCCGAGCTCGCGTCCCTGTGTCGAAGCGCCGGCCTGGACGATCACCGGGTGGCGCTGCGGCATGCAAGCGACGTTGAGGGGGCCGCGCACCTTGAAGAACCGGCCGCGGTGGTCGAGGACATGCATCTTGGCGTCGTCGAAGTAGCGGCCGCCCGCCTTGTCGAGCACCAGCGCGCCGTCGTCCCAGCTGTCCCACAGCCCCTTGACCACCTCGACGAACTCGGCGGACCGCGCATAGCGCGTGTCGTAGTCGAGCGTCGTCTCCAGCCCGAAGTTCTGCGCCTCGAGCTCGGACCACGAGGCCACCACGTTCCAGCCGGCGCGACCCTTGCTGATCAGGTCCAGGGTCGCGAACTTGCGCGCGAGGTTGTACGGCTCGTTGTAGGTGGTGGAGGCGGTCGTCACCAGGCCGACATGCCGGGTGACCATGGCCAGCGCCGGCAGCAGGGTCATCGGCTCCAGCTCGACCATGTCGCGGCCGGTGCGGGCGAGCGAGCCGCGCGGGATGTCGGCCTGGCGGATGCCGGCGCCGTCGGCGAAGAAGACCAGGTCGAGCTTGCCGCGCTCGGCGGCCTGGGCGCTGCGAACATAATGCTCGACATGCAGCGTTCCGTCGGCCGGCACGTCGGGATGGCGCCACGCCGCGGGGTGATAGCCATGGCCGCGTATCGACAGGCCGAGCCGCATCCTGCGTGCCGTCATCGCTCTGTCCCCCTCCGTTGTCCCGAGTTTACTCGGCAAGTCGGCGACGCCACTATGGCACGGTCCACGCCAGGAGGCAGACATGCTGGAAACGCGGGAAGGCGGCTGCCATTGCGGCCGCGTGCGGTTTCGCGCCGACGTCGACCTCGAGCGCCTGTCGCACTGCAGCTGCCTTCTACATCCCGCGCTCGCAGCCGCACCGGGTGATCGTCAATGCGCGCTGCCTGGACGATATCGACGGGCCCAGCCTGAAGCCCACGCGCTTCTTCGACGGCCGCCACTTGGAGGACGCGCAGCGCCGACGCATCGCCGAGTCCGGCGAGGCGCCGCCGCCTGACGCGCACGGCGCGAAGACCCTGCAGGCGATCCTCGACCGGGCGCCCGCGTAAGGCGGCCCTTCGACACGGTCATGGGAGGCCGCACGATGCAGGGTGAGGCAGCACGGCGTGGGGAAAGCTGCACGACTCGGTGAAGACACGCGAACCGGGGTTCGTGCCGGCGCACGGCGCTGCACAACGTCGGCATCGCCAATGCCTGCGACTTCGGCACTGCCAGCGCAGGCGCCGATCACACGCGCCGGCCGAGCTGCCGGGTCGTCAGGTTGCGGCGGATCGTTATAGTGGTGCGCGACACGACGAATACCCAGAGGGCAGCGAGGGCGGAAATGGCAAAAACAGCGCGGCGACGGCAAACCAAGGGTCTCGCCGTCGACAACGCCTCGCTTGCCGAGGTGGTCGAGGCTCTCGGCGACGGCACGATCACGGCGAGCGGCCTAGTCCGGGCCTATCTAGCCCGCATCGACGCCTACGACCGCGCCAAGGGACGCAAGGGGCTGGCCCTCAACGCCGTGCGCGAGGTCAATCCTGACGCGCTCGCGATCGCCGCGCGGCTCGACGGCATACGGCCCTCCTCGCGCCAGCCGCTGGCCGGGGTGCCGATCCTGGTCAAGGACAACATCGCCACCGGCGACCGCCAGCACACCACGGCCGGCTCGCTGGCCCTCGCGAGCGCACGCGCCCACGACGACGCGCCGGTCGTCAGCCGGCTGCGCGACGCAGGGGCGGTGATCCTGGGCAAGGCCAACCTGACCGAGTTCGCCAACATCCTCGCGATCGACATGCCGGCGGGCTACAGCTCGCTGGGCGGGCAGGTGAGGAATCCCTACGTGCCCAAGCTGCTCGACGACCGCGGCATTCCGGTGGTGCTGCCGGGCGGCTCGAGCGGAGGCTCCGCTGTCGCCGTTGCCGCCGGCCTGTGTGCAGCGGCGATCGGCACCGAGACCTCGGGCTCGCTCCTGAGCCCGGCGACCCAGAACGGCCTCGTGACGGTGAAGCCCACGGTCGGGCTGATCAGCCGCTCCGGCATCCTGCCGATTTCGCACAGCCAGGACACCGCAGGGCCGCTGACGCGCACCGTGCGCGACTCGGCGATCCTGCTGAACGTGCTGGCCGGGCGCGATCCGCTCGACGCGGCAACGCGTCCGATGAGACGGCCGAAGGATTACACGGCCTGGCTCGACAGGGACGGCTTGAAGGGCGCGCGCATCGGCGTGCCGAGCGATCCCGACGATCCGCTGAACGACTTTTATTTCGGCAAGCTGCCGGCCAGCGGCAAGAAGGTCATGACCAAGGCGCTCAAGGTCCTGGCCGACTGCGGCGCCACCCTGGTGCGGGCCAGCATCCCGACGGCGGGGTGGGTTGGCGGCCCGGGCACGACCATGGGCGTGCTGAATCGCAATCCGCTCAGCCGCAGCAAAGGCAACGTGGCCACGCCGTCGGTCGTCTTTCTCTACGAGCTGAAGCGCGATCTCAATCTCTACCTGCGCCATTGGGCGGCCGGCACCAGGATGAAGACCATGGCCGACATCATCGCCTTCAACCGGCGCAACGCCGCCAAGGCGCTGCGCTTCGGCCAGGATCTCTTCCTCGCCTCCGAGGCGACGCGCGGCGACCTGTCGGAGCTCGAATATCGCTCCGCGCGGGCGATGGACCTGCTGGCATCGCGGACGCGCGGCCTCGATGCCTACATGAACCGGTACAGGCTCGATGCCGTGGTGTTTCCGGGCGTCGCAGGCTGCGCCATCGCGGCCAAGGCGGGCTATCCCAGCGTGCAGGTGCCGGCGGGCTTCCGCAGCGGCGTCGACGACAAGGAGACACCGGATTTTCCGCTGGGACTCACTTTCACCGGCCGCGCCTGGACCGAGGCCACGCTGCTGCGGCTCGCCTACGCCTACGAGCAGGCCTCGATGATGCGCCGCCCGCCGCCTGGCGTGCCGGCCCTCTGACGCGCCCGCACGCCGCCTGCGAGGTCAAGCGTGCTGTGACCGGCCTCTGTCCATGGCCGGCGCCGGCGGCACAGAGGGCAACCACCGCTCGTGCGAGCCGTTCCCGATGCAACAACTGCTTGATGGAGGTTCGCATGTCACGAACGGCAACCCTGGCAGTCGTCGCGTCGGCGCTGTCGATGCTGACGGTCGCTTGCGGCGAGACGCCCGGCCAGCGCGCGGTCACCGGCGGCGCCAGCGGCGCGGCGAGCGGCGCCGTCGTCGGGTCGACGGT
>JAEWIV010000066.1 GCA_023386865.1 Pseudomonadota bacterium
GCGCCGTACTTGTCGATGAGCTCCAGGGGGTCCATGGCGTTGCCCTTGGACTTGGACATCTTCTGTCCCTTCTCGTCCGTCACCAGGCCGTGCAGGTAGACGGTGCGGAAGGGCACGTCCTTCATGAAGTACATGCCCATCATCATCATGCGGGCGACCCAGAAGAACAGGATGTCCCAGCCGGTCACCAGCACGTTGGTCGGATAGTACTTCTCGAGCGCCTTCGTCTCATCGGGCCAGCCGAGCGTCGAGAACGGCCACAGCGCCGAGCTGAACCAGGTGTCGAGGACGTCGGGATCGCGCTCGAGCGCGACGTCCTTGCCGTAGTGGGCGCGCGCCTCGGCCTTGGCCTCGGCCTCCGACATCGCCACGAACACCTTCTTGTCCGGACCGTACCAGGCCGGAATCTGATGACCCCACCAGAGCTGGCGCGAGATGCACCACGGCTCGATGTTCTCCATCCAGCGGAAGAACTCCTCGCGCCCGCGCTCGGGCACGAAGCTGACGCGGCCGTCGCGCGCCGCCGCAATCGGCTGCTCGGCGAGCTTCTTGGCATCGGCGTACCACTGCTCGGTCAGGAACGGCTCGACCGGCACGCCGCCGCGATCGCCATAGGGCACGGCGTGCGTGTGCGGCTCGATCTTCTCGACCAAGCCCGCCGCTTCCATGTCGGCGACGATCCGCTTGCGTGCTTCGAAGCGGTCGAGGCCGCGATACTTCTCCGGTGCCTTGTCGTTGAGCTGCGCGAACTTGTCGAAGATGCCGATGGCCTCGAGCTTGTGGCGGCGGCCGCCCTCGAAGTCGTTGAAGTCGTGCGCCGGCGTGATCTTCACCGCGCCGGAACCCTTTTCGGGGTCGGAGTATTCGTCGGCCACGATCGGGATGCGCCGGCCGACCAGCGGCAGGACAGCATGCTTGCCGATCAGATGCTTCCACTTGGGATCGTCGGGGTGCACGGCCACGCCGGTATCGCCCAGCATGGTCTCGGGCCGGGTCGTCGCCACGACGATATGCTCGTCGCTGCCTTCGATCGGGTACTTGAAGTACCAGAGGTGGCCCTTGACCTCGCGCGATTCGACCTCGAGGTCGGAGATCGCCGTCAGCATCTTGGGATCCCAGTTGACCAGGCGGTTGTCCTTGTAGATCAGGCCGGCCTTGTAGAGGTCGACGAACACCTTCAGCACCGCGGCCGAGAGCCCCTCGTCCATGGTGAAGCGCTCGCGGCTCCAGTCGCATGAGGCGCCGAGCCGGCGCAGCTGGCTGGTGATGGTGCCGCCCGAGTAGGCCTTCCACTCCCAGACCTTGGCCAGGAACTCTTCGCGGGTGATCAGCTTCTTGTTGGCGTCGTTGCGGCTTTCGGCGCCCTCGACGGCGAGCGCCATGCCCTCCTGCTCGAGATTGCGCACCACGACCATCTGTGTCGCGATGCCGGCATGGTCGGTGCCGGGCTGCCACAGCACGTCGTCACCCTTCATGCGGCGCCAGCGGATCAGGACGTCCTGCAGGGTGTTGTCGAGCGCATGACCCATATGGAGGCTGCCCGTGACGTTGGGCGGCGGGATGACGATGCAGTACGGCGCCTTGGGCGATTCCGGATGGGCGCGAAAAGCGCCGCCCTGCTCCCATTCGGGGTACAGGCGCGCTTCGATCTCCTTGGGGTCGTAGGTCTTGTCGAGCATTTGTGAGCCTTATAACGAAAAACGCCACGGATGGCGCCGTGGCGTTGGGTTCCTCGGGGCGCCTGGGGGCTAGCGGCGGGTCAGCCGGACGATCTCCCGTTCGACATAGCGCTCGACGAGCTGCGGCAGGTTCTGGTCGAGCCACTCCTTGAGCATCGGCCGGAGCGTCTCCTTGACGAGCTCCTCGACCGTCTTGGCGCCGGTTCCCACCGTCGGACCCGGATCGGCCGCGGCGGGAGGCGGCACGCTCTCCTGGACCGCCTGGTTGAGGCGGGCGAAGGCCGAGGCCGTGCTGCCAGCCACCCCGCCGCCGACCAGAGAGGGGTCGCTCGGATTGGCCGGCTCGATCGAGGGCTGCGGCATCTCGGCGGCGCGCACCGGATCGATGCGCGACAGCGGGATCGGCGGCGGCACGGCGGCCGACTTCGGTTCCTCGATCAAATCGGTGAGCAACAGCACGTCGTCGCGTTCGGCGCCGTCCAGCTTGGCCTCGTCGGCTGCTCCGACGCGCGACGGCGTCGCGGCCGGCCGCCCGTCCGGCCGATTGGCCGTTGCCTGATGGCCGCTGACCTGAGCGCGCGCCTCGTCGTCGGAAATGATCTTCCTGATCGACGCCAGGATGTCGTCCATCGATGGATCGTTGGCGCTCTTGGGGTCAGCCATTACTTGCTCCCGAAGCCACCGCTGGTCGTGGTCGTCGGGGCTGGCGCCGGCGGCGGGCCCTGCGTCTCGCCGGCGGTTCCCCAGCCGATCCAGCGGGAGCCCACCTCGTTATAATAGCGCTCTTCGTCGTAATACTCGACCGGCAGGGCCATGCTGCGCGCCGTCAACCGGCCGATGCCCGCCAGGACGCCGTAGTACGACACCTGGGTGTCACGCCGCGCCTGCACCAGGTTGACCTGGGAGTTCAGCAGTTCCTGCTCGGCGTTCAACACGTCCAGCGTGGTGCGTGAGCCGACCAGCGCTTCCTGGCGCACGCCGTTCAAGGCGACTTCGTTGGCTCGCACCTGCGCCTCGAAGGAGGTCACGCGCGAGCGCGACGCATCGAGCTGGCGCCAGGCGCGGATCACGTTCTCGGCCGCGGTGCGGCGGGCGCTGTCGAGCTCGTTGCGGCGCTGGGCGACCAGCTCCTTGGCCTGGCGGATACGCGACCATTCGCTGCCGTTCTGGTAGATCGGCACCGTCGCCTGGAGGCGGACGCCATAGGTGTAATAGCGGTCGGTCGGGACCTGCAGATCCGCCTGATACTGCACCACGCCGACCAGGTTCACCTGGGGCAGCAGGTCGCCGACGGCGGTGTTAACGCTGTAGGATGCGGCCGAAATCCGGTACTGCGCCGATACCGCGCGCGGCCCCATGTCCATGGCCAGCGAGATCGCCTCGTCTTCGCTGACCGGCAGGCCGCCGATCAGGGCCATTTCGCCCAACCGGCCTGGCCGCTGGCCGATGGTGCGCTGGAACGCCGCCTCGGCGATGCGCACCTGGGTCTCGGCCTGCACCAGGTCGGCGCGCGCGCCCTCGAGGCGTGCCTCGGCCTGCGACACGTCGGTAATCGTCAATTCGCCGACGCGGAAACGCTCGCGCGTGGCGTCCAACTGCTGGATCAGCACGCGCACGTTGTTGCGGCGGGCATCGGCGATGGCGATGTTCTGCACCAGGTCGGCATAGGACGTGACCGCCGCCAACAGCACGGTCTGCTCGGTATCGGCGAGCGCCGCGCGCTGGGCCTGGATGTTGGCCTGCGCCGTCTTGGTCTCCGAGATGGTCTTGCCGCCCCGGAAGATCGGCTGGGTCATCGTCAGGGTCGTGAACTTGCCGTTCAGCAAGTAGAAGGTCGGCGTCGTGCGGATCGAATACGAGTCCTGCTCGAGCTTGTTGTACTCGAGCGACAGCGTGACCCTCGGCCGCCAGTTGGCGACAGCCTGGGCCAGCGTTTCGTCCGTCTGCCTCAGGAGCGCGCGGGATGCCAGCAAGTCGGGGTTGCTGTTGTAGGTGGTCGACAGCGCCTCGATCAGGCTCTGCGACCACGCCTGCGGGGCGGTCCCCACTCCGACCGCGAGGGCGCACACTGCCGCTGCGCGCGCTAGCCTCAAGCTGGGCCGGATACGCATTCGAGATTCCCCATTTGTGGCTGGTAGCCTAACATTGGTCAGTTTCGCTTTCCTAGTCCCAGAACCGACCTGCCGATGCGATTCAGAAAGTGAAGCGAGGCGGCGGCGCGAAGCCCGGCAGGGTCGGAGTCCCGGCATCGAAAAGCGGCCGTCCGGAAGCCACGCCATGCTCTTTGACGAAGAGTTGGGCACTGCCCAGCGCGCCGGGCGGCCCGGCGACGATGGTCCCCATGCGGCCGCCATCCACAAGCTGGTCGAGAATTGCCGGCGGGACCTGCTGGATGGCGCCCTCTATGAGGATGACGTCGTAGGGTCCCGAGGCGGCCGCCCCGGCCTCCAGTGGCCCGACCTTCTGCTCGATGTTCGTGAGGCCGAGCGCCCTGATCGTGGACTCGGCTGCGGCGGCCAGACCGGCATCGCTTTCGACGGCGACCACCGATTTCACCAGTCGTGCCAATAGTGCGGCGCCGTAGCCTCGCCCCGAGGCCACCACCAGGGCGCGATCGGTATTGCGTGGCTGCAAGACCTGGATAAGCCGCGCCAGAATCATGGGCTCCATGAGGAAGCGCCCGTTGCCGAGCGGCACGTCCTCGTCGGAATAGGCCACGGCGCGCGATCCCTCGGGCAGGAAGTCCTCGCGCGGCAGCCCACCAATCGCGGCCAGCAGTTGGCTGTTGGTCACCCGGTTGGGCCGCAGCTGGCCTTCCACCATGTTGCGGCGCGCGAGCGTGAAGTCGGTCATCCCTTGCCCTCTAGATGTGGCCCGTTTTTATAGGCGGTGGCGCACAATAGCGTCAAAGGTGCTGAGAGCTCATGCCGTCCGTCCAGGGGGCGGGCGCTTGCCCTGGCTGGGCCGCGTGGGTATAGCAGCGCCGCTCCTCGTGCGGCCTGGTGGCAGAGTGGTGATGCAGCGGACTGCAAATCCGCGTATGCCGGTTCGATTCCGGCCCAGGCCTCCACGATTCCGACGTGAGCGACAGCATATTGGGTTTTCTGTGACCCAGGCGCTTCTTTGAGGCCTTGCATGCCTCGGGACGCTCTGCCAAAACACCGCGCCTTCCCGTCCGGCATGCCGCGCCGACGTGAGGTTCTTGATCCGGGGTAGCTCAGCGGTAGAGCAATCGGCTGTTAACCGATCGGTCGCCGGTTCGAATCCGGCCCCCGGAGCCAATTTGGGGCCGCTCTCGTTCCTGAGGGCGGCCCTTTTTGCATTCGGAGCCCAAATGCCGCCGCGCGCCCTGCCCAACGAGACCGTCGAGCTGGTCGACCATGTCGTGGCCTACCAGGGCCGCTTCCGCATCAGCCGGTACCAGTTGCGCCACGGCCTCTACCAGGGCGGTCAGAGCGCCATCCTCAAGCGCGAGGTGTTCGAGCGTGGCACCGCGGCCGCCGTCCTGCCCTACGACCCGCGCCGCGACGAGGTGGTGCTGATCCGCCAGTTCCGCGCCGGCTCCTATGTCGCCGGCCGCCATCCCTTCACCTGGGAGATCGTCGCCGGGATAATCGAAGAGGGCGAATCGCCCGAGGAGCTGGCGCGCCGAGAAGCCGTCGAGGAAGCATCGCTCGAGATCAGGGAAACGATTCCCATCCATGACGTTATCGTCAGTCCTGGCGCGTGCTCCGAAGGCTGCGTGATCTTCCTCGGTCATGTCGACGCGACGAACGCAGGAGGAATTTTCGGTCTGGAGACCGAAGGCGAGAATATTTTGGTGAAAGTCCTGCCCTTCGCAGAAGTACTCACCATGCTGGAACACGGCGAGATCGACAACGCGATCGCTGTGATCGCGTTGCAGTGGTTGGCCCTGCATCGCGACGAGGTGCGCGCACGCTGGCGTTAGTGCGACCGTCGCGATACGGTCCGGCCAGGGAAGCGCAGGGTCTGATAGAGCGAGCATCGCATGGACGTTCGGTCGGGTTTCATCGATAGCATCGGCAAGACGCCGCTGATCAAGCTGATCGCCGCATCACGGGCGACGGGCTGCAACATCTACGGCAAGGCCGAGTTCCTCAATCCGGGAGGCTCGGTCAAGGATCGCGCGGCGCTGGCCATCATCGAGGACGCCGAGAACAAGGGAAAGCTCAGGCCCGGCGGCGTGATCGTCGAGGGCACTGCCGGCAACACCGGCATCGGCATCGCTCTGGTCGCCAATGCGCGCGGCTATCGCTCGGTGATCGTGATGCCCGAGACGCAGAGCCAGGAGAAGAAGGACATGCTGCGCCTGTGCGGCGCCGACCTTCGGCTCGTGCCGGCCCTGCCCTACGCCAACCCCGGCAACTACGTTCGCTACTCGGGCACGCTCGCCGAGGAGATGGCCAAGACCGAGCCTAACGGCGCGATCTGGGCCAACCAGTTCGACAACACCGCCAACCGGGACGGCCATTACCGGACCACCGGCCCCGAGATCTGGGAACAGACCGACGGCACGGTCGACGGCTTCACCTGGTCGGTCGGCAGCGGCGGCACGCTGGGCGGGGTGGCGCGTGCGCTCAAGGAACGCAATCCCGGCATCAAGATCGCGCTCAGCGATCCGATGGGCTCGGCACTCTACAACTGGCACACCAAGGGTGAGCTGAAGGCCGAAGGCAACTCGATCACCGAGGGCATCGGCCAGGGCCGCGTAACCGCCAACCTGCAAGGCACGCCATTGGACATGGCCTACCAGATCACGGACGAGGAAGCCTTCCCCGTCCTGTACGACCTCATCCGGCACGAAGGCCTGGTGCTGGGCGGCTCGACCGCGATCAACGTCGTCGGCGCCATGCGGCTGGCGCGCGATCTCGGGCCGGGCAAGACGATCGTCACCATCCTCGCCGACGGCGGCCAACGCTATCAGTCCAAGCTCTTCAATCCGGCTTTCCTGCGCGAGAAGAACCTGCCCTTGCCGCCCTGGATGGCGTAGGCGGCGATGTCGGCTGGCGCAGCTGAGGCCGCGGCGCTCGACCTCGCCGATCCGCTTCGCGACAAGCGCCGGCTGTTCGAGCTGCCGGCGGGCATCGTCTATCTCGACGGCAATTCGCTGGGGCCCCCGCCCAAGGCGGTCTTCGGCGAGCTCGAGCGAGCTGCACGGCAGGAATGGGGCGAAGGGCTCATCAGGAGCTGGAACGATGCCGGCTGGTTCACGCTGACCGACACGCTGGGCGACCGCGTCGGCCGTTTGATCGGCGCAGACGCGGGTCAGACGGTGGTGACCGACACGACCTCGATCAACGTCTTCAAGGCGCTGCACGCCGCCCTGGCGCTGCGGCCGGAGCGCGGCGTCATCCTGGCCGAGCGCGACGGCTTTCCGACCGACCTCTACATCGCCGAAGGCGTTGCCTCGTCGCGGCCGGGCACGACGCTTCGGCTGGCCGGCGGAGACGCCGACCTCGCCGCCATGATCGACAGCCGGACTGCCGTCGTGCTGATCAACCATGTCGACTATCGCACCGGCGCGTTGCGCGACATGGAGCGGCTGACCCGGCAATGCCACGAGGCTGGCGCGCTCGTCGTCTGGGATCTGTGCCACAGCGTCGGAGTCGTGCCGATCGCGCTCGACTTGCTGGGCGTCGATTTCGCGGTCGGCTGCACCTACAAGTACCTGAACGGTGGCCCCGGCGCGCCGGCCTTCATCTATGCCAACCGCCGTCACCACGAAGGGCTGGTTCAGCCGCTGTCCGGCTGGTGGGCGCACGCGGCGCCCTTTGCCATGGAGAGCGGCTACCGTGCGGCCGCCGGCATTCGCCGCCTGCTGTGCGGCACCCAGCCCGTCCTGTCGCTGCGCGCGTTGAAAGCCGCCGTCGATGCCTTGGAAGGCATCGACCTCGCAGCCATCCGCGCCAAAAGCCTCGCGCTGACGGGCTTCTTCATGGAGCTCGTCGAGCCGGTGTGCCGCGAGTTCGCCGGGCACATCGTCACCCCGCGCGACGAGAGCCGCGGCAGCCAGGTCGCGATTGCGCACGAGCAGGCCTATGCCGTGGTGCAGGCGCTGATCGGGCGCGGCGTCATCGGCGACTTCCGTTCACCTGACATCATGCGCTTCGGATTCGCGCCGCTCTATCTCGGCTTCCGCGACGTCGCCAACGCGGTCGATGCGTTGCGCGACATGCTGGCGAGCGGTGCGTGGCGCGATCCGAAGTTCTCCACCAGGGCGTTGGTCACATGAGCAGAGTCGTCGTCTGCGGCAGCTTGAACATGGATGTCGTCGTGCAGAGCGAGCGCCGACCGGCGACGGGCGAGACCTTGCTGGGCGCCACGGTTTCGTTCCTGCCGGGCGGCAAGGGGCTCAATCAGGCGGTCGCAGCCGCCCGGCTCGGTGTTCCGACAGCGATGGTCGGCGCGGTCGGCAACGATGCCTTTGCCAACAGCCTGCGCGGCTTCCTGGCCGACAACGACGTCGACAGTTCCGGCGTGCGCGAGATCGATGGACCCGCGACCGGTGTCGCGATCATCCAGGTCGCGGACAAGGACAACGCGATCACCGTGGCCTCGGGCGCCAATCTCCATTTCAAGGCGCAGATGGTCAGGCAGGAGCCGCGCGCCGACGAGGTCTGGGTCGCGCAGTTCGAAACGCCTCTCGCCGAGACGCGCGCGATCCTGACGCGCGCCCGTGCCGTCGGCGCACGCACGGTCCTGAACCTGGCGCCGCTTCTGCCGTTCCCCGACAACCTGTTGAAGCGGGTCGATGTCGCAGTGCTGAACGAGATCGAGCTGTCGCAGGCCACGCGCACATCGCTGCGCGCCACCAGCGCCCTGCGCCACGTCGTCGCCGCCTGCGAAAAAGTGCGCGCCAGGGGAGCGCGCGCCGTTGTGGCGACGCTGGGCAAACGCGGCGCCGTGGTCGTCACGTCCGACGGCGCCACCACGATCCCGGCGTTCAAGGCGAAGGTGGTGGATACCACCGGGGCCGGTGATTGTTTCGTCGGCGCCCTCGCGGCTCGCATGGCCAAGGGCGCCACCCCGGTCGAGGCCGCCCGCAACGCCCGCGCCGCGGCGTCCAGCTCGGTCGAGCGGCTGGGTGCGGCGCCGTCGATGCCGACCGCGCGGGAAGTCGCGACGCGACTGGCGGGCGAATGATCGGCCGCCTTCCGGCGCGCGCTCCAGAATGCGGCGTCGGCAAACCGGTGCTCCCAGTCATAGGTTTCAGTGCGCCGCCGACGGTATTCGGCAGCTTCGCGGGCAATCCGCCTGCGATACGCAAACCGATCGCCGCCCATCAGGACCTCGGCAGCCGCAATCGCGCTGCGCAGGGCAAAGTCGACGCCATCCGGCGACAGCGGCTCGGCTGCGAACGCTGCGTCGCCGACTGCGATCCAGTCGTCGCCGACGGGAGGGTCGAGCTCATGGCTGGCGCTGGACGTGATGCGGATCCTGCCGCACGGCGTGCCGCAAGCGAGGTCGCCGACATGCTCGGTCCGCGCGACGGCATCGGTCCAGCCGCCCACAGTCGCCAGTCGTGAGCGGGCGACTTCGTCCGCATCCGTGAACAAGGCGATGACGCGGCGCTGTCCCGGTAACGGCGATGCGTACCACCAACCTTCCGGCGCCGCCTCGACCAAGGTGTCGCCGGGCGGCTCGGCGCCGATCTCGAATACGCGTGCCGCGCAGACCAGCCGGTCGAGCGGCACCCGATTCGCGCCGAGCGCTCTAGCGACGCGTGCCGTACGGCCGGTCGCGTCGACGACAATTCTGGCCGAGACCGGTTCGCCGCCCTCGATCCGGAGGCCCGTTTCCGCGCGACCGACCCTGCCGACCTGTGCCCCGCGCAGGACGCGTGCTCCGGCCTCCTGCGCAGCATCGACCAGCATGGCGTCGAAGCGCTGCCGGACGACGTGGTGCGGCATCTCCTGCAGCTCCTGGAAACGCTGCCGCAGCCCGAGCTCGTGCAACAGCGGGTCGACGGACGGCGGCACGGTCTCGACCGGTCGCAGCGCGCCCTCGGATACCCGTGCATACAGTGCGACGTCGCGGCCGGCACGAGCCAGCAGGAGCGCGGTGACCGCCCCTGCCGGTCCGCCGCCGACGACCGCGACGTCGACCCTGCCCACCGCAGTCATGATTGCTTTTCGGAATGGTTGCGTAACTCGGTGATTCCCATCGGAAATCTCCCCACGGAACCGCACGATCCGTTGTCTGTACCGGGGCCGATCTTTGCATTCGTGGCCGCAAGGGAATGTGCGTTACGTCACACTCTGGCCGTGCATATCTGCACATGACTGCCCCGCTTCGGGCACGACTCGGCCGACCGTCGCTGCGCGAACTCATTCGGAGATCAAGCCTTGAGCCGTGACGGTCAAGGGCCTAAATCCCCTGCCATGGCCGAAGAACTCTTCCGACAGGACGCTTATCTCAAGGACGCCGACGCCACGGTCACGGCCGTGGAAGAGCGCGGCGTGCGGCTCGACCGCACCATCTTCTATCCCACCGGCGGCGGTCAGCCCGGCGACTCGGGCATGCTCCGCTGGGAAGGCAACGAGGCCAAGGTCGTCGATGCGGTCAAGGCCGACGGCGGCGACGTGCTGCACGTGCTGGCGCCCGACGCGCCACGCCCGGCGGTCGGCGCCAAGGTGCAGGCAACCCTCGACTGGGACCGCCGGTATCGTCACATGCGCATGCACACCGCGCTGCACGTCATGTCGGCGGTGATCAAGGGCAACGTCACCGGCGGACAGGTCAATGCCGACAAGAGCCGGCTCGATTTCAACCTGGAAGGCGAGGTGCCGACCAAGGAATGGGTGACCGAGGAGATCAACAAGATCCTCGCTGTCGATCGGCCGGTGACACCGCAATGGGTGACCGACGAGGAGCTCAATTCGCGGCCCGAGCTGGTCAAGACCATGAGCGTGCGCCCGCCGATGGGCGCGGGCCGCGTGCGGCTGCTGTCGATCGAGGGCGTCGACCTGCAGGCCTGCGGCGGCACACACGTGGCGCGCACCGGCGAGATCGGCCGTGTCGAATGCACCAAGATCGAGAACAAGGGGAAGATGAACCGGCGGTTCATCATTTCGCTGGCGTAAGG
>JAEWIV010000102.1 GCA_023386865.1 Pseudomonadota bacterium
CGCCGGTGTCGGGAGTGCCGCTGGCCGGCTGATCGCTGCCCGATCCGCGCAGAATGGTGACGCCGCCCTGTTGGGCATGGGCGGATTGCGCTGCGGTCAATGCAGCGAGCACAAGGAGGGGGTGGAAGGACTTTTTCACGCTAGGAATCGTAGGCAGGGACTTGGGGCATCACAATGGCAAGTTGCTCACCTTGCCGGGACAGGGGGTGAAGCCTAGACTGCCCGATCTCAAGAAGAATCGGAGGGGAAAGCCATGTTCACCGGGTCGCTCGTCGCGCTGATCACCCCGTTCAAGAACGGTGCGGTCGACGAGAAAGGCTTCGAGAAGTTCGTGGCCTGGCAGATCAAGGAAGGCACCGACGGGCTGGTCCCGTGCGGCACCACCGGCGAATCGCCCACGCTCTCCTATGACGAGCACAAGCGGGTGATCGACATCTGCATCGCCACCGCCAAGGGTACCGGCGTTCCGGTCATCGCCGGCACCGGCTCGAACTCGACCGAAGAGGCGATCGATCTCACCCGGCACGCCAAGAAGGCCGGCGCCGACGCCGCGATGCTGGTCGTGCCCTACTACAACAAGCCGACGCAGGAGGGCCTGTTCCAGCACTTCAAGGCGGTGGCCGAGGCGGTCGACATCCCGATCCTGCTCTACAACGTGCCGCCGCGCACCGGCGGCGACATGCAGGTCGACACGGTGGTGCGGCTGTCGCAGGTCAAGAACATCATCGGCATCAAGGACGCGAGCTACGACATGGCGCGTCCGACGCTGACCAAGCTCAAGGCCAAGAAGGGCTTCCTGCAGCTCTCGGGCGAGGATGCGAGCGCCGTCGGCTTCCTGGCGCAGGGCGGCGACGGCTGCATCTCGGTGACGGCCAACGTGGCGCCGCGTCTGTGCGGCGATATGCACGACGCCTGGAAGAAGCGTGATCTCGACAAGGTGTTCGAGCTGCAGGACCGGCTGATGCCGCTGCACAAGGCCCTGTTCGTCGAGACCAGCCCGGCGCCGGTGAAGTACGCCTGCGAGCTGATCGGCCAGGCGAGCGCCAAGCTGCGCCTGCCGCTGGTCGAGTGCTCCGAGCCCACGAAGAAGCAGGTCCGCGCCGCCATGGTGCACGCGGGCCTGATCAACTAGCTTCTCGTCGTCCTGAGCGAAGCGAAG
Organism: Pseudomonadota bacterium; assembly: GCA_023386865.1. Taxonomy (GTDB): domain Bacteria; phylum Pseudomonadota; class Alphaproteobacteria; order Reyranellales; family Reyranellaceae; genus Reyranella. The sequence continues at coordinate 1,160 of JAEWIV010000102.1, forward strand.
GACCGCATCGCCGCCTGCAACCGGCATGAGGTCGCTTCGCTCAGGTGGCGGATTGAGGACACTGCTTTGGCAAAGAAACCGGACCTGGACCGCAAGGTGGTGGCCCAGAACCGCAAGGCGCGGCACAACTACTTCATCGAGGAGACCTTCGAGGCCGGGCTGGCGCTGACCGGGACCGAGGTCAAATCGCTGCGCGGCGGGCGCAGCACGATCGCCGAATCCTACGTGACGGAAGAGGGCGGCGAGGCCTGGCTGGTCAATGCCAACATCCCGATCTATGCCTCGGGCAACCGCTTCAATCACGAGCCGCGCCGGCCGCGCAAGCTGCTGCTGCATCGCAAGCAGATCAATAAGCTGATCGGCGCCATCCAGCGCGAGGGCCGCACCGTCGTGCCGCTGCAGGTCTATTTCAACCCGCGTGGCCGCGCCAAGATCGAGATCGCGCTGGTCACCGGCAAGCAGGCGCACGACAAGCGTCAGGCCATCAAGGACCGCGACTGGCAGCGCCAGCGCTCGCGGCTGCTCAGCCACCGACGATAAGATCAACTGGACCGCGCTCGATGCTCCTGACCGAAGAACAGAGCCTGATCCGCGACACCGCGCGCGCCTTTGCCCAGGAGAAGGTGGCGCCGCACGTGCGCGACTGGGAGGCGGCTGGCGAGATCCCGCGCGCGCTGACGCGGGAGATGGGCCAGCTCGGCTTCATGGGCATGTGCGTCCCGGCCGAATGGGGCGGCGCCGACGCCGGCATGGTGTCCTACGTGCTGGCGCTGGAGGAGATCGCGGCGGCCGACGGCGGGCTTTCAACCGTGATGAGCGTCAACAATTCGCCCGATTGCGCGGCTCTGCTGGCCTACGGTTCGCCCGAGCAGAAGGAGCGCTGGCTGAAGCCGCTCGCCAAGGGCGAGGTGCTGGGCGCCTTCTGCCTCACCGAACCGCAGGCGGGTTCCGACGCCTCCAACCTCAGGACCCGCGCCGAGCGGCGCGGCAACGGCTGGGTGCTGAACGGCGTGAAGCAGTTCATCACGTCCGGGCGTACCGCCGATATGGCTTTGGTCTTTGCCGTCACCGATCCCGCTTCTCCCAAGCGCGGCATCTCCTGCTTCATCGTCCCGACGAAGTCACAGGGTTATCGCGTCGCCTCCGTCGAGAGGAAGCTGGGGCAAAAGTCGTCCGACACCTGCCAGATCGCCTTCGAGGATTGCATCGTCGGCGCCGACGCCATGCTCGGCCAGGAGGGTGAGGGCTATCGCATTGCGCTCGCCAACCTCGAAGCCGGCCGCATCGGCATCGCGGCTCAGGCCGTCGGCATGGCGCGCGCCGCCTTCGAAGCCGCCCGGGCGTACGCCAACGAACGGGAAGCCTTCGGCACCAAGATCGTCAACCACCAAGCGGTACAGTTCCGGCTGGCCGACATGGCGACCAAGATCACGGTGGCGCGCCAGATGGTGCTGCATGCGGCAACGTTGCGCGACGCCGGCCGCCCATGCCTCACCGAAGCCGCAATGGCGAAGCTATATGCGTCGGAGATGGCCGAGGAGGTGTGCTCGGCGGCAATTCAGATCCACGGCGGGTACGGATACGTATCGGACTACCTGGTGGAGAAGATCTGGCGCGACGTTCGCGTATGCCAGATCTACGAAGGCACCAGCGACGTGCAGCGCATCCTGATCGGCCGCGGATTGTCAGCTTTATAGGGCCCCTGCGATCCCTTGTTCCCGGGCCTTCCCCGTGCGACTATGAGCCGGTGTGAAGGTAAGAAGGCCGCGAAAAGCGGTTTCGGGGAGCACAGGGAGAGCCGGGCGACGGATGGTCGGTCGTGCGCCGTAGGAACGTAGTCGTCGTTGCAATCGCCACAGCCCTGCTGTCGGCGACGAGTCTTTCTGTCGCCCAGGACAAGGACAAGCCGGCGGCCGACAAGCTCAAGGATTTGGGCCCACTGCCCGGGCGGGTGATCCACATGCAGACCGCCTTCAGCCCGGCGCTGCCGGGTTCGGGCGAGGGCGTGCGGATCTTCACCCGCACTGTAAAGCACATGTCGGGCGGCACGCTCGCCATCAAGATCGTCGAGCCGGGCCGCATCGCGCCGACCGCCGACATGCTGGACGCCATCATCGCCGGCGACCTGGAGGCGGCCTTCACCTGGTCGGGCTACGCCGCGGCCAAGGCGCCGATATTCGGTGTGTTCGGCACCGTGCCGTTCGGACCGGCCACCGAGGACATGACCTCGTGGATGCTCGAGGGCGACGGCAGCCGCATCCATCGCGAGGCCTACGAGAAGCTGGGCGTGGTCGGCATCCCTTGCGGCATCCAGGGCGCCAAGGGCGGCGGCTGGTTCCGCTCCGAGCTGAACACGGTGGCCGACTTCAAGGGCCAGCGCCTGCGCTTTGGCCGCTATGCCGGCGAGGTCGTGGCCGCGCTCGGCGCCACCAACGTGCCTCTGCCGCCGGGCGAGTTCTTCTACAAGCTGCAGCAGGGAACGGTCGACGGCGGGGAGATGTCGACGCCCGCCATCGACGCCGCCCTGGGCTTCGACAAGCTCGGCCTGCCTTACTACATGCCGGGCTGGCAGCAGCCCTCGGCCGTGCTCGACTTCCTGATGCGCAAGGACAAGTGGGAGACGCTCTCGCCGATGCTGCGCATCCAGGTCGAGACGGCCTGTCGCGCCAACATCGCCTGGATGCTGAGCCGCTCGCCGCACTTGCAGGGTACGGCGATGGAGAAGCTCAAGGCGTCGGGCGTGGTCATCAAGCAATGGTCGCCCGAACTCCTGAAGGTGTTCCGCGCCAAGTCCGAGATCGTCCTGAAGGAACAGGCCGAGCGCGATCCCGACTTTGCCGCGGCGCTGGCCAACCAGCGCGCCTTCATCGGCCAGAGCATCGACTGGCGGAAGCTGTCGCGACTGCCTTAGCCCTTCCTCCCCAACGGAGTTGGGGAGGTGTCAGCGTCATACGCTGACGGAGGGGTCATGGCCTCCGTGCGGCGCTCATGACCTCTCCGTCCGCTGCGCGGACACCTCCCCAAGCTGCGCTTGGGGAGGAACACTCAATCGACTACCCAGAATTCGTGCGGCAGCTCAACCGTGACGTCGAAGTTGGCCTCGCGCGCCTGCGCGCGGTGCAGGTGATAGCGCTTCTGGTCGGCCTCGACGATGGCGCGATTCTCATGGCGCTCGATCACCGTCCCGCCGAACGGATCGCCGTCGGGCAGGCTGCCGTAGAAGGTGTCGCCGCCATGCAGGGTGGGCGTTTCGTTCCTGTCGATCTTGTCGCGCTGCAGAACCAGCACCGATCCGGTGCTGAGGGTCTGCATGAGGAGCGTCGCCTGCCAATTCGCCATCCGGACCTCCGCCCGATCTCCATTCGATGGGGCCGAGCATAGCGTCCCGGCGGGCCGGATGTGCTAACAAAGGCCTCATGCACGGATTAGCGGGAGGACGACCATGAGCGCAACCACCGGACTGCAACTTCGCTCCCTCATCAAGAAGAGCGGCGAGCTCGAGCTGTCGCTGGTGGAGATGCCGATCCCCGAGCCTGCGGCCGACCAGGTCGTGATCAAGGTCGAAGCGACGCCGATCAACCCGTCGGACCTCGGGCTGCTGATCGGACCCGCCGACATGAGCACGGCCAAGGCCTCGGGCAGCGGCGCCGGCATCAAGGTGACGGCCAAGGTGCCGGAGCAGGCGCTGCCCTTCATCGCCGCGCGGCTCGACCAGGCCATGCCGGTCGGTAACGAGGGCGCGGGAACCGTGATCAAGGCGGGCTCGTCGGAAGCCGCCCAGGCGCTGCTCGGCAAGACGGTGTCGGCGGTCGGCGGCTCGATGTACTCGCAATACCGGCTCCTCAAGGCGACCGACTGCCAGCCCCTGCCGGCCGGCACGACGGCGGCCGAGGGCGCCTCGTGGTTCGTCAATCCGCTGACCGCGCTCGGCATGACCGAGACGATGAAGCGCGAGGGCCACAAGGCGCTGGTGCACACGGCGGCGGCGTCCAACCTCGGCCAGATGCTCAACAAGATCTGCCAGGAGGACGGCATTCCCCTGGTCAACATCGTGCGCAGCGCCGAGCAGGCCAAGCTGCTGCGCGGCATCGGCGCCAAGTACGTCGTCGATTCGACGTCGCCGAAATTCATGGAGGAGCTGACGCAGGCGCTGGTCGAGACCGGCGCGACCATTGCCTTCGATGCGATCGGCGGTGGCAAGCTCGCCAGCCAGATCCTGACCGCGATGGAGATGGCGATCAACAAGACGGCCAAGGAGTACAGCCGCTACGGCTCGACGACGCACAAGCAGGTCTACATCTACGGGAGCCTCAACACCGGCCCCGTCGAGCTGACGCGCAACTACGGCACGGCCTGGGGCGTCGGCGGCTGGCTGCTGACGCCGTTCCTGCAGAAGATCGGCCGGCCCGGCCAGGCGCCGTTGCGCGAACGCGTTGTCAAGAACCTGAAGACGACCTTCGCCAGCCACTACACCAAGGTGGTGTCGTTGCCCGAGGCACTCGATCTCGACAACATCGCCGTCTACGGCAAGCGTTCGACCGGCGCGAAATTCCTGATCAATCCGAACAAGTAGAGCCATTGCGGTGGCCCCTTGATGGCCACACCAAGGCGGCCGACGCCGATGTGCAACCTCCGCGCCTTTCACCCGTTTTTGGGCGAACGGATTACGAGGAGGCATTCATCATGTTGCGCATCAAGTCGTTTGCCATCATCGGCGCGCTCGCGCTGGCCACCGCGGCCTGCGGCGACCGCCCGGTCGACCGCGCGCTGACCGGTGGTGCGATCGGCGCCGGCGGTGGTGCCCTGATCGGCGCGGCGGCGGGCAATCCGTGGGCCGGCGCTGCGGTCGGCGCGGTCGGCGGCGCGGCCATCGGTGCGGCTACGGCCCCGCGCCAGTACTACTACTAAGTCAAGTCGGCGCGTCCCGGGCGACCGCAGCCGCATCGTGCTGGTAAAGCCAGCCGATGTTGGCGATGGAGCGGTCGCCCGAGGCGGCCATCGCCTCGTCGCGCTTCCGCTGGTCAGCGCCATCGTGAAGATGGAAGCGCGTTCTATTGGCGGCACTCGCTTCTTGCAATTTCGTCGCGCGCGGCTTGCGAAGCTCTTCGTAGCGGTCGAGCGCGTCTGAAAGATCGGCGGACCTCCCCGTCAGCACCGAAGCCAGAGTCGCCCCGTCCTCGATCGATTGCGCCGCGCCTTGCGCCATGAAAGGCAGCATCGAATGGCAGGCGTCGCCGAGGAGAGTGACCGGTCCATCGCTCCACCGCGCCAAGGGCAGGCGATCGTGCAGTGCCCAGACGAACGTCTCGGGAAACGCCGAGATCAAGCCACGCACCGTGGCATGCCAGCCTTCATAGCGCACCAGCGTCTGCGCGACGTCGCCCTTGGTCGTCCACGATTCGTCGGTCCAGGCCCCGTGCTCGGTCACACACACGACGTTCATGAACCGACCCGACGCGACCCAGTAGTGGACGACATGACCGTCCGGCCCCATCCAGTTGTGCGCGGCAACCTCGATGCCGAGGTGCCCTATGCGCTCGGCCGGCACGAGGCCGCGCCAGGCGACGCAGCCGGTGAAGCGCGGCTTCTCGGGCCCGAAGAGGAGATGGCGGACGCGGCTGTGGATGCCATCGGCACCGACGACGAGGTCGGCCTCGATCGACGCGCCGTTCTCGAAACGCGCGACGGCTCGCTCGCCCTTTTGCGTCAGGTCGACCAGCTTGTAGCCGACATGCAGTCGTTCGGCCGGGACGGAATTGCCGAGAAGCTCCGCGAGGTCGCCGCGATGGAAGTGGTAGTACGGTGCCCCGAATGCCGCCTCCATCTCCGGCCCCAGCGGCGCCCGCTGCAAGGTGCGGCCGTCGTCCCAGCGCCGCTGGTTGACGGCGGCCGGCCGCACGCCGACGCGATCCATCGCGCCCTTCAGGCCGAGCCGCACCAGCAGGCGCGAGGCGTTGGGGCTGATCTGGATGCCGGCACCGATCTCGCCGATGCGCGGCGACTGCTCGTAGACATGAACGTCGAACCCCGCCTTCAACAGATGAAGCGCGGCGGACAGTCCGCCGATGCCGCCGCCGATGACCGCGATCTTCATGTCCCGGCACTCCATTGCAACGTCAATTCGTCGGCAACACGCGCGCCCACACGGCGCGGCCATCGACGCAGGCATTGCCGCGCCAGGCCACGTGCGTGTCGGGCCGCACCAGCACGAGTCTTGCCTCATAGATCGGCGCCACGGGATCGTCGACCATCACGATGTCGAGCGGCGCCGGCGCGGCGTCGACCAGAGATGACGGATCGGCGTCGCCGAAGACCAGCAACGTGAACCATGGGCCGAGTCGATCGTAGAGAGCGCTGCCGTCGCTGAGGAAGGTGCTGGGCAGTCGCGCGCCCGGCGCGGTGGTCGGCTCGTATTTCACGGGATCGGGCTCGACGCCGTCATAGCGGTAGCCGAATTCCACGCCCCAGCTCTCGTTCTCGGCATTGCCCAACGCTGCGATCTCGCGCGCCAGGACCTCCGGATCGGAAATCCGCTCGTAGAGCTCGCCGATCTTGATGCGCACGCCCGTGTGCCGTTCCGACGCCAGGCGATTGCGGTAGCCGACGGGACGGCGCTCGGCTTCGTAGGAGGGAAGCAGCCCGGGACCGGCGAAGCCTTTCAAGGTCGCGGCGAGCTTCCAGCCGAGATCGACGGCGTCGCCGATGCCGGTGTTCATGCCGTAGCCGCCGGTCGGGATGTATTGATGCGCGGAGTCGCCCGCCAGGAAGACACGGCCGCCCTGGTAGCGCTCGGCCAGCAGGAGATGCGTGAACCAGGGATTGGCGACCAGGATCTCGCGCGCGAACGGCCGGCCCACCCACGTCTCGAGTACCTGATCGGGATCGAGGTTGGGCACATCGACGCCGGGCGGCGGGCGCGTCTGCAGGGTCCAGGTGTCCTTGTCGTCCTGCGCGATCAGGGTGCCGCGCGCGGTCTGGTAGTGCCAGGCGATGCCGAAGGCCTGCAGGATGTCGCGGGCGTCGGAGCGGAAATGGATCATGTAGCGATGGGCCACGGCGGCGCGGCCCTCCAGGCCGATGCCGAGCTTGTCGCGCACGATGCTGGAGCCGCCGTCGCAGCCGGCCAGGAAGTCGCAGCGCACTTGTTCCGTGGCGCCGGTCTCGACGCTGCGCAGGGTCGCCGTCACGCCGTCGGCGTCCTGCTCGAAATCCTCGAAGGCCACGCCCCAGCGCGCATCGACCAGCGGGTCGTGCAGGATGGCGGCCTGCAGCACCGGCTCGATCATCACCTGGCTGACGCGCATGGCGGGTTCGCGCGGTTGGGTGCCGTCGTTCCTGGCCAGGATCTCGGCACGCTTCTCGACGACGCTGGGATAGCGGAAACGATGCAGCTCCCGGCCGCCCTTCTCCTTGGCAAGGGACGTGATCCACGAGACGTCGAAGTTGTTCTCCTCGGGCACCGCCACGGCGCGCAGCTTGTCGACCAGGCCCAGCCGGCGGAACAGCTCCATCGAGCGGCCGTTGGTGATGTCCATCTTGGGGTGCCGCGTGGTCGAGGCGTTGCGCTCGACCAGCAGGCAGCGGATGCCGAACGAGGCGAGCGTGCGCGCCAAGGTCATCCCGACCGGCCCGCCGCCGGCGATCAGGACAGGCGTCTTCGTCACGCGGACCGCGGGCCTCCAGGCC
>JAEWIV010000125.1 GCA_023386865.1 Pseudomonadota bacterium
CAGCTCGACCAGGTCGAGGCCGGTGATCAGCTCGGTGACGGGATGCTCGACCTGCAGGCGGGTGTTCATCTCGAGGAAGTAGAACTTGCGGTTCTTGTCGACGATGAACTCGACGGTGCCGGCGCTCCTGTACTTGACCGCCTTGGCCAGAGCGACCGCCTGCTCGCCCATCGCCTTGCGCGTCTTGGCGTCGAGGAACGGGCTCGGCGCCTCCTCGATCACCTTCTGGTGGCGGCGCTGGATCGCGCACTCGCGCTCCCAGAGATAGAGGCAGTTGCCCTTGCCGTCGGCGATCAGCTGGATCTCGATGTGGCGCGGCTCCTCGACGTACTTCTCGATGAAGACGCGGTCGTCGGCGAACGAGGCCTTGGCCTCGTTGGTCGCCGAGGCGAAGCCCTCGCGCGCCTCGGCGTCGTTGTAGGCGATGCGCATGCCCTTGCCGCCGCCGCCGGCCGAGGCCTTGATCATCACCGGATAGCCGACCTGCTTGGCGATCTTCACCGCCTCGTCGGCGTCCTTCAGCGCATGCAGCCAGCCGGGAACGGTGCTGACGCCCGCCTTCTGGGCGAGCTTCTTGCTCTCGATCTTGTCGCCCATGGCGTGGATGGCGTGCGCGTCGGGACCGATGAAGACGATACCGGCCTTGGCCAGCGCCTTCTGGAACTCCTGCTTCTCCGACAGGAAGCCGTAGCCGGGATGCACGGCCTGCGCGCCGGTCTGCTTGCAAGCCTCGACGATCTTGTCGACCAGCAGGTAGGACTGGGTCGACGGCGGCGGGCCGATCAGCACCTTCTCGTCGGCCTCGCGCACGTGCAGCGCATCGGCATCGGCCTCGGAATAGACGGCGACCGTCTTGATGCCCAGCCGCTTGCAGGTGCGGATGACCCGGCAGGCGATCTCGCCGCGGTTGGCGATCAGGATCTTGTCGAACAGCGGATGGCTCTTCGCGGGCGCCTTGTTCTTCGCCGCGACCTTCTTGATCGCGACCTTCTTCTTCGCGGCCTTCTTCTTGGCGGCCATTCTCACGGTTCCTTTCCAGCGCGGTCGAACAGGCCCATGGCCCAGGCGGTATGGCCGGCGATCAGCGGCATCCAGGCCGTCAGCACCCACAGCCACCACGGATAGCGGCTGCTGAACAAGGCGTTGACGGCGATCAGCACGAGCAGCGTCAGCAGCGCGACGATGACGTGCAGGCGGACCTTGCGGCCCCGCCGCATGCGCTCCTCCGGCTTCAGATGCACGGCCATCGAGGTCACAGAAGCCCGGTCACAGGGGAACATTGCCGTGCTTGCGCCACGGGTTCTCGAGCTTCTTGTTCTCGAGCGTCGCCAGCGCCTTGCAGACGCGCCGGCGCGTGCCGTGCGGCATGATCACGTCGTCGATGAAGCCGCGATTGGCCGCGACGAACGGATTGGCGAACTTCTCGCGGTATTCCTCGGTGCGCTTGGCGATCTTGGCGGCATCGCCGATGTCGGAGCGGAAGATGATCTCGACCGCGCCCTTGGCGCCCATCACGGCGATCTCGGCGCCCGGCCAGGCATAGTTCACGTCGCCGCGCAGGTGCTTGGAGGCCATCACGTCGTAGGCGCCGCCGTAGGCCTTGCGGGTGATCACCGTCACCTTGGGCACCGTCGCCTCGGCATAGGCGTAGAGGAGCTTGGCTCCGTGCTTGATGATGCCGCCGAACTCCTGGGTGGTGCCCGGCAGGAAGCCCGGCACATCGACGAAGGTTACGATGGGAATGTTGAAGGCGTCGCAGAAGCGCACGAAGCGCGCGGCCTTGCGCGAGCTGTCGATGTCGAGGCAGCCGGCCAGCACCATCGGCTGGTTGGCGACGAAGCCCACGGTGCGGCCGGCCATGCGGCCGAAGCCGATCACCATGTTGGCCGCCCATTCCGGCGACAGCTCGAAGAAGTCGCCCTCGTCGGCGACCTTCAGGATCAGCTCCTTGATGTCGTAGGGCTTGTTGGGGTTGTCCGGCACCAGCGTGTCGAGCGAGAGATCGTCGCGGTCGATCGGATCGTGCGTCGGCCGCAAGGGCGGCTTCTCGCGGTTGTTCGAGGGCAGGAAGTCGACGAAGCGGCGCAGCTGCAGCAGCGCCTCGACGTCGTTCTCGAAGGCGAGGTCGGAGACGCCCGACTTCTGGGTGTGGGTGAGCGCGCCGCCCAGCTCCTCCTGGGTCACCGTCTCGTGGGTCACGGTCTTCACCACGTCGGGACCGGTGACGAACATGTAGGAGCTGTCCTTCACCATGAAGATGAAGTCGGTCATGGCCGGCGAATAGACCGCGCCGCCGGCGCACGGGCCCATGACCATGGAGATCTGCGGGATCACGCCCGAGGCCAGCACGTTGCGCTGGAAGACGTCGGCGTAGCCGGCCAGCGAATCGACGCCCTCCTGGATGCGCGCGCCGCCCGAGTCGTTCAGGCCCAGCACCGGCGCGCCGACCTTCATGGCCATGTCCATGACCTTGCAGATCTTGGCGGCATGCATGCCCGACAGCGCGCCGCCGAACACGGTGAAGTCCTGGCTGAAGACATAGACCAGGCGGCCATTGATCGTGCCGTGGCCGGTCACCACGCCGTCGCCCGGGATCTTCTGGTTCTCCATGCCGAAGTCGATCGAGCGATGCTCGACGAACATGTCGTATTCCTCGAACGAGCCTGGATCGAGCAGCGCGTCGATGCGCTCGCGCGCCGTCAGCTTGCCCTTGGCGTGCTGCGCCTCGACGCGGCGCTGGCCGCCGCCCTGGCGCGCCGCCGCGCGACGACGCTCAAGCTCTTCCAACATCTGCTGCATTCACGAACTCCGGCTCATTGCGCCTGTTTTCGGCCAAAACCCAGGCGAGGTCTAGACCTGAGGGCGTTCCCGGCTGGGGCAAACGTCGTCCATTCGTCCGTCAGGCGAAGCCGGCACGGGGCCGATTCGCTCGATCCTGAACAGATCGTCTTCCTTGCCGATGCCGTCGATATTGAAGCAGCTGAGCGCGCCTTCGCCCTGCACGACGCAGTAGAAGCGATCGATGCTGTAGCCGCCGCTGCTCTTGACCGAGGTGAAGACGATCTCGACCTTGCCGCCGGCCGCGACGACGTGACCGCATTGCGAATAGTCCTGGAATGGACTGCGGCCGCGCTGCCTGACCTGACCGTCCTTGTCGATGACCAGCGTGCCCGCGTGCCAGCCTTCGCGCGCCCGCCGCTTGAACTGCCACTCGCCGCTGAGATCCTGCGCCTGCGACGGAGCGGCCATCGCCACAAGCGCGGCGAGCACGATCGCGAGGACAGCGGCCTGTCGCTTCACGGCCACCCCTAGCGCAGGAACCGCTTCTCGTCGTCCTTGACCTTGCCCATGCCCTGCAAGTCGAACACCTCGTCGACCGTGGCGATGCTCGCCTCGACGCCGTGGATGCCGCCGTCCTTGCGGATCTGGGCGAAGGTCTTGCGCATCGCGCCGACCGAGGCGCGGATCGCGTGGTTGCCCCAGATCAGCAGGCCAATCTTCCCGAGCTCGCGCACCCGCGCCACCGTCATCTGCGGATAGGCGGTCGGCACCAGGGCGATCGACGCCTTGCCGTCCCACGCCTTCACGAAGGCCTCGATCTCGTCGGGAGTCTTCTGCTTGGAATGGACCAGGATCATGTCGGCGCCGGCCGCCTCGTAGGCGCGCGCGCGCTTCAGCGCCTCGTCCTGGCCCAGCCCCGCAATCAGCGCTTCGGTGCGGGCGACGAGCACGAGGTCCTTGTCCTTGCGCGCCGCCCGCGCCGCATCGATCTTGCCCTGGAATCCCTCGATGCGGACCATCTCCTGGCGGCCGCCGGCGATCAGGCTGGTGACCTTGGGGAAGCTCTTGTCCTCCATGACGATCGCCGCCACGCCGGCGCGCTCGTACTGCTCGATGACGTAGAGCACGTTGATGGCGTTGCCGAAGCCGGTATCGATGTCGGCCACCACCGGCAGGCCCGAGCGGTCGACCATGGCGCGCGTCATGTCGAGATGCTGGGTCATCGACACCACGCTGACGTCGGGCACGCCATACATCGCCGACAGTTCGAAGCCCGACGCCCAGATGGCATCGAACCCTGCCTCGGCCACGAGCATGGCCGACAAGGGACTGTGCGCCGCCATCGCCTCGACGAGGCCTTTCCTGGCCAGCACGTCCCGGAATTTCGCGCCCGCTGTCATGGTCATCCTTTCAACCGTTGCTGCCCCAGCAGCGCGAGGAAACGCGCGCTGGCCTCGATGTCGTGCCTGATGCCTTCGTGCCGCTTGGTGGCGATCGGATCCTCGCCCCAGCGCTCGATCTGATAGAGCTCGTCGAGCTGGGCCGCGGCAAAGGCGTCGGCTGCCGAAAGATGCCCCTCGGCAACGGCGAGCGCCACGACCAGCGAACCGGAAATGTGCGTGAGGTTGTAGAGCGCCGACAGGCCGAGATCGCTGTGCGTTGCCACCACGTCGTGCAGCCTCGCCACCGCGTCGGCCGGCTGTTCGACGAACGCCAGGCCCTCGACGACGACCAGCCGCGCACCGTATCGCTCGGCCGCCCAGTCGAGCAGCGGCTGCCAGGTCTCCTGCTGACGCTTCACCAGGGTCTCGGGCTCGCTGGCGCGATAGCACAGCATGTCCGAACCGGCGTACTTGGCGGTGTCCTCGATCACCCGCGTGCGCTGGGACGTCACGCGATCGATTCCCGCCGCGGCGAGCCGCGTCAGCGGCAGGTGCGAGACGTTGATGTCGGCCTTGTCCGGCACCTTGCCCCATTCGGCCGCGATCGCTTCGGCCAACGGGAGCGTCGGCACGACCAGGACAGCCTTGGCCGGCGTGCGCATGGGCTTGCCGTCGAGCAGGATGCGATGGCCGCCGTCGCCGAGATCGACAGCCGTCTCCTTGTAGAAACGCTTCATCGAGCCGAGGGCTTACACGCCCAGCGGGCCCGGCGACAAGGGCGGCGCTGAGGTCCTTTTCGCTTCTTCCAGATACCGCTCGAGGAGCCGGACCATCCGGTCGAAGTCGATATCCAGCACGCTGCTGGTGAACGCGATGGGGCTGCCGCAGAGACGCAGATTCATGGCCTTCAGAAGCTGTTGAACTCGATTGCCGCGCTTAACGATCGAGACTGGGTCATGAAAGTCGAGGGCAAGAAATCTGTTCATCCGGATTCTGATGACACGAATGCCCCGCACACTGCCCCAACCCAGTTCCCCTTCACCGTGAAGGGTCAACCCGCGCCTGTCGACGACGAGCCCAGGCCGGCGATCGAAAATCTTGGCAATACTGGACAGGAACGATGCGCCAAAGAACGCAATGCCGAATATCCCAAGGATCCGAAGAAACGTCGCCGGGGAACGAGTTGACCCGTACGGCGAGACGATGAAGTACAGGAACAGCGCACAGGCTGCGAGAGACAGAAATGCCAGACCTGCGAGCTTGGCTCTGCTGTACGGGATGACTACCCGTTCATCGAGTCGGAGAGTCACGGCCGCGTCTGGCTGCGCTGAGGCCCCGCCGTCTGGGCCTGCGGCCGGCCGCCGCGATGGCGCGTGTCCGCAGGTGACGGCACCGGCATCTGCGCCCTCAGCCCCGGCCGCAACCCTTCGACGCGCGGCGCCACGATCGCGCAGGGATTGGCGCCGGCCTGCTTGGCCGCCTGGTTGATCTGGGCACTCATGCTCTGCACCACGCCGGCCGGAATGATGAGGCGCGCGAGGTTGGGCTCGAGCGCGCTTGCCGTCTCGCGGCCGCTGCCGCCCTTGATGCGCAGCGGCGTCGCAAGCCCGATGTTGGGATTGTCGCGCGCCTCGGGGGCCAGAATGAACTCGAAGCCCTCGGTGCGCAGGCTGAGATAGCCGCCGCCCACCATGGTGGTGCGCGGCGTGTCGACCACCAGCCGCCGCAGATGGGCGATACCGCCGCTGACATCGAAACGGCCGGCGACGCAATTGAACGGCACGCCACTGTCGCTGCCGCCCAGCAGGCGCTGGGTGTCGCCCGGCCAGTTGGCGAACTGGCTGCGCGGCCACAGGCCCTTGGTCACCGCGACGTCGATCGAACCGCTGGCCGAATTCAAGGCGTCGCGGGTGTTGCGCCCGCCGCCGCGCAGGCGCAGGTCGATGTCGCCCACGGCATCGCGCAGCCCGACGTCGAAGCCCAGCAGGGTCGTGAGGTCGGCGAGCGACACGCGGCTCGCCGTGGCCGTCAGCGTCGCCTGGCCGATGCGGCCGGTCGGATCGTAGACGAGGTCGAGGCCCGCCGAGCCGCCGCCGACGGTTGCGGCGGCGCGAAAGGCAAAGCGGGTCTCGCCCGAGGTCAGGGTGACCGAGGCGTTCTGCACCTTGCTGCCGAGCCCGACGATCTCGCCGAGACGCAGCGTCACCGACATGGCCGAGCGGCCGAGCCAGCTCGCCTGGAACGGCATGGTCGGCACCAGGCGCGCCGGCCCCTGCGGCGGGTTCGCGGCCGGCGGGCCCGAGGGAGCGGCCTTGAGATCGCCGAGGTCGAGGCGGCTCACGTCGGCATTGATGGTGACGGTCGGCGTGCCCTTGCGGTCGACGCGGAACAGCGCCTCGCCGGCGAGCTCGCTGGAGCCGACCTTCAGCGACGTCACTTCGACCTTGAGGCTGCTGCGCAAGGTGCCGGCCTTGGCGTTCAGCACGTACGGACCGCCGGCCGGCACCGGCAGGCGTACATAAGGACCGAACACCGAGACGTCCGGGCCTTCCGACGTGATGGCGAGGCTGGTGCCCTTGGCATTGACGCTGCCCTTGATCGCGATCTTGCCGCCACCGAAGCCGCCTTGAACATCGATGTTGCCGGGCAGGCCCCTCATCCAGCCGTCGAACGACCCCGCCGTGCCGCTGAGCTCGAGCGGCGCGGCTTGCGGAGCGGCGAACCTGCCCTCGAGGTGCAGGGCCTGGTTGGGCGCCGGCGACTTGAAGGTCGCGGCCGGGATCTCGAGCACCACCGGCGGCCGGCCCTGGCCGTCGGACACGGTGAGCACCGAATCGCGCACGTCGATGGCGTTGATCCAGGGGAAGGCGGGCGCCGTGCGCAGCCGCAGCGACCGGTTCTCCCCGGGATGCGGGCCCGAGCCGTCGGGCGGCGGCAGCATGTCCAGGTTGGTGTCACCCACCTCGTTGCGCTCGACCAGGATGTCGGCGCCTTCGAGCAGGACGCGACCGATCTTGATCTCGCCCAGGAACAGCGACGCCGGATCGAGGAACAGGGTGAGCTTGCGCACCCGGGCGAGCTCCGGGCGAGAGCCCCAGCTCGCGTTGGTCAGGGTGACGCCCTCGGCGACCATGGCAGGTTCGGTGCCGAGCTTGATGCTGAGCGGCACGCGGGCAGCGAGCTCGCGGCCCGTCACCTTGCGCACCTGCTCGGTCATCCGGGTCTGGAAGCGGGACAGATCGCGCGTGCCGACCCAAATGACCCCGGCTACCGCGGCGACGGGCACAGCCACCGCGAGAATCCAGGTCAACCGCTTCCAGGGTACGCGCATTACCCGCTGATTCTCGCTCAAACTCCGTCGAACGAGAAGCCGAATGCTTCAACGGTACGGCGGAAGTGAGGCGGTGGCTGTGCATCGATTGCCAGCTCACCCTTGCCCGAGGGGTGCGGCAGCACCAGGCGGCGGGCATGCAGGTGCAGGCGACGGGCGTCGGCGACGGGCGCCAGCAGGGCTTCCTCGCCGCCGTACTTGCCGTCGCCCAGGATCGGGCAGCCCATCGCCGCGCACTGCACCCGCAACTGGTGCGTCCGGCCGGTGCGCGGCCAGAGCGCCAGCAAGGCGGCGCGCTTGCCGGCCCGATCGAGCACCCGGAAGTGGGTCAGCGCCTTCTGGCCGTTGTCGTGATCGACCTGCATGAGCTCGCGGGCGCGCGCGCCCGGTCTCTTGGCCAGCGGCAGGTCGATGGCGCCGTCCGGCCGCGGCGGCACGCCCACGACGACCGCCCAGTAGAGCTTCTCCGTCTCGCGGTCGCGGAAGGACTCGCCCAGCCGCCGCGCTGCCAGACCGGTCCGCGCGATCAGCAACAGGCCCGACGTGTCCTTGTCCAGGCGGTGGACCAGGCGCGGGCGCTCCTCGTAGCCGAACCGCAGCGCATCGAGCATGCCGTCGACGTGGCGCTCGGTTCCAGTGCCGCCCTGCACCGCCAGTCCCGGCGGCTTGTTCAGCACGATGACCTGATCGTCCTTGTGTATGACCAGGCCGCGAATCTCCTGGGCGTCGCGGTCCGACACGGTCGGGATTTCCCGCGGCTTGGGCGGCGGCGCGCTGGTCACGCCGGGCGGCAGGCGGATGGTCTGGCCGGCCTCCAACCGGTCCTTGCCCTCGACCCTCCTGCCGTCGACGCGGACTTGCCCGGTGCGCAGCAGCTTCTGCAGGGCGCCGTGGCCCAGCTCGGGAAAATGCCGCTGGAACCAGCGGTCAAGACGCAGTCCGGCCTCGTCGTCGGCGACTTCTCGCGCCTGAACCTTGGGACTGGCGCTCATTGCTGCTCGCCTCCCTTCCCCGTCTTGCGGCGGAGGTGGCACGCAGGGCCGCAGAGGGAAAGCCCCCCAGGCGATTTCTGAAAGACGATGATCATGGTCCGGGCTATTGGCGCGCAACCTACGGGACAAGGTACACAGGGTCCATGGAAACGCTGTCGTTCGACACGCTGACCTTCGACCACCCGGCGGCCTGCCGGCCGGCGCGGATCGCAGCGAGCCTGCATCTGCCCGAGGTGTCCCGCCCGGTGCCCTGCATGGTCATGCTGACCAGCAGCGCGGGCGTGCAGCGCCATCGCGAGCACTACTATGCCCAGGCGCTGAACGAGGCGGGCATCGCCGCCCTGATCGTCGACAGCTTCACCGGCCGCGGCGTCCGCCGCACCGTCGCCGACCAGACCCTGGTTTCGGCCGCCCAGATGGAAGGCGATGCCTTTGCCGCCCTGGCCCTGCTGCGCGCCGATCCACGCATCGATCCCGAGCGGATCGGCATCATGGGCGTCTCCAAGGGCGGCGGCGCAGCGCTCAACGCCGCGATCGCCGTACGCCGCCGCTGGCGCAACGGCTTCGATCATCTGTTCGACCTGCACGTCGCGATCTGTCCGGGAGCGACCGCCCAGCACCGCGTTCCGACGACCCACGGCAACCCGATGTTCTTCATGCTGGCGGCGCGCGACGACTACACGCCGGCGCCGCTCGCCGTCGAGTACGCCGAGCGCATGCGCAGAGCCGGCAACCCGCGCATCAAGGTGAAGGTCTACGGCAACGCCCATCACGGCTGGGAATCGGTCGGCCCGGTGTTCGACATCAAGGACGCCGAGAACTGGTCGTGCTGCACGAACTTCATCGAGGATGACGGCCGCCACTTCGTGGTGGCCGCGGGCCGGGCGATGAGCGAGCCGGACTACCAGGCCTGGGCGCGTCGCCACTGCGTCACCAGGGGCGCCCGCGCGGGCGGCGGCACGGCCGAGCTCAAACAGCGCGCGACGGCCGATCTGCTGGCGTTCCTGCGGGCCCAAGGCTTCGCCCCTCAATGGACGAATCGGACGTTTCCTGATATACACGCGGCGTGAATCGCTTTCGTTTTATCGCCGCGTTGCTGGCCTTCCTGATCCCTTTTTCGGGATCCCTCCCCGCCCTCGCCAACGACACTTTCTGGACAGGTTCGACCGCCAACCGCGCGCGCGCCGACGCCCTGCTCAAGGCGATTCGCAGTGCGGCAGACCACGGTCTCGATCCCAAGTGGTACGGGCTCGCCGAAGTCGAGAAGGCGCTCGCATCGGGCAGCGACCCCGCCACCGAGACCCTGCTGACCGCCGCTTTCGTCGCCTATGCCGGCGACCTGTCGACGGGACGCGTGCGCGCCAACCGCGTCGACAAGGACATCGACATCGTCCAGCGCAAGGTCGAGCGTGCCGACCTCCTGAAAGCGGCAGCCGGGGCCGGTGACTTCACCGCCTGGCTGGCCGATCTCGCGCCCAAGGGCGACTACCCGGCGCTGCAGAAGGCGCTCGCCACGTGGCGTGGCAAACGCAGCACGGCCGCCTTCACGCATTTGCCCGACGGCCATCTCCTGAAGCCGGGCATGACCGATCCGCGCGTTCCTATCCTGCGCAAGCGGCTCGCCGAGCTCGACCTCGTCGTACCCGAGCCGGCGGCCGGCGCGGCGCCGGACGTCTACGACGAGCCCTTGGCCGTCGTCGTCAAATCCTACCAGGAGACCAAGGGCCTCACGGTCGACGGCATCGTCGGCGCGAAAACCACGCATTCGCTCAACACCACGATCGACGAGCGCATCGATCAGATCGTCGCCAACCTGGAGCGGCGGCGCTGGCTGCCGGCCGATCTCGGCAACCGCTACGTCTTCGTCAATGCCGGCGACTACTCGATGACGTTCGTCGACGACGGCAAGCCGGTGTTCCGCAGCCTGGTGATCGTCGGCACGCCCAAGGATCCGACGCCGGAGATCCAGTCGACCATGCGCGGCTTCCAGACCAATCCCTACTGGACGGTGCCGCAGTCGATCTCGGGCGAGGAATACCTGCCGATGCTGCGTCGCGATCCCAATGCGCTGCAGGCGGCGGGCTTCAGGATCTTCGAGAACTGGAGCGACGACACCGAGCTCGACCCCGCCTCGGTCGATTGGAGCTCCATCCATCCCAAGGCCTTCCCCTACCGCATCCGCCAGGAGCCGGGCGGCAGCAATGCGCTGGGCTACATCTTCTTCCCGTTCTCCAACAAGTACGGGATCTACATGCACGATACCGCCAGCCGCTGGCTGTTCACCGAGGGCAGCCGAAACTTCAGCCATGGCTGCATCCGGCTCCAGAACCCCCTCGACTTCGCCGAGAAGGCGTTCGGCGGCAGGAACGGCTTCGACAAGGAGCGCGTGCGCCAGGTCATCGCCGCCGGCCAGCAGGCGCATTACACCTTTCCCGAGCCGATTACGCTCTACGTGACCTATCGCACCGTGTCGGCCGATGCCGAGGGCGTGCCGACCTTCCGCGACGACGTCTACGGCCGCGACCGTCGCGTCGTCCGCGCGATGGCAAGGCCGTAGTCTTCGGGGACCGCGGGCCTCCAGGCC
>JAEWIV010000143.1 GCA_023386865.1 Pseudomonadota bacterium
ACTTGAGACCGTCGCGCAACTTGAACGTCCAGGTGAGCTTGTCGTCGCTCACGGTCCAGCTTTCGACCATCTGCGGCTGCGGCTCGTACTTGCCGTCGATCGCAAACAGCGTGTCGTAGATCAGGTAGCCGTGGTTGCGCACGATATAGGCCGTGGTCCACACCGGATCGACGATCTTGAGATCCGAATGCATGACGACGCGCAGTGTCCTGGCCGACTGCGCCGCGGCCGGCGTGGAAAGCAACACGGCGCCCGCCAGGGCGACCAACGAACGACGCAGCATGACAGCCTCCCTTCGGGCGGCGGTCTCAGACGTCCGTGGGGGGCGTCCAACTCGCTTCTTCGTCGAGCGGGTAGACCGGCCGCGGTAACCCGGTCCAAGTGAAGTTCGCCAGGATCGGCGACGTCAAGCCCGGACAGTCGACTTCGTAGATCTGTCCGGCGTTGAAGAACTCGTCGAAGCCGCCGCGGAAGTGGCCCCGGCTCTTGACCACGACCACCCGCGCCTGGGCGATATCCAGGCCGAACATCTCGAACTGCATCGGGTCCATGCACTGGCAGCGGTTGGTGATAACCACGAGCTGGATGCCGCCGAGGTCGAGCAGGGCGGAAGGTCCCATGTCCGACGACACGTTCCGGAGCACGCCGCGGCGGCCGACATACTTGCCGTCGCTCAGCCTGACGACCTTGGCCTCGCAGTCGAAGGGCAGGGAGAATTCCTGGTGTTCCAGGGAGTTGAACGAGGCGGTGAAGACGGCGCCTTCACCCAGCGCATGCGCCTTGGCGGCGACGGCGCCGTCGTTGAACACGCCGAAGATCACATGCTGGGCGCCGGCGGCCTTGAGCGCGCGCAGCAGGTACGTGGTGTTGCCGCGTCCGCCGCCGCCGGGATTGTCGGCGACGTCGGCAAGGATGATCGGCTTGCGGCGGCGGTCGCGGCCGACCGAGACGGCGAGCTGGACGGCGTCGGCGAGCGGCGTCATGGCGCGCTTGAAGCGCTCCTTCATGCTCCAGGCGCGCTTGGCGATGTCGAGCGACAGGTCGGCCGCCGCCTGCCGGTTGCCGTTGCGCGCCGTCACCACGGCGGTCAGGCCGTTCTTCGGGCTGTCGCTGTAGGCAAAGCCCGCCATCACCGAGACATTGAGGATGTCGCCGCCCACCTTGGTCTGGCCGTACTTGATGAGGTCGGCGTAGGGACCTTTGGCGGTCAGCAGCGAGATCTGCGGCGGCACCAGCGGCAGCTTGACCATGGTCACGGCGGTGCGCGCGCCGGCCAGGCACTCGCGCATGTGCCGGGCTGCTTCGACGCCGCGCTCGTAGATGTCGGTGTGCGGGTTCTCGAGGTAGCCGACGAACACCGAGAGGTTGTCGGTCATCCGGCGCGAGACGTTGGCGTGCAGGTCGAAGGTCGAGACGACCGGGATGTCCGGTCCGACCACGCGGCGGATGGTCTCGAACATGTCGCCGTCGGGATCGTCGGTGCCTTCGGCCAGCGCCGCTCCGTGCGCGGCGACGAAGACCGCGTCGAGCGGCAGCGCCGCCTTCAGGCCGGCCTCGATGTCGGCCAGGAAGGCGTTGAAGAAGCTCCGCTCGACCGGACCGCCGGGCTGGGCCTGCGAGACGCGCAACGGGACCGGCGTCCAGGTGCCGGTGCGATCCATCTCGGTGAAGAAGCCGGGCAGGTCGGGAAGCGTGATCGACTTGCCCGAGCGCGCCTCGCTCACGATCTGGTTGCCGCGGATGTCGACGTCGGTCTCGAAGTCCGCTCCCGTGGTCACCGGCGAGAACCGGTTGCATTCGATGGCGAAGCTGAGAACGGCAATCCGCGGATTGTCTTGCGACACGACTTCTCCTTAGCGCTGGCGCGCCAGAAACGCCTCGACCAGCCCGTTGAAGGTAGCGGCCTCCTCGAAGTATGGCGAGTGGCCGGCATGGGGGATCAGATGTGCTTGCCCGCAGGGCAGGGCTGCCGCGATGGCGCTTGCCAGGAAAGCCGGGAAGACGACGTCCTCGCCGCCGGCGATCAGGAGCGTGGGCACCCGAAAATCCTTCAGCTCCGCCAGGGTCCGACGGGCGGTGCGGCGCAGGCCCGTGCGTACCTTCTCCTTGTCGAGCGCTCCGGCCATCGAGTCGATGCCGGCGTAGAGAAGATGCAGCGCGG
Source organism: Pseudomonadota bacterium (assembly GCA_023386865.1). Classification (GTDB taxonomy): domain Bacteria; phylum Pseudomonadota; class Alphaproteobacteria; order Reyranellales; family Reyranellaceae; genus Reyranella. Next base: position 2,162 of record JAEWIV010000143.1, read on the forward strand.
GCGAGCGCGCCGCCGCGCCACGGCCCATCGCCGGATGGATGCCGTCGGCGAGGCCGGCCGCGACCTTCGCTTCGGCGTCCTTCGACCAGGCATCGTAGGCCGATCCGCCGGACGGATCGTTGCCGCGACGATCGAGCGTGCCCGACGTCGAGCTCAGCACCAGCGCCTCGACCTTCGCCGGATGGGCGATCGCGTATTCGAGGACCGTCCAGCCGCCCATCGACTGGCCGACGAGGCGCACGTCGGGGAATTTCAGATGATCGATCAGGGCGGCAAGGTCGGCGGCATAGTCGGCCGGATCGGGACCGCCCTCGATGGCGCCCGATGGCGCGAAGCCCCGATGGGCGAAGGTCACGCAGGTGTAGCGCGGTGCGAAGTGCGCGACTTGCTGCCACCAGCTGAGGTGATTGCCGCCCAGGCCATGGGCAAACAGCAACGCCGGTCCACTGCCCGATACCTCGTAGTACAGGTCGCCGAACGGTCGTTTCAGTCGGCCGACGCTGCGCGTCGGCGCCTTGTAGGTCATGGGGCCGAAAGTCCTGTCAGAAGAGGACCAGCGTAGAGCCCACGACGCCCAACGGCCAGCGGCCCGCGGCGAACAGACGAAACTTGCTTTCGAAAGGCGAGGCGGCGTCCTCGGCCAAGCGTGCCAGTGCCAGTTGGTAGGCTGCCTGGGCCGCCGCGCCGGCGGCGACATGGATGGATGGCTTCGCCGCGCCGCCCATGCGCGAGGCAGCCGTTGCCGCCTTGCCGTGGACGATCTCGCCCGCGTCGGTGGTGAGCTCGGTGAGCGCGATCCACAGGGCGCGTTCGGGATAGCGGGTCTCGGCTCGACCGAGCAGCCGCTTGCGTAGCGCTTCCTCGCGGTCCCACCAGGCGGCCGACCAGTCGGGCGCCTTCAGGACGCGCTCGGCCTCGGGCCAATCGCGCGCCTGGCCCAGCACCAGCGCACCGAGCCCCAGCGCCGTCGCATAGGCATTGGCATCGGCGCGGTCGCCGTCGGTCAGGGGCTCGCCCAAGGCGGCAAACCAGGCCGCGGCATGGATCTCGCCCCTCAGCCCCTCGAGCAGCGCGCGCGGCAGGGTGACGACGGCGCTCACGCCGCCTGCCGGACCTCCGGCAGGGTGAGGCCGTACTTGGCGGCGACCTCGGTCGCGCGCTTCATGAAGTCGGCGCGCATCTCGTCGTTGGTGCGCTGCTTGATGTTCCACTTGCGGAAGATCTCGTTGTTCCTCGACTTCGAGCCGCCGAAGAACGACGGCAGGTACGGGAAGTATTCGTCGACCGCAGCCTGCAGGGTAGCCTTGCCTTGCGGCGTCTTGACCAGCTCGGCGGTGAAGTCCTCGCCGAACTGCGCGTGGAAACGCTCCTCCGGCATGGTCGCGCGCGCGAGGTTGCGCAGCGGATGGAAGGTGCAGTGCAGCAGGTCCTCGACCTGCAGGATCTCGGCGAGGTCGGCCAGGAGCTTGATGGCGACGAACTCCTCCCATGTCTTGAGGGGGAACTCGAAGATGGACAGCGGCCGCTTGCCGGTGCCGGGCATCATGCGCTCTTCCGGGATGCCCATCTGCATGCCGAGCTGCTTGAAGCGCACGTGGTGGCCGTACTCCTCCATGGCGACACGGCAGGTCAGCCACTTGGCGTAGGGCGTCGGCGCGTAGGCGATGGCGGGCTCGTCGAACACCTGCGCGCCGTAGAGCTCGTTGATGGCGTGGCTGATCACCAGCTTGGCCACGGCCTCGCGGTACTCTTCGGGAGCGTTCTTCAGCTCCTCGACGGTCTTGACGACGATGGGGTCGCTCATGGCGGGCTCCTCAGACGAGCGGTTCCGTGTTGAACGCTTCGAGATCGGTGGTGAGGTCGGTGAACTTGTCGGACAGCTTGGCGCCGAGTTCCTGCGCGAGGTTGGGCCCGGCTTCGATCTTCGCGATGGGCCGCGGCTGGCCGAACAGGAAGACCTCGCGGCCGCGCACACCCAGCAGCTGGCCGGTGATGGCCTTGCCGGCCGGCGAGCACAGCGCCGTCACCAGGTTGGCGACGTGGTGCGCGCCGATCTTCAGCGCCCGTTCCTTGTAGGATTTCTGCGCCTCGTTGGCCGGCTGGATGATGTCGGTGACGCGGGTGCGCGCGAAGGGTGCCACGGCGTTCGCCGTGATCTGGGCTCGCGCGAGGTCCATTGCCGTTACGCGGGTGAGGCCGAACAATCCGGCCTTGGCGCTGGCATAGGCGGCCTGGCCGAGATTTCCGTAGAGGCCGGCCGACGACACGATGTTGACGATGCGGCCCCAGTCGTAGCTGCCTTGGCCGCCGCCGCGACCCGACTTGCCCTGATCGCGCATCACCGCCGAGGCGGCGTTGATGAGATAGAAGGCGGCCGACAGGTTGTTGCGGATCACCGCGTCCCAGTCGCGCGGATCGGCGCGGAAGACGAAGGCATCGCGCAGGATGGCGGCGTTGTTCACCACGATGTCGATGCCGCCGAAATTCTTGAGGGCGAGCTCGACCAGCGACTTGGCCGCGCCGGGCGAGGCGACACTGTCGGCGAAAGCCACCGCCTTCTTGCCCAGCGCCGCGGCGGTCTCGGTCGCCACCTTGGGGTCACCGTCCTCGCCGCCGATCGTGGCGCCGTTGTCGGCCACGATGACGCTGGCGCCCTCGGCGATCAGCGATTCGGCGATGGCGCGACCGATGCCGCGGCCGGCGCCGGTCACGATGGCAGCGCGTCCCTCGAGAAGGCCCGTCATAGTTCCGCTCCCGTCTTCTTGCCTGCGTTGGCCATTTCCGCTGCGGTGTAGAACGCGTCGGCATGGATATCGATGCGGCGCATGCCGCGCTGCTCGAACAACCTGGTCGCGGCCTCGACCATGACCGGCGGCCCGGCGAGGTAGGCCTTGCAGCCGTCGAACTCGTCGAAGTCCTGGGCGACGGCCTCGTGCACCAGGCCGAGGCGGCGCTCCTCGTTGTCGCCTTCGCTCAGCACCGGAATGAAATGCAGGTTCTTGTGGGTCTCGGCCAGCTTGGCGAAATGGTCGTGCAGGTAGAGGTCGCGCTCGGAGCGGACGCCGAAATAGAAATAGATGTGCTGCGGCAGCGCCTTCTGCAGCGCCCGCTCGACCACCGACTTGATGGGGGCCATGCCCGAGCCGCCGGCGACGGCGATGATCGGCCCGCGATGGGTCTCGCGCAGGTAGGAGGGGCCGAACGGGCCCTCGACCCGCACATGGTCGCCGACGCCGAGCTTCTCGGCGACGTGGGTGGAGGTGGCGCCGCCGGCGGTGCGGCGGATATGGAACTCCAGGATCGGGTCGCCCGGCACGTTGGCCATCGAATAGTCGCGCGGCGGGCAGCCCGCGAACGTCACCGAGGCGAACTGGCCGGCCGAGAAGTCGAACGGTCCGCCGGAGACGATCTTCAGGCGGACGCGCTTGATGTCGTGCGTGGCATCGTCGATCGCCACGACCTCGCAGTCGAGCAGGCGGCGCGGGTGGACGACCAGGTCGTCCTCCTCCAGCCAGGCGACCTCGCTGTCCGCCCACGGCACGGCGCGGCAGGCGAGGATCAAGCCGCGCTCCTTCTCCTCGTCGGAAAGCGCGAACTCGGAATAGCCCTCCATCGCCACCTCGCCCTTGACCAGGTGCGACTTGCAGGCGCCGCAGTTGCCGGACTGGCAGCCGAACGGATAGGCGATGCCGGCATCGAGCGCGGCCGACAGGATGGTGGCGCCGGTCGAAACCTCGATGGTACGCTCGGCCTGGACGATACGGACTTTGAAGCTCATCGGGCAAACGCGAGAATTTGTTTGATACCCAAACAATCTCCGTTTACCACTCCCGGCATGGGCCGTCCACCCGCCAAACCGCCTGCTGCGTTGGATCGCGGGCTCTTGCCGTCCCTGCTGGGCTACGTCCTGCGCCGCGCCCAGTCGGCGGTGTTCGACGATTTCGACAACACCTTCGCCAAGGCGGGCGAGGCGCTCACCCCGGGCGAGTTCGGCCTGCTGGTGCTGGTCGACCGCAACGCCGGGCTGAGCCAGATGGCGCTGGCGCGGGCGCTCGGCATCGACCGCTCGACCCTGGTACCGATCCTCGATCGCCTGCAGGAGCGGAGCCTGCTGATGCGGCACCGCTCGCCGACCGACGGCCGCACCCATGCGCTGGCGCTCACGCCCGGCGGCGAGAAGGCGCTGGCGCGCTTCGCCCGCCTGGTGCGCGCCCACGAAAAGCGGATCGCCGCGCAGCTTTCGGCGGCCGAAATCAAGGTGCTGATCGACCTCCTGGAGAAGGTGCGCGCCGGCGCGCGATCAGTATAGTCCGCGCCCCATGAACTCGACCCATCCAGATTTCGCCGGCGGCGACATCGGCGCGCTGAGCGACGCCGAGGCGCTGAAAGTCCTCAACGCCAACCTCAACGACCCGGTCAAGGTCCTGAACGGCGAGATGATCGACCTCGATTCCGAGCGCGGCTTCTGCCGCTTCCGCTTCGAGATCGTGCCGGCGTTCTGCCATTCACAGGGTCGCATCTGTCAGGGCGGCTTCCTCACGGGCATGGTCGATACCGCCATGGCCCATGCCGCGATGGCCAAATCCAATTTCGCCTGCGCCGTGCCGACGCTCGAGCTCAAGATCAGCTTTCTCGAGGCGGCTGGTCCGGGCTTCGTGACCGCCGAGGGCCGCGTGCTGCGCTGGGGCGGCTCGGTCGGCTTCCTCGACGGCGACATCAAGGACGACAAGGGCCGCCTGGTCGTGCACGCGACGTCGACGATCAAGATCGTCCGCCCGCGGCCTTGAGGCGGGCGATCTCATCCTCCAGTTCCCGGATGCGTTGCCCCAGCCGGTCGACCGCCGGGGCGATCTCGGCCTCGCTGTAGCGCGCGATGATGTGCTGCTGGCAATTCACGTCCCACGCTTCGAGCGCGAACACGATCGCGCGCTCGGGCCTCGCCGCATAGCGCGGGTCGACCAGGCGCTCCATCAGCTCCACATCGCCTTCGACCACGCGCGCGTGTCCCCACAGCTTGACGCGCTGCCGGGTGGCGAAATGCAGGATGAAGATGTGGGCGCGGTCGTTCTCCTTGAGATGGCCGAGCGTTATGTATTGCCGATTGCCGGCGAAGTCGGCGAAGGCCAGCGTGTTGCTGCCGATGGTCTTCACGAAGCCCGGCGGCCCGCCGCGATGCTGGATGTAGGGTCGACCGTCGGCGCTCGCCGTCGCGAAGAACAAGGTGTCGACGGCGCCGAGGAACTGGCGCAGATCGTCGGTGATCTCGGTCTTCCAATCGCGGTCCTCGAACATGGTCCGCGACCCGAGACGCATCTGCTCCGCCTTGACCGCGGGCGAGAACATCACGTCTTCGGGGTTTGCCATCGCTACTCCAGTTTCTTGCCGAGCTGGCCCGCCACTTCCTGGATGAACTGCCAGGCGACGCGGCCCGAGCGGGCACCCCGCGTCACCGACCATTCGATCGCCTGCTTGCGCAGCTCCTCGACCGGCACGCCGAGCCGGTAATGGCTGGCGTAGCCCTCGATCATGGCGAAGAAAGTGTCCTGGTCGGCATTGTGGAAGCCCAGCCACAGGCCGAAGCGGTCGGAGAGCGAGACCTTCTCCTCGACCGCCTCCGACGGGGTGATCGCCGTCGAGCGCTCGTTCTCGATCATGTCGCGCGGCATCAGGTGGCGCCGGTTCGAGGTGGCGTAGAACACCACGTTGTCGGGCCGGCCCTCGATGCCGCCTTCCAGCACCGCCTTCAGTGATTTGTAGGCGGCGTCCTGGCCGTCGAACGAGAGATCGTCGCAGAACACCACGAAGTGGCGCGGCGAGGTGCGGATCATCGACAGCAGCGCCGGCAGCGAAGGGATGTCCTCGCGATGGATCTCGACCAGGGCCAGCGGTCCGGGCGGGCCGCCGAGCTCGCGGTTCACGTGGGCGTGCACGGCCTTCACGATCGAGCTCTTGCCGGCGCCGCGCGAGCCCCACAGCAGGGCGTTGTTGGCCGGCAGCCCCTTGGCGAAACGCCGCGTGTTCTCGAGCAGGATCTCCTTCTGCCGGTCGACGCCCATCAGCAGGTCGAGGTCGACCCGGTTGACCTTGGGCACGGCTTCCAGACGATGGCCGGCGGCATGCCAGACATAGGCCTCGGCGGCGGCAATGTCGGCGGTGGCGGGAGCAGGCGGGGCGAGCCGGTCGAGCGCTTCGGCAATGCGTGAAAGCGTGGCTTTAAGGTCTTGATCCATCGTTGCCGGCGGCGTGAAAGGGGGCGACCATACGCTCCCGCAGTTGCGTTGCAAAGCGGGGCGGGACCGCTATAGTCCGCGCGCTTTTCGGCAGGGCAAGCGCCGCCGGAAGAATGAAGATCGGAGCGCAAGATGTTGATATCTGAAGCATGGGCCCAGGCGGGCGGTGGCGCGGGAAGCGGCGATTTCCTCGTCCAGCTCTTCCCGCTGGTCCTGATCTTCGTCGTCTTCTATTTCCTGCTGATCCGTCCCCAGCAGGCCAAGGTCAAGGCGCAGCGCGAGATGCTGTCCGGCGTGAAGCGCGGCGATCGCGTCGTCACCGGCGGCGGCATCATCGGCCTCGTCACCAAGGTGATCTCCGACAACGAGATCCAGGTCGAACTCGCAGAAGGCGTGCGGGTGCGCATCATCAAGCAGACCATCACCGACATCGTCGCCCGCGGCGAATCGGTGCGCGGGCCCAAGGAGGCCGAGGACGACGAGAAGCCGATGCTGCCGCCGCCCGCGCCGGCAGCGGAGCGCAAGAGCCTGCTCGGCAGCCTGTTCGGGGGCGGCAAGAAGTCGCCGTAATGACCACGTAGAAGGTCGGAATGCTCAATCTTCAGCGCTGGCAGACGATCGCCGTGATTGCTTTCACGGCGCTCGCCGTGCTGTTCGCCCTGCCGAACGTGCTGCCGGCGGTCGTGCTCGACCATCTGCCCGGCTGGTACCAGCAGAGCCGCATCAATCTCGGTCTGGACCTGCGCGGCGGCGCTCACTTCCTGCTCGAAGCCGACCTGCGCTCGGTGCTGAACGAGCGCCTGACCAACCTCGGCGATTCGGTGCGCGGCGAGCTGCGCAAGCAGCAGGTGGCGTTCAAGGACATCACCACGGAGCAGGGGCGCGCCGTGGTCGTCGTGCTGCGCGACGAGAGCCAGCGCGCCAAGGCGATCGAGGCGATCCGCAACATCGACCCGGCGCTGGCCGTGTCAGGCAGCGGCGACACCCTCCGGCTGGCCTATTCCGACCAGGACCTGTTCCGCCGCAAGAAGGAAGTGATCGACCAGTCGATCGAGATCCTGCGCCGCCGCGTCGACGAGACCGGCACCATCGAGCCCACCATCGTGCGCCAGGGCGACGACCGCATCCTGCTGCAGGTGCCGGGCATCAAGGACACCACCGACCTCAAGCGCAAGATCAACCAGACCGCCAAGCTTACCTTCCATCTGGTCAACGAGGACGTGGCGGCGGCGGGACCGAGCGCCGCCGTGCCGCCGACCACCATGATGGTGCCGACGCGCGAGGGCATGCAGGAGCTCCGCCGCAGCAATGCCAGGGCGTGGGAGGAGATCCAGGCCGCCAACCCGCGCATGAGCCCCGAGCAGATCTGCCGGCGCTACCAGCCGCAATGCCTGCCGGTGCTCAAGCGCGTGATCGTGGGCGGCGAGGACCTCGACGACGCCAAGTCGACCTTCGAGCAGCAGCAGGGCGGCCGGCCGATCATCAGCTTCACCTTCAACGCCGCCGGCGGCCGCGCCTTCTGCAATGCCACGCGGGCCAACATCGGCAAGAGGCTGGCGATCCAGCTCGACAACGAGATCATCAGCGCGCCGGTCGTTCAGAGCGCGATCTGCGGCGGCAGCGGCATCATCACCGGCACCTTCACCACCCAGCAGACCCAGGAGCAGGCGCTGCTGCTGCGCTCGGGTGCGCTGCCGGCGACGCTCACCATCATCGAGGAACGCACGGTGGGCGCCGACCTCGGCGCCGACGCCATCCGCGACGGCACGGTCGCCGCCCTGGTCGGCACCGCGCTGGTCATCCTGCTGATGCTGGTCGTCTACGGGCCGGTGTTCGGCGGCTTCGCCAGCCTCGCCATGCTGGTCAACATGCTGCTGGTGTTCGCCGGCATGTCGGTCCTCGGCGCGTCGCTGACCCTGCCCGGCATCGCTGGCCTGGTGCTGACCGTCGGCATGTCGGTCGATTCCAACGTGCTGATCTACGAGCGCGTGCGCGAGGAGAGCGCCAACGGCCGCTCGCCGTTCAGCGCGCTCGCCACCGGCTACGAGCGCGCGCTGACGGCGGTGATCGATTCCAACCTGACGGCGCTGATCGCCGGCGTCCTGCTGTTCGGCTTCGGCTCGGGCCCGATCAGGGGCTTCGCCACGTCGCTGACGCTCGGCCTGCTCACCCATCTGTTCACGGCCACCATCTTCACCCGCATGCTGCTCGCCGCCTGGGTGCGCTGGCGGCGGCCGACCGCTCTGCCGATCTGAGGCGTCATCATGTTGTGGAGACCGCACCACCTCATCCGCGCCCGGACCAACTTCGACTTCCTGGGCAAGCGCAAGATCGCGATGATCCTCTCGACGGTGATCAACGTCGCATCGCTGGTCGGTGTCTTCGTCTTCGGCCTCAATTTCGGCATCGACTTCGAGGGCGGCATCGCCATCCAGGTGCGCGCCAAGCAGGGCACCGTCCAGCTCGACGCGCTGCGCTCGACCCTGGGTCATCTCGGCGTCGGCGAGGTGTCGCTGCAGGAATTCGGCGATGCCAGCACCGCCCTGATCCGCGTCCAGCGGCAGGAAGGCAACAACCAGTGCGTCGTCAACGCCGAACGCGTGATGAAGCGCCGGGCGGGAGACGGCTGGGGCGTGAAGCCCGGTCCCGCCAACACCGGCGACGTGGAGTTCACCGCCCCCAGCGGCATGGATGCCGTGGCCTGGCGCGACGCGGTGAGCAGGGTCGGTCTCACCGTCCAGGAACGCCAGCTGCCGCGCGGCACGGTCAACACCGCCAGGATCGACATGACGCCCGAGCAGCGTGCCGAATGGTGCCAGCAGGTGGCGATCAAGCTGGTCGAGGACACGATCGGCAGCAACTACGAGCTGCGCGGTACCGAATCGGTCGGCCCCAAGATCGGCGAGGAGCTGATGCGCAACGGCGTCCTCGCCGTGGCGGCGACGCTTGCCGCCATCGCCATCTACGTCTGGTTCCGCTTCGAATGGCAGTTCGGCGTCGGCGCGCTGGTGGCGCTGCTGCACGACGTGCTGTGCACGGTCGGCCTGTTCGTGCTGCTGCGGCTCGACTTCAGCCTGACGGCGCTCGCCGCCCTGCTCACCATCGCCGGCTACTCGATCAACGACACGGTCGTGATCTTCGATCGCGTGCGCGAGAACATGCGCCGCTACAAGAAGATGGGCCTGATCGAGCTCTTGAACTTCTCGATCAACGAGACGCTGGCGCGCACCCTCATGACCTCCGGCACGGTGTTCGTTGCCGTCCTGGCGCTGGTGCTGTTCGGCGGACCGGTGCTCTACAGCTTCTCGATCGCCATGCTGTGGGGTGTCATCGTCGGCACCTACTCGTCGATCTGGGTAGCCTCGGCCTGCCTCGTCTACCTGAACCTCAGGCCCGAGCAGCTTCGTATCGACGAGGAGAAGGCTGAGAAGGCCAAGGCGTGAAGCCGCCGCAGGGTCCGATCGACAAGACCCTACCGACGCCGGACCCGGCGCAGGTCCAGCTCATCCGCCGCTACGGGCCGGGCCATTTCCTGATCGGCGAGCGCGAATGGCATTCGTCGGTGCTGGTGACTCCGACACGGACGACGGTGTGGAGCGTCAGACGCGCCGAGGACCTGGCCCTCGACAACCTTGCGGCGTTGAACGAGGCGCCGGTTCCGACCGAGCTTCTGGTCGTGGGCTGCGGCTCTCGCGCCGTCTTCCTGCCCCCGGCGCTGCGCGCTTCGCTGAAGTCGGCCGGCCTGTCGCTCGAGGTGGTCGACACCGGCTCGGCGTGCCGCATCTACAACGTGCTGCTGGCCGAGGGCCGGCGCGTGGCGGCGGCGCTCCTGCCAATCTAGAGCATGATGGGTCCAGCTGGAATCAGCTGGACCCATCATGCCTCCTGCATCACGCATCCCCGGTGCGCGCGAATGAGATGAGATGGAACCGCGGGCGGTTCCATCTCATCTCATTCCGCTTTCGCGGCGAGGCCGCCGAGGTCCGCTCTGCCAAGGAAGAAGCCCCGCCGCGGGCGGCGGGGCTTCCTCCAGGCAGGACCGCGCCTGCCTACTTGCGGTTCAGGATGTAGAGCACCACGGCGATGGCGACCAGGCCGACCAGGCCCTGCCCGCCGAGACCCTTGACGAAGGTCATGATGTTCGCGGCGATATCGTTGCCGAGGAAGGGCATCGCATTGCCGAACAGAAGCTGCAGGATAATGCCCAGCGCCAGCAGGGCGATGCCGAGATCGGTGAGGCGCAGGATCACCGTCTTGCCGCGATCGAACCATTCCATGTCCATCTCCTTGTCGTTTCTTCTTGTGAGGGGGTACGCACGGTTACTTGCGGTTGAACAGGTAGAGAATGATGGCGATCGCCACCAAGCCCACGACGCCGTTGCTGCCCAGCGCCGTCAGGAGCTTGAGCAGGTTGCCGACGACATCGCCGCCCAGGAAGGGCACGGCCGTGCCGAACAGCATTTGCAGCACGATGGCGAGCGCCACCAGCAAGAGGCCGAGCTCCGTGATCTTGAGGATCCAGGCCTTGGCCTTGTCGAACATCTCCATCACTTGTTGTTCCTCCGTTCACTCAATCGTCGACGATTGAACGCGGAAGCGTGCGCGACTACGCGAGGGGGGACGCGTGGGACACGCGGGGCCTGATCGTGGCCAGGGCAAATGCCCACGGATGCATTGTAATATTATTGCCGGAATTTGGCAATATGTAGGGGGCGGCGCAGGGAAGGCCCCCAGATATGCCCTCAAAAGAAAACGGGGCCCCGTTGGGCCCCGTTTCCATGGATGGCTGTCGAATCAGACGGGCGCGTTCTGCTGCGCCACCATGCAATAGAGCATGCCGATCGAGAACATGGTGTTGAAGCGGCTGGCATAGAGGGCGGGCTTGGCGGCGGCGGCCTTCTGCTCGGCCGTCGCCTCGACGAGGCCCAGGATCTTCTGCTGGTTCGGCCAGATGATGAACCAGACGTTGAAGGCCATGATCAGCGCCATCCACATGCCGATGCCGATCATGACGAAGCCCGGGCGCAGCGTCAGTGCGTTGACGATGTAGCCCAGCATCCAGGCCAGAAGCAGGCCGGTGATCACCGTGGCGAGCGCGGCGTAGCGGAAATAGAAGAGGACGTTGGGCGCGATGAACTTGCTGATCGCCGCGCGATGCTCGACCGGCTGGATGGTCGGCATGGTCGGCACCTGCACGAAGTTGAGGTACCAGAGCAGGCCGATCCACAGCACGCCGCTGATGACGTGCAGCCAGCGCATGATGAACGTGGCATAGGCATGGTCGACCTTGACCATCTGCCCGCTGGCAAGACCGACGATGATGACGATGGCGATGATCAGGACGACGCCGGCGGTGACGGTGCGTCCGGGCGATGTGAAGATGGCACCCATGTTAGGTATCCCTTTTATCTTGTTGATGGGCTTGGTGAATCTCCAATTGCGCATTGTACGCGCAGAAGCTTCTGCGTTCAACGGTCGCAGGTTGGAGTTTTCCTCCGCATGAGCGACGGCTATCTCGCGCCTGCAGCATCGCAGCGCTACGTGCTCGACCTCGTGCGGCGAGCCGATCGCGATCGCTTCCTCGGCGCCCTGTTCGCGCCCGAGCCCGCTCGCACCGATCTGTTGGCGCTGCTGGCCTTCGATCACGAGCTGGCGCGCACCCGCACCGTCACGCGCGAGCCGATGCTGGCGCGCATTCGATTGGAATGGTGGCGCGAGGCTGTCGGCGAGGCGGCCGGGGCGGGCAAGCCGCGTGCGCAGCCCATTGTTGAATCGCTGAGCGAAACCGTGCGACGCCATCGCTTGCCCGCAGAGGATGTCATCGCCCTGATCGATGCGCGCGAGGAGGAGATCGAGGGCCCGCTCGACGTGCTGAGCGCGGGCCATGCCCTGGCCGACCTCGAGCTTGCCGTGCTGGCGGTCAGCGACCCCGCAAGTCGAAGGGCCGCCCGCGCGGTCGCGGCTGCCTGGCTGATGGGCGAAGGGCCGGAGCGCGACGCGCTTCTCGCCGAAGCGCGAGGGCGGCGGCGCGAGATCGATCCTGCGGTCTTGCCGATACTCCTGCCCGCCCTCTCGCTCGGCGATATCGGCGCCTGGCGCAAGCCGCTCGCCTATTGGTGGGCGGCGAGGCGCGGCCGATACTGATCCGCATGTCCCGGCGCATCGACAAGTCGTGGGTCGTCTTGCGGAGCATCGAGAACGGCGAGCATGACCGCTGCGTCGATCTGTTCCGTCGTCCCGACGGCAGCTTCGGCTTCGAGGAGTTTCGCCGCGACGTCGAGGATGCCGGTGCGTGGACGCCGGTTGCGTACCATTCGGGTGCCGCCTATTCGTCGACCGACGACGCCTTGAGCGCCGCCGTCGGAGCGGTGGTGTGGCTGGGTGGGGCGTTGAGCAATCGATAGCAGCGGAGGCAACGTGGCGCGTGCAAAGGCCAATGGCATCGAGATCGAGTACGAGACCGCGGGCAGCAGGAGCGATCCCGCGCTGCTGCTGATCATGGGGCTGGGCGCCCAGCTCACGATCTGGCCGGATGCGCTGGTCGAGGGGCTGGCGAAAAAGGGCTTCTTCGTCATCCGCTACGACAATCGCGACACAGGTCTGTCGACCGACTTCGGCTCGTGGGGCGTGCCCAACATCGCCGAGGCGCTCGGCAAGGCGATGACGGGCAAGAAGGTCGAGGCACCTTACCTGGTGACGGACATGGCGGGCGACGGCATCGGGCTGCTCGATACGCTCGGCATCGACCGCGCGCATATGGTGGGCGCGTCGATGGGCGGCATGATCGCCCAGATCGTCGCCGGCCGGTGGCCGCAGCGCACGCGCTCGTTGGTCTCGATCTACTCGACGAGTGGCCGGCCCGGCCTGCCGCCGGGCAAGCCGGAGGCGCTGGCGATGCTGACGGCGCAGCCGGAAGGACCCACGCGCGAACAGCGCGTCAAGCACGGCATGAAGCTGCGCACCGTCATCGGCAGCCCGGCCTATCCGCCGGTCGAGGCCGAGCTGCGTGCCTTCGTCGAGAAGAACGTCGACCGCCGCTGGTATCCCGAAGGAGCGGCACGGCAGTACCTGTCGGTCATCGCCTCCGGTGACCGTGTCGAGCTCCTGAAGACGATCAGAGCGCCCACCCTGGTGCTGCACGGCGAGGAAGATCCGCTGCTGCCCGTCGAGTGCGGCCGCGACGTCGCGCGGCTTGTGCCGGGTGCCGAGATCCAGACCTATCCTGGCTGGGGCCACGACTTCCCCGGCCCGCTGATCCCGACGCTGGTCGATCGCATCGCGGGGTTCTGCCAGGGTAAATGACAGCCCGTCATCCCGTCCGGAGCGAAGCGGAGTGGAGGGACATGTTCATGTGGCGACAGAAACGAGATGAGGCCATCGGCTTCGCTGCGCTACGCTCGGGGTGACGGAGGAATCATGAAATTCGGCATCTTCTACGAACACCAGCTGCCGCGTCCCTGGGGGCCGAAGAGCGAGTACCAGCTCCTGCAGGATTCGCTCACGCAGATCGAGCTCGCCGACCAGCTGGGCTACGACTATGCCTGGGAGGTCGAGCATCACTTCCTGGAGGAGTATTCGCACTCCTCGGCGCCGGAAGTCTTCCTCGGCGCCGCCAGCCAGCGCACCAGGCGCATTCGCCTGGGCCACGGCGTCGTCCAGCTCACCACCAACCAGCCGCATCGTGTCGCCGAGCGCATCTCGACCCTGGACCTGTTGTCGGGCGGTCGCGTCGATCTCGGCATGGGCGAGGCGGCGGGACCGGCGGAGCTCCATCCCTTCAACATCCGCGTGCGCGACAAGCGCGAGCGCTGGGAGGAGGCGGTCAGGGCGATCGTGCCGATGTTCACCAAGGAGAGCTGGGAGTTCCACGGCCAGTACTACGACTTTCCGGCGCGCAACGTCATTCCCAAGCCCCTCCAGAAGCCGCATCCGCCGTTGTGGGTCGCCTGTTCGAACATCCAGACGATCGGCAAGGCCGGCGAATGGGGCATGGGGGCGCTGGGCTTCACCTTCGTCACGCCCGAGGCGGCCCGCGCCTGGGTGCACAAGTACTACAACAACCTGCTCAACAACTCCGCGAAGCTCGCCGACTATCCCAGCAACCCCAATGTCGCGATGGTGTCGGGCTTCATGTGTGCGCCGACCGATGAGGAAGCGGAGGCCAAGGCCGCGGGCTGGACCTTCTTCATCTTTGCGCTCAGCTACTACGGCCGAAAGGGTGTCGACGCGCCGGGCACGTCGGATCTCTGGAAGGAGTACCAGAGCTGGAAGGGCGGTCCCGAGGAGCGCAAGGCGCTCGATTCCGGCCTGATCGGCTCGCCCGAAACGATTCGCAAGAAGCTGCGCCAGTTCCAGCACAGCCGTGTCGACCAGGTGATCCTGCTGAACCAGGCCGGCAAGACCAGCCACCAGGACATCTGCGATTCGCTGAAACTGTTCGCCGAGGAGGTCATGCCCGAGTTCCATGGCGCCGAGGCCGAGCATGCCGAGTGGAAGCGCAAGGTGCTGGCGCGCGAGATCGTGCTCGAGGATCTCGACGTCCAGAAGTACGACATCTACAGCCACCAGAACGAGCACATCGTCCGCCTCACGCCCGAGCAGCTGAAGGCGAAGATGGCCGAGAAGGAAGCGGCGGCGGCGAAACGAGCGTGATCTCTTCTGGACCGCGGGCCTCCAGGCC
>JAEWIV010000216.1 GCA_023386865.1 Pseudomonadota bacterium
GCGCCGGCGCGATCCTCTGTGCGCAGGTCGAGGCCGAGCGCACCGAGAAGACGGCGACGGGCTGGCGCGTGCTCACCGCCAAGGGCCTGATCGAGGCCAAGGAGGTCGTGGTCGCGACCAACGGCTATACCGGCGATCTGACGCCGCGGCTGAAGCGGCGCGTCGTACCGGTGGCGAGCCATATCATCGCCACCGAGGACCTGCCCGAGCCCGCCGACAAGATGCTGATCCCGGGCATGCGCGCCATCGGCGACACCAAGCGCGTGCTGACCTATTACCGGCCCTCGCCCGACGGCAAGCGGCTGATCTTCGGTGGCCGCGCGCGCTTCACGGCGGCGCCGCCGGAAGTGAGCGCGCCGGCGCTGTACCAGTACATGACCGACCGCTTCCCGCAGCTCAAAGGCATCCGCATCACCCATGCCTGGACGGGCAACGTCGCCTTCGCCCTCGACTACATGCCGCACATGGGCACCGACCAGGGACTGCATTACCTGCTGGCCTGCAACGGCAACGGCGTCGCCATGATGACCTATCTCGGCACCCAGACCGCCAAGAAGATCGCCGGCGGCAGCAACGCGCCGGTCAATCCGCTGGACGGCCGCGACTTCCCCGAGCACGCCTTCTACAATGGCGATCCGTGGTTCCTGCCCATGGTCGGCGCCTGGTACCGCACCCGCGACTGGATCGACCGTCGCCTGGCTGCTTAAGGGACGGCGTGATGCACGAGCTGCCTGTAACACTGGAGGACGTCGAATTTGCCGCCGCGCGCATCGGCGACGCAGTGGTGCACACGCCCTGCCTGCGCAGCGAGACCATCTCGCGCATCGCCAAGGCCGACGTCTGGGTGAAGTTCGAGAACCTGCAATTCACCGCATCCTTCAAGGAGCGCGGCGCGCTGAACACGCTGGTCCAGCTCACCGAGGAAGAGAAGAAGCGCGGCGTGATCGCCATGTCGGCCGGCAATCACGCCCAGGGGGTGGCCTATCACGCCGGCCGGCTCGGCATCCCCGCCACCATCGTCATGCCGTCCTTCACGCCCAACACCAAGGTCGAGCATACTCGCGGCCATGGCGCGCGCGTCGTCCTGCACGGCGACACCCTGGCCGAGGCGGGCGCCGAGGCGCATCGGCTGGCCGACGCCCATAAATTCACCTTCGTCCATCCCTACGACGATCCGCGCATCATCGCCGGCCAGGGCACGATCGCGCTCGAAATGCTGCAGGACGCACCGGAGATCGACACGATCGTCGCACCGGTGGGCGGCGGCGGCATGATCGCGGGCTGCGCCGTGGCGGCGCGCGGGCTGAAGCCCGACATCAAGGTGATCGGCGTCGAGACCGCGAGCTTCTCGGCGATGCACCAGCTTCTCGCCGGCGAGCCGGTGACGGCGGGCGGCGACACGATCGCCGAGGGCATCGCCGTGCGCGACATCGGCAAGACGCCGCTTGCCATCGCCAAGGCCCTGCTCGACCAGGTGCTGGTGGTCGACGAGGTGGCGATCGAGCGCGCCATCGCGCTCTTCCTCGAGGTCGAAAAGACGGTGGCCGAGGGCGCGGGCGCGGCCTGCCTCGCCGCGCTGCTGTCCCATCCGCAGCACTTCGTCGGCCGCAAGGTCGGCCTGGTGCTGTCGGGCGGCAACATCGACACCCGCCTGCTGGCCTCGGTGCTGCTGCGCGGCCTGGTGCGCGACGGCCGCATCGTGCGGCTGCGACTGATGATCGGCGACCTGCCCGGCCAGCTCGCCCGCGTCGCGGGCCTGATCGGCAAGGCGGGCGGCAACATCGTCGAGGTCCAGCACCAGCGCATGTTCGGCGCCGTGGTGGCCAAGCGGACCGAGCTCGACGTCACGGTGGAGACACGCGGCCGCGACCATGCACGCGAGCTGGTCGAGGCCTTGTCGACCGAGGGCTTCAAGGTGCGGGTCCTGGAGGGGGCGGACGCCTGAGGACTAAAGGGCGGGCTTGAGATCGGTCAGTGAGAAATCGTTGCCTTTGAACAGGATCGGCGCACCCACCGTCTTGGTCAGCGCATAGACAAAGCAATCGCCGAAATTCAACCCAGCCCGATGCCTTCCTTTGCCAAATCGACGGAATGCCTCTCGTGCGACTCTCGCTTGAGCCTGGTCGACGGGAACAATCCTGACGCCAACATCCTCGACGAAGTCGTCGATATCCCGGCCGCCTTGAACGCCCGAGTATGCTTCCAGGACCATCGATGCTTCGAGATACGAGGCCGCCGACATGCACGGCTGGCCGTAGTCGACGATGACGTCAATCATGGAGCGCCGTTCGGGTTCGTCGAGCAAGATGGCGATCAGAGCTGACGTGTCGACGACGATCAATCGAAGAGTCCGTTCTTGTTATAGCCAAGGATTTCGTCGGGACTTCTGTCGTCGAGCACTGGCCTCGCCTTGATGCGTCGAACGATCCGGTCTACGGCTCGGTGAACGCGCTCTCGGTCCTTCTTGGCATCGAGTTCCTTGAGCTTTCCGTCGGCCAACTCGATCACCGTCGCCGTCATGCTCTTGCCGAGCAGGCGGGACACGCGGCGCAATTTGCGCTCGGCCTCTGCGCTTTTGATGCTGACGCCCATGGCATTCATCATGTTTCTAGAATGTTGCAGCATAATCTAGAAAGCGGCGTCTTACAACGCAGCCCGGATGGGTCTATAGACCGCGCCATGTCCGCCTCCCCGCACTACGTGCCGTCACCCACCCCCGATCTGGCCCGCATCGAGCGGGCGTTGATCTCCGTTTCCGACAAGGAAGGCCTGGTCGAGCTCGGAAAGGCATTGGCGGCGCACGGGGTGGAGATCCTGTCGACCGGCGGCTCGGCCAAGGCGCTGCGCGATGCCGGCTTGACGGTGGTCGAGGTCAGCGACCACACCGGCTTCCCCGAGATCATGGACGGCCGCGTGAAGACCCTGCAGCCCACGATCCACGGCGGCATCCTGGCGCGGCGCACCGATCCTGGACACAGGAAGGCGATGGCCGACCACGGGATCGCGGGCATCGATCTCGTCGTGGTGAACCTCTATCCCTTCGAGGCCACGGTGGCCCGCGGCGCGGATTTCCCGACCTGCGTGGAGAACATCGATATCGGCGGGCCGGCGCTGATCCGCGCCTCGGCCAAGAACCATGACTTCGTGACCGTCGTCGTCGACCCGGCCGACTACGCCGCCGTGATCGCGGAGATGAAGGCCCAGCAGGGCGCCACGACGCTCGCGCTGCGCCGCAGGCTCGCGGCCAAGGCCTATGCGCGCACCGCCTCCTATGACGCGGCGATCGCGAGCTGGTTCGCCAAGCAGCAGGGTGAGGCCTTCCCCGAGCGGCTCACCATCACTGCCGAGCGCGTGCAGACCTTGCGTTACGGCGAGAACCCGCACCAGCAGGCCGCCTTCTATTCCGACGGCAGCAAGCGGCCGGGCGTGGCGACGGCGCGCGTCGTGCAAGGCAAGGAGCTCTCCTACAACAACATCGGCGACACGGAAGCGGCTTACGAATGCGTGGCCGAGTTCAAGGAGCCGGCCGTCGTCGTGGTGAAGCACGCCAACCCGTGTGGCGTGGCGGTCGGCCTCGATCAGTACAGCGCCTATCTCAAGGCCTATGCCTGCGATCCGGTGTCGATCTTCGGCGGCATCGTCGCCGTCAACACCACATTGGAAGCCAGAACGGCCGAGGATCTCGCGAAGCTGTTCCTGGAAGTCGTGATCGCGCCCGATGCGACGCCCGAAGCGCTGGAAATCTTTGCCAAGAGGAAGAACGTGCGCGTGCTGCTGGCCGGCACCCTGCCCGATCCGCTGGCGCCCGGCATGACCATGCGCAGCGTGGCCGGCGGCTACCTGCTGCAGAGCCGCGACAACGGCCATCTCGCCAAGAGCGATCTGAAAGTGGTGACCAAGCGCGCACCGACGCCGAAGGAACTCGACGACCTGCTGTTCGCCTTTACGGTCTGCAAGCACGTGAAATCGAATGCCATCGTCTATGCCAAGGACGGCGCCACGGTCGGCGTGGGCGCGGGCCAGATGAATCGCCGCGATTCCTCGCGCATCGCCGCCATCCGCGCCGCCGAATCGGGCGAGCTCGCCAAGCTGCCGCAGAGCCCGGCGATCGGCAGCGTCGTCGCGTCGGACGCCTTCTTTCCCTTCGCCGACGGGCTTTTGGCCGCAGCGGAGGCCGGCGCCACGGCGATCATCCAGCCGGGCGGCTCGATGCGAGACAAAGAGGTGATCGAGGCAGCCGACGAGAAGGGCCTGGCGATGGTCTTCACCGGCATGCGCCACTTCCGCCACTGAGGCGGTCGGACGTCAGTCGAGCCCGAGACTGTCGTAGTCGTTGAGGTCGTTGACGACGTCGGCAACCATGCGGTTGGTCATGTCCATCAACAGCACGTCGTCGTCGACCCGGACATACTCGTAGCCCGGCGGCACGGGCGCCAGCTGCTGCACCACGGCTGGCGGCACGGGCTGGTGGACGACGGCGGGCGGCAGCGGCTGGCCGATCACCCAGAGCTTCTTCGCCTGCCCCGGCGGCAGGCAGCCATTGCCCTTCTTGGCCAGACCCGGCGGGCACCGGCCGGCGGAGAATTCGCTGCGATAGTACTGGTAGACGACGACACGGTCGCGGTCGGGCACGACCACGCGGATCGGCTGGACGACGACGGCCGGGCCGCCGCGATTGTTGCCATGGCCCTGCTTGCCCTTGCCTCTGTCCTTGTCCTTGTCGGCCCAGGCCGCTGAGGCGACCCCCAGCAGGAGGGCCGGAACGACCAGAGCCAGCGCACGGCGCATGAAGAAAGCCTCCCTGCGCCCTGTGAAATCCGGCGCTTGTCAGCAGGTTCCCATTAGACCGCTCCGACCCGGAAGGCCTGTGGCAGAATGGTGACCTCCAAGGGCAGGCGGCCTACCATCTCGCCGTCGAGGTCGACCAGGGTTTCGTCCGTCGAAGCGAAGCGGAAAGCGGTGCCGCGCGCCATCCGCACCTTGGGATGGTGGACATGGGTGCCGCTGTAGAGCTTCGGCAGGATGCCGAGCAGCACCTCCAGCCTCGACATGCCGCCTACGTCGATGAGATCGAGCACGCCATCGTCGAAGCGGGCCCCGGGGAGCAGCCTCATACCGCCGCCGCCATTCTCGGTGTTTCCCACCATGGCCGTGAACAGGCGGCGTGTGCCGACCGGCATGCCGTCGACCTCGATCGCTATGTCGCGCTGGCGATAGCCGAGCGTCACCCCGGGCGTCATCAGCAGATAGGCGATCTCGCCCAGCTTCTTCAGCCAGCGCGACTGCGACGTGCGGTGGCTGATGGTGGCCGCGAGCCCCAGGGCCACGATCAGGTAGCCGAAGCGGTCGACCGGCCGGCCGTCGAGGCCCGAGCAACGCACCCGCATCAGGTCGATGGCCCGGGTCTGCAGGCTCGCCGCCGCATCGAAGGCTCGGCCTTCGACCGCCAGATGGCCGAGCGCCCGGCTGAGCTCGTTGGCGGTGCCGGCCGGCACTGGACAGAGCACGGAATCCGGCTCGACCAGCCGGCCGGAAGGATCGAGC
Source organism: Pseudomonadota bacterium (assembly GCA_023386865.1). Lineage (GTDB taxonomy): Bacteria > Pseudomonadota > Alphaproteobacteria > Reyranellales > Reyranellaceae > Reyranella. The sequence goes on from JAEWIV010000216.1 coordinate 5,545, forward strand.
AGCCCGTTCAGGGTCTCGTTCACCGTACCGTCGCCGCCGACCGCCACGAAGCGCCGAGCGCCCCGGGCCAGGGCGTCGCGGGCAAGCTGGGTGGCATGGCCGGGCGCCGCGGTGAACAACGGCTCGACCGGGCCGAGGCGCTTGCCGAGCTCCGCCTGGATGGCCGGCCAGCGCGCCAGCGCCCTGCCCTTGCGGGCAGCCGGGTTGACGATCACGGCAGCGCGCATGATCCTCCTGTCGCTACTGCCATAAACTGACAGCAGACCTCGGTAAGAGGGTAGCGTGTCACGCGCCCAACGTCTTCTCGACCTGATCCAGGTGCTGCGCCGGCATCGCCATCCGGTGAGCGGCGCCACACTCGCCGAGGCGACCGGGGTGTCGTTGCGCACGCTCTATCGCGACATCGAGCTCCTGAAGGCCGAGGGCGCCCATATCGATGGCGAAGCAGGCGTGGGCTACGTGCTGCGGCCGGGCTTCATGCTGCCACCGCTGATGTTCAGCGAGGAGGAGATCGAGGCCCTGGTGCTGGGCTCGCGCTGGGTGCACCAGCGCGCCGACCGGGTGCTGGCCGACGCCGCCGCCAACGTGTTGGCGAAAGTCGGCGCCGTTCTCCCCAAGGACCTGCGCGAGACGCTGGACGATTCCGGCCTGCTGATCGGGTCGGGCGACCCCATCGCCGCGGGCGATGCGCAATTGCCCAAGATCCGCCAGGCCATCCGCACCGAGCGCAAGATCGGCCTGTCCTACCGCGACACCAACGGCACCGACAGCAAGCGCACGATCTGGCCGTTCGCGCTGAGCTTCTTCGAGAAGGTGCGCGTGGTCGTGGCGTGGTGCGAGCTGCGCGAGGACTACCGCCACTTCCGCACCGACCGCATCGTCACGTTGAACATGACCGAAAGGCGCTATCCGCGCCGCCGCCAGGCCATGCTCAAGGAGTGGCGCGAGCGCGAGCAGACTCGCGAGGCCAACGAGAAGTAGCAGCAAGCTGCTGCTGACATATTCTGACAGCTGCCAGGCCTATGCTCCCCTCCCAACGATCGAGGAGAACCCCATGAGCAGGAACTGGTTGGCGGTCGCATCCGCCGAGCACGTCGAGATCGGGCGCAACGGGGGCTTCATGCAGGTCGACCACGGCAAGGCGACGCCGCTGCGCCGCATCCAGCCCGGCGACCGCATCGTCTACTACTCGCCCAACCGCACCTACACGCCGAGCCACGCCCAGCGCGGCAAGGATCGGCTGCAGGCCTTCACGGCCATCGGCACGGTGAAGCCGGGCAAGCCCTACCAGGCGGACATGGGATTCGGCTTCAAGCCGTTCCGGCGCGAGGTGGTCTGGCACGAGGCCGAGGCGATGCCGCTCGCCGTGCTGCAGGCGCAGCTCGCCTTCACCCAGGAGAAGAACTGGGGCTACCGGCTGCGCCAGGGCGTGATCGAGATCAGCGATGCCGACATGGTGCTGATCGCCGAGGCGATGTTCACCCCAGCCGCGGCAGAACCTCGTCGGCTAGCAGCCTGAAGGTGTCGCGGCTGAGCGGTGCGCACATCAGGTAGTTGAGCCCGATCTCCTCCTTCAGGCGGCCGATCTGGTCGACGACCGAGGCCGGCGTGCCGTGCAGGATCACGCTGTCGAGGTAGTGCTGCACAGGCTCCTTGCCGTCGTAGGTCCGCTGCGTATGCATGGTCTTCTGGCTGGCATGCTGCGGACCGGCGTAGGAATCGACCAGCCATTGCGCGCCACGGCGCGCGATGGCCTCGGCGTCGGCTCGAGTCGACGCCAGCGCCAGCAGCCGCGCCATCGGGATGTCACGGCCTGAATCTGCGAAGCCCGCTTCGGCGAGCTTGTCGCGGTAGCGCCGGCGCTTGGCGCCAAGCTCCTTCGTCGAAGAGTGCGGATCCATCAGGATGGAAAAGCCGCGGCTCGCCGCCCAGTCGATGGCGGGCTCGGAGGTCGCGGCCATCCAGACCGGCGGATGCGGTCGCTGCAGAGGCTTGGGCAGAAGCTCGATGCCGTCGAAGGCGAAATGCTGGCCCTTGTAGGTGAAGCGCTCCTCGGTCCAGGCCTTCAGCACGATCTCGACGGCCTCGCGAAAACGGTCGGCGCTTTCCTCCGGCGGCACGCCGAAAGCGTTGAACTCCGAACGGGCAAAGCCGCGGCCAGCGCCCCAATTGACGCGCCCGCCCGACAGCAGGTCGAGCAGGGCGACCTCCTCGGCCAGCCGCAGCGGATGATAGAGCGCCGCCAGCGACACCGCCGTGCCGATGCGCAGTCGCTTGGTGCGCGCCGCGGCCATCACGCCCACCATGTGGACCGAGGGGCAGACGCTGTAGGTCGTGAAGTGATGCTCGGCCAGCCACACCGCATCGAAGCCGGTGCGGTCCATGATCTCGATGCGCTCGAGCGCGCGTGCGTAGACCTCTTCGAGAGGCCCGTGCCGGCCGGGCCAGCTGAAGAACTGCAGCACGCCGAGCTTCATGCTTGCTCCCCTTTCGTCGGGGAGTAGAGCACTTACACCAGGGCGTCGTCGATGGCGCTGCCCAGCCGATCGACGATCTCGCCGATCTGGTCCTCGGTGACGATGAACGGCGGCGCCAGCAGCACATGGTCGCCGCGCGCGCCGTCGATCGTGCCGCCCATTGGATAGACCATCAGGCCGCGCGACATGGCCGCCTTCTTGACCCTGGCATGGAGCTTCCGGGCCGGATCAAACGGGGTTTTGGTCGAGCGCTCCTCGACCAGCTCGATTGCCTGGAACAGGCCGCGACCGCGGATATCGCCGACATGCGGGTGGTTGCCGAAGCGTTCGGAGAGGCGCCGGCGCAGCATCGCGCCCTGGGTGCGCACGTTGGTCAAGAGGTCGTCGCGCCGGATCGCCTCCTGCACGGCGAGGCCGGCGGCGCAGGCGAGCGGATGGGCCATGTAGGTGTGCCCGTGCTGGAAGAAGCCACTGCCGTTCGCGAACGACTCGTAGATGTGCCGGCCGAGCAGCACGGCGCCGATCGGCTCGTAGCCGCCGCCCAGGCCCTTGGCGATCGTCATGAGGTCGGGAGCGATGCCTTCCTGCTCGCAGGCATGCAGGGTGCCGGTGCGGCCCATGCCGCACATCACCTCGTCGAGGATCAGGAGCACGCCATGGCGGTTGCAGATCTCGCGTATGCGCTTGAAGTAGCCCGTGGCCGGCGGCACGGCGCCGGCGGTCGCGCCGACCACGGTTTCGGCGACGAAGGCCATCACGGTGCCTTCGCCCAGCTCGAGGATCTTCGTTTCGAGCTCGTCGGCAGCGCGGCGGCCGTACTCCTCCTCGCTCTCGCCGGGCTGCTGGAAGCGGTAGGCAAAGCAGGGCGCTACATGATGCGTCTCGATCAGGAGCGGCGAGAACGGTGCGCGGCGCCATTCGTTGCCGCCCGCGGCCAGCGCACCCAGCGTATTGCCGTGGTAGCTCTGGCGGCGGGCGATGACATGGCGCCGCCCCGTCTCCCCGCCCGGGGTGGAGTGCTGGCGGGCCAACTTGT
>JAEWIV010000298.1 GCA_023386865.1 Pseudomonadota bacterium
GCCCGGCGCCGCCGCGTTGCCGCGCGCGATCACCTGCTCGATTGACAGGCCGGCCACGCGGGCCAGCAGCAGGCGCGCTTCGAAGCGCACATTGTCGAGGCCCGCCGCCGACAGTGCCGCCGCCGCATCGCGCAGCAGGCCGTCGTAGGTCGCGCCAGAACCGGCGGTCGGGCCAGCGGTCAGGCCGCGAGCTCCGCCAGCCGGCCCGCCTCGTCGTCGGCGATCAGCGCATCGATGATCTCGTCGAGGGCGCGGCCCTCCATCACCTCGTCGAGCTTGTAGAGCGTGAGGTTGATGCGATGGTCGGAGACGCGGCCTTGCGGGAAGTTGTAGGTGCGGATGCGCTCGCTGCGATCGCCGCTGCCGACCTGGCCCTTGCGGTCGGCGGCGCGCGCCTCGTCGCGGCGCTGGCGCTCGGCATCGTACAGGCGGGCGCGCAGGATCTTCATGGCCTTGGCGCGGTTCTTGTGCTGGCTCTTCTCGTCCTGCTGGCTGACCACGATGCCGGTCGGCAGGTGGGTGATGCGCACCGCCGAATCGGTGGTGTTGACCGACTGGCCGCCCGGGCCGGACGAGCGGAACACGTCGATGCGCAGGTCCTTGTCGTCGATCTTGACGTCGAACTCCTCGGCTTCCGGCAGCACCGCGACGGTCGCGGCCGAGGTATGGATGCGGCCCGACGCCTCGGTGGCGGGCACCCGCTGCACGCGATGCACGCCCGATTCGAACTTCAGCCGGGCGAACACGCCGCGTCCGGAGACGGTGGCGATCGCCTCCTTGTAGCCGCCGATGCCGGTATCGGAGAGCTCCATGACCTCGAAGCGCCAGCCGTGCTCGGCGGCATAGCGCTGGTACATGCGGAACAGGTCGGCGGCGAACAGGGCGGCTTCCTCGCCGCCGGTGCCGGCGCGGATTTCGAGGATGGCGTTCTTCTCGTCGGCGGCATCCTTGGGCAGCAGCATGCGCTTCACGGCACGCTCCAGATCGGGCAGGCGCTTCTTCAGCTGAGCTGCCTCTTCCTCGGCCATGGCTTTCATGTCCGGATCGGCGGCCAACGCCTCGGCCTCCTTCAATTCCGTCTCGGCCTTGCGCCATTCGCCGATCGCCTCAACGAGCGGCCCGAGGTCGGAGTACTCTTTCGACGCCGCGACGAACTTCTGCGAATCGAGAGTGCCGCCGGAAAGGCTCGCCTGGAGCTCGGCATAACGGGCGGTGATCTGGTCCAGTTTCTGCAGGAGCGACACGTCGAACCTCAGACCTTCAGCGCACCTGCCAGGGCATCCAGCGCCACTTCCCGCTGCTCGCCGCTGTCGAGGTCCTTCAGCTGCGCAACGCCCCTGGCGAGTTCGTCGTCGCCGATGATCAGCACGGCGCGGGCGTTGAGCTTGTTGGCGCGCTGCATACGCCGTTTCATGTTGCCGCGATAGTCCTGCTCCACCGCGATGCCGTGGCGGCGCAGCGCCCGGGCGATGCCCAGCGCCTTGGCCTCGGCGGCGGCGCCGAGCGGCGCCATCACGACCGGCCGCGGCAACGGCGCCGGCTCGTTGCACAGCATCAACATGCGCTCGATGCCGCCCGCCCAGCCGATGCCGGCCGTCGGCGGTCCGCCCAGCTCGGCGATCAGGCCGTCGTAGCGGCCGCCGCCCAGCACCGTGCCCTGGGCGCCGATGTGGCTGGTCACGAACTCGAAGGCGGTGTGGGTGTAGTAATCGAGGCCGCGCACCAGCGCGGGGTCGACCTCGAAGGCGATGCCGGCCGCGGTCAAGCCGTCCTGCACGGCCGCGAAGAAGTCGCGGCTCGCCTGGTTCAGGTAGTCGGCGAAGGACGGCGCGTCGGCGTTGATCGCCTTGTCGCCCTCGTCCTTGCTGTCGAGGATGCGCAGCGGATTGCGCTGCAGGCGGCCCCGCGACTCCTCGGAGAGCCTGGTGAGGTGGGCCGAATAGTAGTCGACCAGCACCTTGCGGTAGGCCTGCCGGCTCTCCGGGTCGCCGAGCGAATTCAGCTTCAGCACGCAGCGGTCGAGGATGCCCAGCCGGTCGAGGATGTCGGCCGCCACCGAGATCACCTCGATGTCGGCGCCCGGCTCCGGCGCGCCCAGCACCTCGAGATCGATCTGGTGGAACTGGCGCTGACGGCCCTTCTGCGGCCGCTCGTAGCGGAACATCGGACCGGCGGCGAAGATCTTCAGCGGCAGCTGCTGGCCGAGCTCGCCGTGGGTGACGAAGGCGCGGCAGATGCCGGCGGTATATTCCGGCCGCAAGGTCAGCGATTCGTTGCCGCGGTCGGTGAAGGTGTACATCTCCTTGGAGACGACGTCGGTCGTCTCGCCGATGCCGCGCGCGAACAGCTCGGTGAACTCGAAGATCGGCGTCGCCATCTCGCGATAGCCGTACAGGCGCGCCACGTCGCGCGCCGAATCGACGATGTGGGCGAAGCGCCGGTAATCGTCGGGAAGGATGTCGTGCGTGCCACGCACGGGTTGCATCTTGCTCACGGGAAATCGCCTTGGATTCGAGGATCGAGGAAGGAAGGTCGGAAGCGCTACTCGGCGGCGACGCGGTGTCGCTCGGCCTCCTCAGCCTTCGCGGCCTCGATCTCGGCCGCCTTCTTCTCGATCATGCCGGCCAGGTGCTCGACGATGTCGGCGTCCTTCAGCCGATGGTGCGGAACGCCGGCGACGTAGACCTGGTGCGTGCCGTTGCCGCCGCCGGTGAAGCCGATGTCGGTCTCGCGCGCCTCGCCCGGCCCGTGCACCACGCAGCCGATCACCGACACCGTCATCGGCGTGGTGATGTGGGCGACGCGCTTCTCCAGCGCCTCGACGGTGCGGATGACGTCGTACTGCTGGCGCGCGCAGGACGGGCAGGAGACGATGTTGACGCCGCGGTGACGCAGGTTCAGCGCCTTCAGCAGCTCGAAGCCGACCCGGACCTCTTCCTCGGGCTCGGCCGACAGCGAGACGCGGACGGTATCACCGATGCCGGCCCACAACAGCGAGCCGAGCCCGATCGACGACTTCACCGTTCCGGTGCGCAGCGCACCCGCCTCGGTGATGCCGATGTGCAGGGGATAGTCGCAGGCCTCGGCGAGCTGCTGGTAGGCCGCGACCGCGAGGAAGACGTCGGACGCCTTCACGCTGATCTTGAACTCGTGGAAGTCGTGGTCCTGCAGGATGCGCGCATGGTCGAGCGCGCTCTCGACCATCGCCTCCGGGCAGGGCTCGCCGTACTTCTCGAGAAGATCCTTCTCGAGCGAGCCGGCATTGACCCCGATGCGCATGGAGCAGCCGTGGTCCTTGGCGGCCTGCACCACCTCGCGCACCCTCTGGGCGCTGCCGATATTGCCGGGATTGATGCGCAGGCAGGCGGCCCCGGCCTCGGCCGCCTCGATGGCGCGGCGGTAGTGGAAATGGATGTCGGCGACGATCGGCACCTTCGAGGCCTTGACGATGGCCGGCAACGCCGCGGTGGAAGCCTCGTCCGGGCAGGATACCCGCACGATGTCGACGCCGGCTTCCTCCGACCGGCGGATCTGGGCGATCGTGGCCTCGGCATCGGCCGTCAGCGTATTGGTCATGGTCTGGACCGTGATCGGCGAGTCGCCGCCGACCGGCACGGACCCGACCATGATGCGCCGCGACTTGCGGCGCACGATGTCGCGATAGGGCCTGATGCTCATGGCGCGAATGTAGTCGCGCCGGCCTGGCATATCCAGCCGACGCCAGAAGGCTTAGTGACGCTAGCGGGCGTCGACGATGCGGTAGGCGATGCCGGCCGGCACGACGTAGCTTTCGCCGGCCCGCACGTAGGTCTGCGCCAGGACGTCGCCGTTGGGCGCGCGCAGCTCGATCCAACTGTTGGAGCGGACGCGGACGGTCGTGTCGGCGCGAACCGGCGTGCCGGCGGGAGGTTCCGTCGCGGGCGGGGCTGTCGCGGGACGGGCCGCTTCCTCCACCGCCGGCGCTGCCGCCTGCTGCTGCTGCTGCTGCGGCTGAGGCTGCTGGGTGGCGA
>JAEWIV010000252.1 GCA_023386865.1 Pseudomonadota bacterium
CCGCCCCGGATCGGCCGGCCACGGGCTCGACCCGCCATAGCCGGTGCGGTCGTAGACGAGGCCGGCCGTGCGCGTGGCGTCGCACAGCTTCTGAGGGAAGTCGCGCCACATCTCGATGCAGCCCAGCCCTTCGTGCAGGAACACCAAGGTGGTGCGCTCGAAGCCGTCGGTCCGCTCCGGCACGAGACGGCGCAGGCGCAAGCGGCGGTCGCCGAGGTCCAGAAGTTCGTCAGAGAGTGTCACGGCAGCGAGATGTAACCGCCAGCGGGCGTCCTGAGAAGCCAAGGCGTGCTAGGATCGAGACAGGGCAACTTGGCATAACGAAGGGAGGACCGCGCCGATGAGGGTCCTTCTTGTCGAGGACAGCGTCGACCTCCTGGCTTTGCTGAGGAAGGGCCTGGCGCAGGGCGGCTTCGACACCGACGCCGTGCGCACAGCCGCCGACGCCGGGCACGCGCTCGCCACCATGCGCTATGCCGCGATCGTGCTCGACCGCGGCCTGCCCGACGACGATGGGCTGAACCTGTTGCGCGACATGCGTCGTCGCGGCGATCCCACGCCGGTCCTGGTGCTGACCGCGCGCCACGGAGTGAGCGACCGCGTCGCCGGCCTGCGCGAGGGCGCCGACGACTACATGGCCAAGCCCTTCGCCATGGAAGAGCTTCTGGCCCGCCTGCAGGCACTGCTGCGGCGTTCCGACAACCTGCTCGGCCGACGATTGACCTTCGGCAACGTTGTCCTCGACACCGAGGGCCGCCAGGTGATCGTCAACGGCGTGGTGCGCGCTTTCCCGGCGCGCGAGACCGCCGTCCTGGAGATCCTGCTGAGGCGCAGCGGCAATGTCGCGCCCAAGCGCCTGTTCGAGGACCACCTGTTCGGCCTGTCGGGCGACGTCGGCTCCAACGCCGTCGAGGTCTACATCCACCGGCTGCGCAAGATGCTGGCCGACGCCGGCGCCAAGGTGAAGATCCACACGGTACGCGGCGTCGGCTACCTGATGGCGAAGGAGCCCGAGTGAGGCGCTTCCGCTCCATCCTCTCGCGCGTCGTGGCGCTGCACGTCGCGGCGATCGCCGTCATCTCGATCGTGATGCCGCTCGCGCTCTACTGGCTGCTCAACGAAGCCGCGAACGGCCTGCATCGCGATGCCTTGCGCAGCCAGGCGGTGACCATCGGCGGCTTCCTCAAGCCGTCGGGCAACGGCGTCGCGCTCGATATCCCGACCGAGATGGAGGCGCTTTATGCGGCCAGCTACGGCCTCTACTCCTATGCCGTGATCGACTCCGCGGGGCGCGTCCTGTTCTCGTCACGCAACGACGGCAGCGCGCTGTTCCCGCCCAAGGAGCCGCGCCCCGGCGACTGGGAGATGCGCCGGCGCAGCACGGGCTCGGTGCTGTTCGGCGTCAGCGTGGCCCGCGTCGTCGGCGGCCGGACCTACCTGATCCAGGTGGCGCAGGATCTGTCGCACCGCGACGTCATCATCGACGACATCGTCGCCTCGTTCTTCCCCAGCGTCGCCTGGATCACCTTCCCGCTGCTCCTGGCATTGCTTCTGATCGACATCCTGATCTTCCGCCGGGCGCTCAAGCCGGTGCGCGAGGCCTCGACCACGGCGGCGACGATCGGCCCGACCAATACCGAGGTGCGGCTGCCCGAGGCGGCGATTCCGACCGAGATCGTGCCGCTGGTGCACGCCGTCAACCAGGCCCTCGACCGCCTCGAAAGGGGCTTCCGCGCCCAGCGCGAATTCACCGGGGACATGGCGCACGAGCTGCGGACGCCGCTCACCGTCATTCGCGCCCGCGTCGATTCATTGGAGCCCGGCCCCTTGCGCGACGCGTTGCGCAAGGACCTCGAGAACATGACGCACATGGTCAATCAGGTGCTCGACATCGCCGAGCTCGAGAGCTTCATCGTCGCCGGCGACGCCCGCGCCGACCTGCAGGCGGTGTGCGCCGAGGCTGTCGCCTTCATGGCCCCCGTGGCCGTGGCGCAGTCCAAGAACATCGCGCTCGCGGGCAGCGAAGCCCCGGTCTGGGTGCACGGCCATTCCGAGGCGCTGTTCCGCGCCGTCCGCAACCTGATCGAGAACGCCATCCGCCACACCCCGAGCGGCGGCTCGATCGAGGTCGAGGTCTCGGCCGACGGCGTGGTGCGCGTGCTCGACGACGGGCCGGGCGTGCCCGATGCCGAGCGCGAATCGATCTTCCGCCGCTTCTGGCGGCGCGATCGCACCAAGGCTCAAAGCCGGGGGCTGGGGCTGGCGATCGTCGCCCGCGTCGCCGAAAGCCACGACGGCAGCATCACGGTGGAGAACCGGCCGACCGGCGGTGCGGCCTTCACCCTGCGCCTGCGGCCGGCCGCCGGCTTGACCGCCGCAAATTGACTGTGGCTATCTGCCTGTCGGAACGCCGTTAACGTCAAGCAATCAAACAAAGGCGTCCCAGGGAGCGAGGCCAGGGGATGACGACGGCACCGGCCGGCACGGCGACGGACGCTCGGGATACGTTTCCCAAGCTGCTGGCCGAACGCGCGCGCACCGCTGCCGACCGGCCGGCCTATCGCGAGAAGGAATACGGCATCTGGCAGAGCCACAGCTGGAGCCACGTCGCGGGCGAAATCCACCTGCTCGCCGCCGGCCTGGCCGATCTCGGCTTCCGCCGCGGCGATCGGCTGATCGTGATCGGCGACAACCGCCCGCTGCTCTACTGGGCGATGTGCGCCGCGCAGTCGCTGGGCGGCGTGCCGGTGCCGGTCTATCAGGATTCGGTTGCCGACGAGCTTGCCTATGTCGTCGAGCACGCGGGCGCCCGCTTCGCCCTCGCCGAGAACCAGGAGCAGGTCGACAAGCTGCTGGAGATCCAGAAGAAGGTGCCGTCGCTCGAAGCCGTGATGTACCAGGACGCGCGCGGGCTGCGGCACTATCAGGGGCTGTTGTCGGTCGCCGAGGTTCAGCGCCGCGGCGCCAGGCGGCTGGAGACGGCGCCCGACCTCGTCTCCTCCGAGGTCGCCCGCGGCCGCGGCGCGGACGACGCCATCATGCTCTACACCTCGGGAACGACGGGCCGGCCCAAGGGCGCTGTGCTGAGCTACGACAACCTGATCTGGGCCGCCAGGGCGGGCGCCGAGTTCGACGGCCTGAAGGAGGGCGACGAGCTTCTGTCTTACCTGCCGATGGCATGGGTCGGCGACCACATCTTCTCCTATGCCCAGTGCTATGTCGTCGGGCTGGTGGTGAACTGCCCCGAATCGGCCGCTACGGTGATGACCGACCTGCGCGAGATCGGCCCGACCTACTACTTCGCGCCGCCGCGCGTGCTCGAGAACCTGATCACTCAGGTGACGATCCGCATGGAAGACGCGGGCTACCTCAAGCGCCGGCTGTTCCGGTATTTCATGGCGCTGGCGCGCCGGGTCGGACCGGCATTGCTCGACGGCCGGCCGGTGTCGCCGATCGATCGTCTGCTCTACGGGCTGGGCAGCCTCACGATTTACGGGCCGCTCAAGAACACGCTGGGCATGAGCCGCGTGCGCGTGGCCTATACCGCGGGCGAGGCGGTGGGGCCGGAGATCTTCAACTTCTATCGCGCGCTCGGCGTCAACATGAAGCAGCTCTACGGCCAGACCGAGGCCTCGGTGTTCGTCACCATCCATCCCAACGGCGAGGTCTTTCCCGACACCGTCGGCAAGCCGGTGGCCGATGTCGAGCTCAAGATCGCCGAGTCGGGCGAGGTCCTCTATCGCAGCCCCGGCGTGTTCAAGGAGTATTTCAAGAACCCGCAGGCGACCGACGATGCCAAGACCGGCGACGGCTGGGTCCATACCGGCGATGCCGGCTACCTCGACGAGCGTGGCCATCTGCGCATCATCGATCGCGCCAGGGATGTCGGGAAGCTGAACGACGGCACGCTGTTCGCGCCCAAGTTCATCGAGAACAAGCTGAAGTTCTTCCCGCACATCAACGAGGCGGTGGCGTTCGGCCACGGCCGCGACTTCGTCACGGCGTTCGTCAATATCGACATGACCGCGGTCGGCGACTGGGCCGAGCGGCGCAATCTCGCCTATGCGAGCTATCAGGAGCTGGCGGCGCGCAAGGAGGTCTACGACCTGGTGCAGAGCGAGATCGAGCGGGTCAACCGCGACCTCGCGGCCGATCCGCGCATGGCCGGCGCCCAGATCCGCCGCTTCCTGATCCTGCACAAGGCGCTCGATGCCGACGACGGCGAGCTCACCCGCACCAACAAGGTCCGCCGCGCCTTCATCGGCGAGCGCTACAAGGCCCTGGTCGACGCGCTGTACGACGGCTCGCGCGGGGCGCACATCAAGGTCGACGTCACTTTCGAGGACGGCCGCAAGGGCGCGATCGAGGGCGACGTGGAGATCCGCGACCTGGCGCCCCATCCCGGCACGGGGACCGCGATGCCGCTGCGGAAGGCGAGCTGATGCCGCGTCTTCGTCTTCCGGAGTGCGGGCTTCCAGCCCCGCTCATGCACTTCGGAGCGCGGGCGGGACGCCCGCGGTCCGAATCATGACTCGCCCGCGGTCCTTCAACGAGGTCCTCCTGTCGGTCGAGAGCATCAGCCTCTCGTTCGGCGGCGTGAAGGCGCTCAGCGACATCAGCTTCGACATCGCCAAGGGCGAAATCCGGGCCATCATCGGCCCCAACGGCGCCGGCAAATCGTCGATGCTGAACTGCATCAACGGCTTCTATCACCCGCAACAGGGCGCCATCACCTACAAGGGCGTGCGCCGAAGCCAGATGCGGCCGCACGAGGCGGCCGAGCAGGGCATTGCCCGGACCTTCCAGAACATCGCGCTGTTCCGCGGCATGTCGACCCTCGACAACATCATGACGGGCCGCAACCTTCGCATGAAGACCGGCCTGTTCTGGCAGGCGCTGCATGTCGGTCCGGCGGCGCGCGAGGAGATCGAGCACCGCCAGGCGGTCGAGAAGATCATCGACTTCCTCGAGATCCAGCATATCCGCAAGGTGCCGGTGGGCCAGCTTCCCTACGGCCTGCAGAAGCGCGTCGAGCTCGGCCGTGCGCTCGCGGCGCAGCCCGACCTGCTGCTGCTCGACGAGCCGATGGCCGGCATGAACATCGAGGAGAAGCAGGACATGTGCCGCTTCGTGCTCGACGTCAACGACGAGTTCGGCACGACGATCTGCCTGATCGAGCACGACATGGGCGTGGTCATGGACATCTCCGACCGCGTCGTCGTGCTCGATTACGGCCGCAAAATCGGCGACGGCGTCCCCGACGAGATCAAGTCCAACCAGGCGGTGATCGACGCCTATCTGGGAGTCAGTCACTGATGCTCAGGTCATGCTAGGCCCCTTCCTCGAAACCCTGATCGGCGGGCTGCTGACCGGCGTGCTCTATTCTCTGGTCGCGCTGGGCTTCGTGCTGATCTTCAAGGCTTCGGGCGTGTTCAACTTCGCCCAGGGCGCGATGGTTCTGTTCGCCGCGCTGACCCTGGCCCGCCTGACCGGCTCGATCGACGGCCGCGAGGTCCATCTCGCGCACTTCATCGTCGCCGCCGCGATCCTCGGCACCGCGCTCGCCTTCATCGCCTGGTACGCCTGGCGCGAATACATCATGCGCGGCGGTGGCCCCGCCGAGCGCAACCGCATGCTCATCCTGGCCGCCGTCGGCGCGGTGATTGGCGGCGCAGTCGCCTGGTTCTACGGCAAAGGCTCGTGGCCGCTCTGGATCGCCCTGCCGGCGACGGCGGCAATCATGGGCGTGCTGGCCTACGCCATCGAGCGGCTGGTGCTGCGCCACCTGGTCAACCAGGAAGGCATCATCCTGTTCATGGCCACCTTGGGCATCGCCTACTTCCTCGACGGCTTCGGCCAGACGCTGTGGGGCAGCGACATCTACAAGATCAACCTCGGCCTGCCCAAGGACCCGATCTTCCTGTTCGAGAACGTCTTCGAGGGCGGCCTGCTGGTCGAGCCGGGCGATCTGGTGGCGGCGCTGATCGCCGGGCTGCTGGTCGTGGTGCTGGCGATCTTCTTCCAGAAGACGCGGATCGGCCGCGCCCTGCGCGCCGTCGCCGACGACCATGCGGCGGCCCAGTCGGTCGGCATCCCGCTCAACACCATCTGGCTGATCGTCTGGACCGTGTCGGGCTTCGTGGCGCTCGCCGCCGGCGTCATCTGGGGCGCCAAGCTCGGCGTGCAGTTCTCGATCTCGCTGATCGCGCTCAAGGCGCTGCCGGTGCTGATCCTGGGCGGCTTCACCTCGGTGCCGGGCGCCATCGTCGGCGGCCTGATCATCGGCGCCGGCGAGAAGCTCTCCGAGGTCTTCCTGGCGCCCATCCTGGTCAAGCAGTTCGATCTCGCCGGCGGCGGCATCGAGAACTGGTTCGCCTACATGCTGGCGCTGGTCTTCCTGCTGTACAGGCCGCAGGGCCTGTTCGGCGAACGCATCATCGAGCGGGTCTAGTCATGCTCTACCGCGAGGCTGGCCAGTTCAAGACGACCTACGGCGCGGATCAGCAGATCTTCCCGATCCTGCAGGACCGGATCTTCGTGCTGGCGGTGATCGCCGCGGCCTTCCTCGTCGTGCCGGCGGTTGCCTCGCCGTACCTCTACACCGAGATCCTGATCCCGTTCCTGATCCTGGCGCTCGCCGCGGTCGGGCTGAACATCCTGGTCGGCTATTGCGGGCAGGTGTCGTTGGGCACCGGCGGCTTCATGGCGGTCGGCGCCTACGCCGCCTACAACCTCTGGCTCCGCGTGCCCGAGCTCAACAATCTCGTGATCGTGTTCCTGTTCGGCGGGCTGATGGCGGCGGCCGTCGGCATCCTGTTCGGCCTGCCGTCGCTGCGCATCAAGGGTTTCTACCTCGCCGTCGCCACCTTGGCCTCGCAGTTCTTCCTCGACTGGCTGTTCGCCCGGGTGAAGTGGCTGACCAACTACACGCCCTCCGGCTCGGTCGCGGTGGGCGAGACCACGGCCTTCGGCTGGAAGATCGATACGCCGATGGAGCGCTACATCTTCATCCTCGCCTTCGTCGTGGTCGCCACGCTGGTCGCCAAGAACCTGGTGCGCGGCCATATCGGCCGCTCGTGGATGGCGATCCGCGACATGGACATCGCCGCCGAGATCATCGGCTTCAGGCCCCTGCGCACCAAGCTTTCGGCCTTCGCCGTCAGCTCCTTCTTCATCGGCGTGTCGGGCGCGATGTGGGGGTTCCTGCGGCTGGGCTCGTGGGAGCCGCTCGCCTTCGACATCAACCGTTCGTTCCAGATCCTGTTCATGGTCATCATCGGCGGGCTGGGCTCGCTGCTGGGCAGCTTCCTGGGCGCCGCCTTCATCGTGCTGGTGCCGATCCTGCTCAACCAGATGCCGGGCTGGCTCGGCGTCCGGCTGTCGACCGCGATGATCAGCCATCTCGAATTCATGGTGTTCGGCGCGATGATCGTCTTCTTCCTGATCGTCGAGCCGCACGGCTTGGCCCGGTTGTGGGCCGTCGCAAAAGAAAAACTGCGGCTCTGGCCGTTTCCGCATTGATCAACTAGGGTTTGCAGCAAGGACCGACAGGCAACGGTCCATCTCGTGAGGAGGAAACGATGGGCATTGGCAAGGGAGCGCTGTCCAAGGCGGCGCTGGTGGGTGTGGCCCTCTTGACGGCGGGCGTCGCGAGCGGCGCGTCCGCCCAGGGACAGAACGAGCAATTCGTCGCCGGCCTGATCTATCGCACCGGCGCCTATGCGCCGAACGGCATTCCGTTCGCCAACGGCATCGCCGACTACTACGCCCTGGTGAACGCCCGCGACGGCGGCATCAACGGCGTGAAGATCGCCTACGAGGAATGCGACACCGCCTACGCCACCGATCGCGGCGTGGAGTGCTACGAGCGCCTCAAGAACAAGGGCCCGACCGGGACGGCCTATGTCTCGCCGCTCAGCACCGGCATCACCTTCGCGCTGACCGAGAAGGCGCCGATCGACAAGATCCCGATCATCTCCATGGGTTACGGCCGCTCGGAAAGCCGCGACGGCAGCGTCTTCCAGTGGAACTTCCCGCTGCTCGGCACCTACTGGTCGGCCGCCGACATCATCATGCAGCACATCGCCAAGAAGGAAGGCGGCTTCGACAAGCTCAAGGGCAAGAAGATCGTGCTGGTCTATCACGACTCGCCCTACGGCAAGGAGCCGATCGCCCTGCTCGAGCAGCGCGCCAAGATGCACGGCTTCGAGTTCACGCCGATGCCCGTGACCCATCCCGGCGTCGAGCAGAAGGCGACCTGGCTGCAGATCCGCCAGAGCCGTCCCGACTACGTCCTGCTGTGGGGCTGGGGCGTGATGAATTCGACCTCGATCAAGGAAGCGGCCGCGGTCGGCTTCCCGCGCGAGAAGATGTACGGCGTCTGGTGGTCGGGCGCCGAGCCCGACGTCCGTCCGGCCGAGGGCGGCGCCAAGGGCTACAACGCCGCCATGCTGCAGCATGGCGCGGGTCAGTTCGCCGTGCACAACGATCTCAAGAAGTACCTCTATGACAAGGGCCTGGGCTCGGCGAAGTTCGACGAGACCGGCGAGGTTCTCTACATCCGCGGCCTGATCAACGGCATGCTGGGGGTCGAGTCGATCCGCAAGGCCCAGACCAAGTTCGGCAACAAGCCGCTGACCGGCGAGCAGGTCCGCTGGGGCATCGAGAACCTCGAGATCTCGGCCGCCCGCATCAAGGAGCTGGGCTTCGAGGGCGTGCTGCAGCGCATGAAGGTGAGCTGCTCGGACCACGAAGGCACGCGTGCCGGACGCATCCAGCAGTGGGACGGCGCCAAGTGGACGGTGATCAGCGAGTGGTACGAGTCCGACGACAAGGTCATCAAGCCGATGGTCGAGCAGGCCGCCAAGAAGTACGCCGAGGAGAAGAAGCTTCCCGTGCGCGACTGCTCGAAGGAGAGCTGAGGGTGAGACCGACGATGCAGGGGCGCTCGTGAGCGCCCCTGCGCCTGCCGCGGCGGCGGCCAACGTCATCGACGTGGCCAACATCGAGGTGATCTACAACCACGTGATCCTGGTGCTGAAGGGCGTGTCGCTGTCGGTGCCGGACGGATCAGTCGTGGCCCTGCTGGGCGCCAACGGCGCCGGCAAGTCGACGACGCTGAAGGCGATCTCCAACCTGCTGCTGGCCGAGCGCGGCGAGGTAACGAAGGGCCATGTGCTGTGCCGCGGGGAGCGCGTCGATGGGCTCTCGCCCAACGACCTGGTGCGGCGCGGCGTCATCCAGGTGATGGAGGGCCGTCACTGTTTCGGCCATCTCACGGTCGAGGAGAACCTGCTGACCGGCGCCTTCATCCACGGCAGCAAGCGGCGCCAGATCACCGACGACCTCGACAAGGTCTACCACTACTTTCCGCGGCTCAAGGAACGGCGCAGGAGCCAGGCCGGATACACGTCGGGCGGCGAACAGCAGATGACGGCGATCGGCCGGGCCCTGATGAGCCGGCCCAGCACCATCCTGCTCGACGAGCCGTCGATGGGCCTGGCGCCGCAGCTCGTCGAGGAGATCTTCGAGATCGTGCGCAACCTCAACGAGCAGGAAAAGGTCTCGATCCTGCTGGCCGAGCAGAACACTAACGTGGCGCTGCGTTACGCCCACTACGGCTACATCCTGGAGAACGGCCGTGTCGTGCTCGACGGCGACGCCGCGTCGCTGCGCGAGAACGAGGACGTGAAGGAGTTCTATCTCGGCATCGGCGGCGAGGGCCGCCGCTCGTTCCGCGACGTCAAGCACTACCGGCGCCGCAAGCGCTGGCTCTGAGTGGTGCGCCGCGCAGCTTGAAGCCTCGGCGTCCGCTGCCCATATGATCGACCGAGGCCACGACCTCGACCACAACGGTAGCAATGTCCGGGACGGCCCGGCTCTTCAAGGAGAGTCGGCATGGCTTGGCTGTATCTCGTGATCGCGGGCGTCCTGGAAGTGGTTTGGGCCTACTCCATGAAGCAGTCGTCGGGGTTTACGCGGCTGTGGCCGAGCGTCGTGACGCTGGCGATGATGATCGCGAGCTTCGCCTTGCTCTCGATCTCCATGAAAACGCTTCCCCTCGGCACCGCCTACACGGTGTGGACGGGCATCGGCGCGGTCGGCGCCTTCATCGTCGGAATCGTCGTTCTCGGCGAGCAAGCGAGCGCCGCACGGATCACCGCAGCCATACTCATCGTCTGCGGTCTGGTGCTGATGAAGGTTTCGGCAGACCCGGCGTAGCCGACCGTCGACGGACGATGCCTCGCCGCTCTAGGCGGAATCGTCTGACAGCTTCATCAGGACGAGGCCGCTCACGATCAGGACGGCGGCGATTATGCGTCCCATGCTCGCCGCCTCGCCGAGGACAACGATGCCGAAGATGAAGGCGCCCGCTGCACCGATGCCGGTCCATACGGAGTAGGCGGTGCCGAGCGACAGCGTCTTCATCGCCATCGACAGCAGGACCATGCTCGCGACCATGCCGATGAGGCTGATGATGGTCGGCCAGAGCTTGGTGAAGCCTTCCGAATGCTTCATGGCCGACGCCCACACGATCTCCAGCAGGCCCGCGACAGTCAGATACACCCAAGCCATATCGGCTCTCCTTGCCTGGCGCCGGGCGGTCCCGGACATGCACCAGCGATCAGGGGAGGACGGAGCCTCGAGGCGCCGATGTAAGCAGGAGGCTTTGCGCGTTCAACCGACCTCGGATCGGCTTTAGAAAAAATCAGGCAGCCTTGCCTTCCGCTGCCTTCCTCGGGATCGGTGGCGCGAAACGGAAGGCGGCACCGAGCCGGTTCCAGGCGTTGATGTTGGCCACCGCCACGCTGAGCGCGATCACCTCGTCCTCGCTGAAGTGCCGGCGCACGCTCTCATAGGCCTCGTCCGGCACGTTGCGTCCGTCGAGCCGTGTCAACATCTCGGCCCACGCCAATGCCGCGCGCTCCGCGTCCGAGAAGATGCCGGCCTCGAGCCAGGTCGCCACCAGGTCGAGCTTCTCCTGCGCCACGCCGAGCCTGCGCGACACGTTGAGATGGATCTGCAGGCAGAAGGCGCAGTTGTTGATCTGCGACACGCGCAGCTTGGCGAGCTCGATGATCGCCTTGTCGAGTCCCGATTCCTCCGCGCTCCTGCCCATGGTGAGCAGGCCGGCCTGGGCGCCGGGCAGCGTCTTCTGGAATGTCTCGTAGGAGATGCGGACGTGGGACATGCTCGGCTCCATGATATTCGAACTCTGATATCATGCCGGAGCCCGGGGCTGCAAGCGGCGGCCGCCGCAGCCTCGGCGTCGAGATCGGTTGCTGCCTTGGCAAAGGGCCGGCCCGGCGGCTACCGTGCCGCAAACCCGAGGAAGCGCCCATGTCCGAGCACTACGACACGCTGGAGACCCGCACGCCGGCCGAGCGCGAGAAGGCGCTGATGCAGGCCCTGCCGCAGCAGATCGCCCATGCCAAGGCCAATGCGCCGTTCTTCAAGGAGTGGCTGAAGGACGTCGATCCCGCTTCGGTGACCTCGCGCGAGGCATTGGCCAGGCTGCCGGTGCTGCGCAAGTCCATGCTGGGCGAGGTGCAGAAGAAGGACCCGCCGATGGGTGGCCTGATCGCGGTGCCGATGAGCAAGGTGCGCCACGTCTTCATGTCGCCCGGCCCGATCTTCGAGATCGACACCGACGAGCCCGACTATTTCCGCGGCGCGCGGGCGATGTACGCCGCGGGCTTCCGGCCGGGCCACGTCGTCTACAACACCTTCTCCTACCACCTGACCCCCGCCGGCATCATGATGGAATCGGCGTTGCGGGCGCTGGGCTGCGCCGTCGTGCCGGGCGGCGTCGGCAACACCGAATTGCAGCTCGATGCCATCGCCGGCATCCGGCCCGACTGCTACGTCGGCACTCCCTCCTTCCTCAAGATCCTGATCGAGAAGGCGGCCGAGGCGGGCAAGGACATCTCGTCGCTGAAGCATGCCTTCGTCGGCGCCGAGGCGCTGCCGCCGAGCTTGCGCCAGCTGTTCATCGACAAGGGCATGACCTGCCTTCAGAGCTACGGCACGGCCGACCTCGGGACCATCGCCTACGAGTCCGAGGCGATCCAGGGCATGACGGTCGACGAAGGCGTGATCGTCGAGATCGTGCGCCCCGGCACCGGCGACCCGGTGCCCGAGGGCGATGTCGGCGAGGTCGTGGTGACGACCTTCAACCGCGCCTATCCGCTGGTGCGCTTCGGCACCGGCGACATGTCTGCCGTGTTGTCGGGCCCCAGTCCCTGCGGGCGCACCAACATGCGGATCAAGGGATGGATGGGCCGCGCCGACCAGCGCACCAAGGTACGCGGCATGTTCGTCGACCCCGAGCAGATCGCCGAGATTTCCAAGAAGCATCCCGGCCTCGGCCGTCTGCGTCTGGTCATCGACTGGGTAAACCAGGCCGACGTGATGACCCTCAAGGTCGAGGCCCCGTCGCCGTCGGCCGACCTCGAGAAGGCGATGGAGGGCACCATCCGCACCGTGTGCAAGGTCGGCGGCAAGGTCGAGTTCGCAAAGCCCGGCAGCCTGCCCAACGACGGCAAGGTGATCGACGACGTCAGGAAGTACACCTGATCCACCTCGATTTTCGCAGGAGCCTGTTGACCTGGCCCTTGGGGCCGGCCTCATAAGGCTTCGGTCGGCAAGAACGAGGTGCATCATGAATGGCTCGACCGAATTCCTGACTCCGTCCGAAGCCGCCCGCCGGCTGGGCATCTCGACTAAGGCCCTGCGACTCTACGAGCAGCGCGGTCTTCTCGCGCCGATCCGCAGCGCCGCCGGCTGGCGGGCCTACGGCGCCGACGAGATGAGCCAGGCGGCCGATATCGTGGCCTTGAGGGCGCTGGGCTTTAGCCTGGCTCAGGTCGCGCGAATGCTGAAAGGCGACCTGCACGTGATGGAGCCGGCCCTTGCTGCCCATCAGGCGGTGCTGGAAGGTCGCCTGCGCGAGCTCGGCCTTGCAGTAGAGAAGGTTCGCGCCCTGAGGAGCGATCTCGGCCGCGGCCAGGAGGCAACGGCAGGACACGTGGCACGGCTGCTGGTTTCAGCCTCCGAGTTCCAGGTCGCCTTCGAGCTCCCCTGGCCGTGGGGCGGCGAACGCTTCGAGCTGCGCGAGATTCGCCCGCTGACCTACATCACCGGTCCGCTCGGCAGCGGCAAGACCCGGTTGGCGAGATGTCTGGCCGAGAGGCTGCCGAACGCGGTGTTCCTCGGGCTCGATCGCACAGCGGGGGGTGCGGACGCTGGCGTCAGACTACGCGTCGACCGTGCTCTCGCCGCGCTGGTCGAGGACGGCGCCCGGGCCTCGGATGCCCTGGTCGCGCTGCTGGCCGGCCTCGAAGCCGATGGCCCGTCCGTTCTGGTCATTGACATGCTGGAGCACGGCCTCGACGAAGCCACCCAGGAAGCCCTGATCGCGCGCCTTCGCCAGCGTGGCCCCAGCGCGCGGCCGCTGTTCGTGCTGACGCGCTCCACTGCCATCCTCGATCTCGACGCCGTCGGCGCCGACGAGGCGATCGTCTACTGCCCCGCCAATTACAGCGTGCCATTTCGCGTCGCGCCCTATCCCGGCGCGCCGGGTTACGAGGCGCTCGCCTCGTGCCTGGCCTCGCCCGACGTCCGGGCGCGGACGGAAGGCGTCATCGCCTGGCGACCGACCGCAGCAGGAAGCCATGGTCATTCGTGACGCCTGCTCCACCGACGCGGCGGCAGTCCAACGACTGATCGGTCAGCTCGGCGACGAGCCAAATGGCGCGGAGTTTCGCCGTCGGTTCGAGCGTGTCTCGTCGGATCCCGGCCATCGCATCATCGTTGCCGAAGTGGCGGGCCGGGTAGTGGGCGTGCTGCATGTCTTCGAGCGGCCGGCGCTGGAGAAGGCCTGCGAGGCCGTGGTGCAGGCGTTGGTGGTCGACGACGCCGCGCGCAGCGGCGGCATCGGCGCGGCCCTGATGCAGGAGGCCGAAGCGTGGGCGGGCCGCCGCACCCTTTCCTCGATGGCGCTCTACACGCGCGTCGACCGCGAGCGGGCGCGCGCCTTCTACGAACGCATCGGATACCGCGAGAAAGCCACGTCCCGCCTGATGGGCCGCGACCTGGCCTGAGGCGTCAGTTCACGTCGAGCTGCAGCCCTTCCTTGTCGATCACGCTCTTCCAAAGGCCGATCTGCGCCGTGACGAACTTGTCGAATTCCGCCGGCGTGCCGTAGGCGGGGAAGCCCGCCATGGTCGAGAAGCGCTCCTTGGTCTTGGCGTCTTCGAGCCAGCTCTTCATCTCGGCATTGTACGCCTCGATCACCGGCTTGGGGGTAGCCGACGGCAGGAACACGCCGAACCAGGTGGAGACGTCGAACGGCTTCAGCTCGGGCATGGTCTCGCAGATCGGCACCAGCTCGGGAGTGAGCGGATTGCGCTGTGCCGAGGTAAGGCCCAGCGCCCTGAGCTTGCCGGCGCGCACGAACTCGATGGCGGTCGTGAGGTTGTCGAAGAAGAACTGGGTCACGCCCGCCGTCAGGTCCTGCAGCGCCGGCGCCGCGCCGCGATAGGGGATGTGCTCGGCCTTGGTGCCGGTGAGCTGGAGGAACCAGGCGCCCGACAGGTGCGGAGACTGGCCGGTGCCGGACGAGGCGTAGGACACCTTGCCGTTCTGGGCTTTCAGCCAGGCAACGAACTCGGGCACCGTTTGCGCCGGCACCGACGGGTGCACGACCAGCACGTTGGGGGCGGTGATGACGCAGGAGACCGGCGCGAGGCTGCGCGGTCCGTAGGGCATGTTGCGGTAGAGCGAGTAGGCGAGCGACTGCGGGCCGATGTTGCCCATCAGGGCGGTGTAGCCATCGGCAGCCGATTTGACGACCTCGTTGGAGCCCACGACGCCACCCGCCCCCGACTTGTTGTCGACGACGCAGGACTGGCCCCAGACCTGCTGCAGCCAGGCCGCCAGCAGGCGGGCGACGATGTCGGTCGT
Source organism: Pseudomonadota bacterium (assembly GCA_023386865.1). Lineage (GTDB taxonomy): Bacteria > Pseudomonadota > Alphaproteobacteria > Reyranellales > Reyranellaceae > Reyranella. Next base: position 14,965 of record JAEWIV010000252.1, read on the forward strand.
GCCGCCGGGGGCGGCCGGCACGACGATGCGGACGCCCTGGCTGGGCTTCCACGGTCCGTCGGCGGCGGCGCCACGTCCCGCCAGGTTGACCAGCGGCAGGGCGGCGGCGGCGAAGGCGGCGCGGCGGCGAAGCAGTCGTTTCACGGGTTTCCTCGGCATTCATTAAAATGGGGTCGAGGGCTCCCGTATCACGGGCGCGCTGGCAAATCCGCCACAATTCCCGTATCAATTCCATGTGCGGTTGCCCCGGTTTCCCCTCCTTCAAATGGGGCCCGCGCCAAGGAGGATATCTTGAAGAGACGCACCTTCGTCTCCGGCAGCGCGGCGCTGGCTGCCGCCGGTTTTGCATCGACGACCGTCCAGGCGGCGAGCATCAAGCCTTACAGCTGGGATCTCAATCCGCCGACCGATACGCGCGAGAACTTCATCGCCTGGGGCAAGGCCCGCGGCGAGGATCCGGTGTTCCTCGGCCAGCGCTGGGACCGCTTCCAGGCTCTGGTCAAGAACAAGGATGTCTGGGGACAGGCGACCATCCGCGCCTTCCTGCTGACACCGCGCGAGGAGTTCTCGGCGATCAACCCGGCGATCCACAAGCGCGCCTACGAGCACGCCTTCCTCGACATCGGCTACGGCGTGACCATGTCGGGCCCGCACGTCCAGGGCCGCATGACCAACGTGATCGACGTCAAGCGCGGCGAGAAGGTGCTGGAGATCGGGACCGGGTCGGGCGTGCAATCGGCCTACATCGCCAACCTGACCGAGAACGCCTATACGATCGAGATCATCGCGCCGCTGGCGGCCCGCACCCGCGGCCTGTACGACAAGCTGATCGAGAAGGGCTACACCGAGTTCAAGCACATCAAGAGCAAGGCGGCCGACGGCTACTACGGCTGGGAAGAGGCGGCGCCCTTCGACAAGATCATCGTGACCTGCGGCATCGACCACGTGCCGCCGCCGCTGCTGCAGCAGCTCAAGGCCGGCGGCCTGATGGTCATCCCGGTCGGCCCGCCGGGCGCTCAGCGCGTGCTCAAGGTCACCAAGACACAGGGCGCCGACGGCTCGATCACCACGACGCGTGAGGACATCTACGGCGGCAAGATCGTGCCGTTCGTGCCCTTCACCAAGCTCGAAGGCGACAAGATCGTCGGTACGCACAACCGCTGACGTGCCGACGCGGAGCGCGGACCCCCAGGTCCGCTCATGAATGAGTGCGGACCTCGACGTCCGCACTCCCATATAAGACCGACACGGAGCCCCCCTTGACCGTCACGGTCGATCTCGACCATCGCCCGCCGCTTTCCTTCTACCTGTCCGTAGGCCTGGTTGCCGGCAGCATCATTGCGCTGCAGATCGGCATCATGCGCGTGTTCTCGGTCGGCAGCTGGGCGCATTTCGGCTCGCTGGTGGTGAGTCTCGCCATGTTCGGCTTCGGCCTGACCAGCGCGGTGATGTGCGTCGGCAAGGGCTGGTTCGAGCGCCACTGGATAGGTGCGGTCAAGGGCGCCTTGCTCGCCTTCGGGCCGCTGATGGTGGTCTGCAACCTCGCCGCCCAGCAGGTGCCGTTCAACGCCATCTTCCTGGTGTCGGACCCGATGCAGAAGTGGCGCCTGTTCGCCAACTTCGTGCTCTATTTCCTGCCGTTCCTGGCGGGAGCGCTCTATCTCGGGGTCGTCTTCCTCAAGGCGCAGAAGACGTTCAATCGCGTCTATTTCGCCGACCTCGTCGGCTCGGGCCTGTGTGGCCTGTCCGTCCTGCTGGCGATGTATTTCTATCGACCCGACGACCTCATCATGGCGCCGCTGCTGTTGTGGCTGGCGGGCGGCGTGCTGTGGTTCGTGGCGCTGGGCGACCGTCGCGGCATCCTGGCCATCGTCGTCGTGGCGATCGTGTCGGCGGCCGTCCACTATACGGCGCCGGGCGCGCTCGGCATCCCCAAGCTCGCGGTATCGGACTACAAGGGCGTCAGCTACGCCCGCAAATTCCCCGACAACCAGCGCACCTACGAGCGCGCCTCGCCGTTCGGCTACCTGGAAGTCTATTCCAGCTCCTACCTGCATTTCGCGCCGGGCCTGTCGGACAACGCGGCCTTCAACCTGAAGAAGATGCCGTCCAACGCCTATCTCGGCCTGTACATCGATTCGGAAGGACCGTCGGGCATCATCAAGGACCTGCCGGCCGAGGAGACGGCGTACTTCAAGTATCTGCCGATGATCTATCCCTACCTGCTCAAGAAGGACCCGAACACCTTCGTCGTGCAGTTCGGCGGCGGCATCTCGACGGCGGTGGCCCTGAAGTCGGGCTCCGAGCACGTCACGGTGGCCGAGGGCAATCCCGCGATCCTGACGGCGTTCCGCGAGGACAAGGGCCTGCGGGATTTCACGGGCGACATCCTGAACAACCCCAAGGTCTCCGTCATCGACTATGACGGCCGCCTCTACCTCGCCCACACCACGAATCGCTACGACATCATCGACCTGTCGCTGGCCGATTCGGCCGGCCTGTCGAGCCCGGGCGGCTTCTCCATCGTCGAGAAGTACTCCTATACGCGCGAGGCGATGGAATCCTACATGCGGGCGCTGAAGCCCGGCGGCATCCTCTCGGTCACGCTGTGGAACAAGGAAGAGCCGCCCAAGTCGGTGCTGAAGCTCTATGCCACCATGGTCGCCGCGGCGCGCGGTGTCGAAGGCTCCGACGTCGCAAAGGACTTCTATGTCGTGTCGTCGTACCTGTCGACGGCGACCGTGCTGTTCAAGCGGGGCGGCTTCACGGCCGAGGAGATCGCGGCGCTCAACGCTCACACCAAGGCGATGTCGTTCGACGCGATCTACTATCCCGGCCTCCGGGTCGACACGGCCGACCTGAAGCAGATCCTTCAGGATTACCACGACCAGTTCTTCTTCGCGGGCACTCCGCCCGACCCGACCGGCCCGTCGGAAAAAGAGCCCAACGACAAGCCGCCGCCCGGCATGGCGACGACCACCGACGGCAAGACCGAGGCCAAGGAGGAGGCGCCGGCCGCATCCGCCCAGGAGGGGCCGCGCGTGCCGGCCACCGTGCTCGGCCGGCTGGCGTGGCACTACCTGATCAACGGCGGCTGGCAGCAGGTGGCGGACGAGTACGTCTTCGACACCCGCGTGCTCACCAACCACCAGCCGTACTTCGCCGCCTACATCAAGGTGAAGGACCTGCTGAATTTCACCGACCGGCTCGAGCTGGTGCAGGACGAATGGGGCTATCTGCTCTTGTGGGCGACCCTCGGCATCGCCGCCGTCTTCGCATTCACGCTGGTGCTGTTCCCGCTGATCTTCGGCTGGCGCACCATCTTCAGCCGCTATCCCGGCAAGTTCGGCACGCTCATCTACTTCCTGTGCCTCGGGCTGGGCTACATCATCGTCGAGGTGGGCATGATCTCCCACTTCATCCTGGCGCTGTCGAACGCCACGGTATCGGCCTCAGTGCTGATCACGGGCATGCTGGTCTTCTCAGGCATCGGCAGCTTCTTCTCGGAGCGCTACATCGATCGCGCGCGTAGCGTCATGCCCAGGATCTTCCTCGCGATCTTCCTGATCCTGGCGCTCTACGCCTTCACCATCGACTACGCGCTCGACTGGATCGGCACGCTGCCGTACGCGCTGCGCATCGTGCTCTGCCTGCTGCTGATCCTGCCGCCGGCGTTCCTGATGGGCTTCCCGATGCCGACGGCCATGACGACGCTCGGGCGGCTGGGCAAGGACCATATGTTCCTGTGGGCCTGGGGCATCAACGGCTGCTTCTCGGTGATCGGCGCGGCGCTCGTGCCGATCGTGGCGACGAGCTTCGGCTTGCCCGCCGTCGTGCTGGTCGGCGCCATCGCCTATCTCGTGGCCCTGCCGGCGTTCTTCTCCGTGCTGATGCCGCTCAAGCCCCAGACGATGGGGGCAGGGCGGCCCGCGGCGGCGTGAAGCGTCGGGCGCTGTTGCTGGGGGCCTTGCTGATGCCGACCGCTGCGCATGCCCGCCCGACCAAGAAGAAGCCGGCCAAGCAGGCGGCTACGAAGGCGGCGGCGACTCCGAAGCCCTACGGGCCGCAGCCGCTCAAGGAGGGGAAGACGCAACTCGTCGCCTTCAACGCTTCGCCCTTCCCCTACCGCAGCGTCGTTCCGGGCAGCAACAAGCCGTTCCTCGACGTGAAGAACGGCAAGCAGCGCGGCCATACCAGCCTGCGCGGCGAGGTCTACTGGGAGCAGCCGACCTACAGCGACCGCCGCTCGCTCCTGTACCTGCCGGCGGGTTTCGATCCGCAACGGCCGGTGCTGATCGTGCTCTATTTCCACGGCCAGGGCGCCACGCTGGAGCGCGACGTCATGATGCGTCAGGCCGTGCCGCGTCAGATCGCCGAGGCTGGACAGAACATCGCCCTGGTGGCGCCGCAGCTCGCCGTCGATGCCGCCGATTCGAGCGCCGGCAATTTCTGGAAGCCCGGCCATTTCGCCACCTATGTCGACGAAGCGGCCGAGCGGCTGATGCGGCTGTATGGCGACCGCGCCGCCGGCCGGCAGCTCAACCTGGCGCCGGTCGTGATCGTCGCCTACAGCGGCGGCTATTTGTCGACCGCCTATGCGCTCGACCGCGGCGGCGCCAACCATCGGGTCAAGGGTGTGATCCTGATGGATGCGCTCTATGGCGACGAGGACAAGTACGCGGCCTGGATGGCGGCGCGGCGGCGCCAGGCGTTCCTGCTCAGCGCCTACACCGATTCCACCAAGGACGAGAACGCGGCCTTGCAGGGCCTTTTGGACAAGAAGCGTGTCCCCTTCGCCAGGGCCCTGCCGGCGACGCTCGCCCCCGGCACCGTGGCGTTCGTGCCGTGCGGCGGGCTCGACATGCATGGCGATTTTGTTACACGCGCGTGGCGACCGGATCCCCTGAAAGCCGCATTGGCGATGATTCCCGGCTATGCGCTGGTTCGTGATAAGAACAGCGCATGACCGATCCCTTGCGCCAGGAACTGCTGGACATCTTCGTCGGCCGCGCGACCCGGCGCTATGGCTTGAGCGCCATCAACCAGCTCCAGCATGCGCTGCAGGCGGCGGCCCATGCCGAAGCCGACGATGCGTCGCCGGCCACCGTGCTCGCCTCGCTGCTGCACGATGTCGGCCACATGATCCATCAGCTCGGCGAGGATCCGGCATCGCGCGGCGTCGACGACGTGCACGAAGCGCTCGGCGCCAACTGGCTGGCCCGGCGCTTCGCCCCCGCGGTCAGCGAGCCTGTCCGTCTGCATGTCGCCGCCAAGCGATATCTCTGCACGGTCGAACCCGACTACTTCGGCAAGCTCGCCCCCGATTCGGTGCGCAGCCTGAAGCTGCAGGGTGGCCTGATGTCGCCGGCCGATGTCGCCGAGTTCCGCGCCAATCCCTATCACGCCGAGGCCGTCCGCCTGCGCCGCTACGACGAGGCTGCCAAGGATCCGCGCGCGACGACACCGGACTTCGACCATTACCTGGTCCACGTCGCGACCTGCCGGCTGTGACATGATCGGCCGCAAGGACGTCGAGGCCGCATGGCGCCTCATCCGCCCGCACGTTCGCCGCACGCCGGTGATCGAGTTGCCGGCTGGGTCGCTGGGTGTCGCGGCTCCGCTCTCGCTGAAGCTGGAATCGCTGCAGGGCAGCGGCACCTTCAAGGGGCGCGGAGCCTTCCACAAGCTCTTGGCTTCCAAGATGCCGGCGGCCGGCATCGTCGCGGCCTCGGGCGGCAACCACGGCGTGGCGGCGGCCTATGCTGCGCGCGCGCTCGGTCACACGGCCGAGATCTTCGTGCCCACCATCTCCGCACCGGCCAAGGTGGCGCGTCTCAAGAGCTGCGGTGCCATCGTGCATCAGATCGGTGCCGTCTACGCCGAGGCGCGGGCGGCGTCGGAGAAGCGCGCGGCCGAGACCGGCGCGCTCATGGTTCAGGCTTATGAGGACCCGGTGGTGTTCGCCGGCGCCGGCAGCGTCGCGCTGGAATTCGCCGAGCAGGCGACGTTCGACACCCTGCTCGTGGCGGTCGGTGGCGGCGGGCTGATCGCCGGCTGCGCTGCGGCGATCGGTGAGAACACCAAGATCGTTGCCGTCGAGACCGAAGGCACCCCGACGCTGCACGAGGCGCTGCGTGCCGGTCACCCGGTCGAGGTCGAGATCTCCGGCATCGCCGCCGATGCGTTGGGCGCCAGCCGCATTGGCGTGCCGAACTTCGAGGTCGTCCGCAGCCTGGTCCGCGACTCCGTCCTGGTGGACGACGATGCCGTGCGCGCGGCGCAGCGCGCCTTGTGGGAGGAGCTGCACGTGGTCGCAGAGCCTGCCGGCGCGACCGGTCTCGCCGCCTTGCTGGCCGGCGCCTATCGTCCGGCGCCCGGCGAGCGCGTCGCCACCTTGGTCTGCGGTGCCAACACCCACCCGGGGTCGGTCGCCTGAAGCCCGTTCCGACCGGCTGACATCCGTGGCATTCCTCTCCCGGCGGCTCAGCGCGCGACGCCGGTCACCACCGCGCGGTTGGCCTTGCCGGTGCCGTCGCTGAAGTCGAAGCGGATGGCGTACTTGTCGGCGGGAGAAATCCACCAGCGCGAGATGGCGCGCTGACCGCCGGCGCCCTGTTCCTGCATCTCGATCAGGAAGGTGTCGATCATGGCGTCGCCGGGGCCGGTGCGCTTCTCGTAGCGAACCACCGCCAGGGTGTAGTGCCAGGTCTGGCCGCCCGCGCTGTAGCGCGCCTCGATCTTCTTGCCGACCTCGAGGGGCCACAGCCGTTCGGGCTTCAGTGCATTGACGAAGGCCGACATGTCGGCGCCGCCCGGGCCCGGATTGTCGAACAGCAGCGCACGCAGCTTGTATGGCTTGCCGCCGACGTTCTCCATGACGCAGTCCATGCCGTCTCGGCCCTTGGCCACCACCCTGGTGCCGCTATCGTAGGTGAAGGTCGTGCCGGGCTCTGGACAGGCGAAGTCCATGGTCTGAGCACTGGCCGCGGCCGAGGAGAGAAGGGCGGCTGCCAGAGCCGCGGCAAAGCGCATCGTCATCGAGGCGATCATAGCCCATGGCCCTCAGCTTTCCAGCCAGAGGTCGTGCCAGCTTGCCGCCAGGAAGTTCGGATCGTTGGAGTGGTTCTGCACCCTGCTGCCGGCGAGCGTGATCGAGTCGAGCTCCACCAGCGGCAGGAGCGGCGCTTCGACCGAGACCATCTTCTGGAAATCGACGACCAGGGCCCTGCGCCTGCCGGGGTCGGCCTCGACCTTGATCCTGTCGACGAGGGCATCGACCTCGGGCGTATGGAAGCCCGAGGCGTTGCGGAAGGGCACGCCTTTGCTGATGCCGTCCGAGGTGTAGTACTGCGTGGTGATCGGTACCGGCTCCGACGGGTTGGCCTGGTTGGAGATCGCAAGGTCGAAATCGTAGTCGGCGTAAATGCGTTTGATCGAGGTCGCCCGGTCGGGAACGACGAGGTTGACGCCCACGCCGATCTCCTCCAGCCCCTGCTTGACGATGGCGCCGACCTTGCCGTTCTCGGCAATCCAGCCGGCCGCCACGAGGTCGAGGGTGAAGCGCTTGCCGCCGGCCTTCTTGGGATGACCGGCCGCGTCGAGAAGGGCTGCCGCCTTTCTGGGGTCGAAGGCGGTGCTGAAGACGTCCGACGTGAAGAAGGCGCTGTTGGGCGAGTAGATCGGGCTCGTGCCCGGGCGCGCATAGCCGTAGTAGACGGTCCGGGCGATCAGCTTGCGGTCGATCGCGAAGAACATCGCCTGCCGTACCTCGCGCTTGGCGAGGACGGGGTTGCGCATATTGCATTCCAGCGTGGTCGACCACACGGCCTCTTCATAGCCCTTGGTCGTGACGACGAATCCGGTCGTCGCGGCCAGCCGCCTGATGTCGGGCAGCGGCACCGGATTGAAGACGCCGATATGGATGTCGCCGGCCTCGATCGCGGCGGTGCGGCCGGCCGGATCGCGCACGTAGCGGATGATCAACCGGTCGAGGTAGGGCAGGTCCCTGCGCCAGTAGGATTCGTTCCTGACGTACTCGAAATGACTGCCGCGTACCCACTCCTTGAACTTCCATGGGCCGGTGCCGATGGGCGCGCTGTTGGCCGGGTTGGCCGCGGGATCGCTGCCGGCATAGACGTGCCGGGGAACGATGTAGTTCGCCGGACTGCAGAGCAGCGAGGCGAAGAAAAATGCCGGCACGGGCTTGTCGAAGCGTACCACGACGGTGTCGGCGTCGGGCGCGGCGACTCCTGCGAGACCTGTGAGCGACGCCGCGGAGGCGTGCTTCCTCCAGATCTCCTCGATCGAATAGACGACGTCATCGACGGTCATGTCCTTGCCGTCGTGGAACGCCACGTCCCTGCGAATCCTGATGGCATAGGATCTGAAGTCGGCCGCCGGCTTCCAGCTCTCGGCCAGCTCGCCCTGGAACTCGCCATCCATGCGGCGACTGGCCAGGCGCTCGAGCAGCTTGGACGACGAGAAGGTGGGTGAGGGGCCGCCGCCTGCGGGAACATAGCAGGCCTGCGGCTCGCCACCGCCCCAGGTCGCGACCAGCGTGCCGCCGCGCCTCGGCGTCTCCTGTGCAAGCGCGGCCTTGCCGAGAAGCGCGGCCGTCGTGAGGCCAGTCCCGAATGAGCGACGTGAAACCCTTGTCACCGTGCTTGCCATGGCCCGGATTCAGAGCTCAAGGCTGTGGCTTTATGCAGGCAGCGTCGAATAGGTCGCGCGGCCCACTGCCAGCAGGGCCTTCTGCTCGTTGAACACGTCGACATCGACCACGCCCACGCTCTTGCCGGCGCGGCGCACCTTGGCGCTGATGACCAAGTCGGTCTTGATCGCGGGCCGCAGATAGTCGACGCGGAAGTTGATGGTCGGCAGCCCGCGGCGCAGCGCCATGATCAGCGCATAGTCGCCGACCGTGTCGATGATCGCCGCCAGCGGTCCGCCGTGCCATTGCCCGGTGCCCTTGCCGCGCTCGAATTCCGGCTTCATCGCGCAGGTCATGGTGATCTGCTCGTTGGCGGGGTCCGTCTCGGTCACCTTCAGGCCGAGGAAGGCGATGAAGGGCGAGCCGTCGAGCATCTTCTGCAGCTCGTCCCTCGTCAGGGGCGCCGCCTTGTCGCTCATGGCGCCACCACGACCTTGCCGAAGACCTCGCGATCCTCGATGACGCGCAACGCCTCGCGCGCGTCCTTCAACGGGAACACCTTGTCGATCAGCACCTTCAGCTTGCCGGCCTGCACCAGCCTCAGAAGCTCCTCGATGTCCGAGCGCATCCAGCCGTTGGAGCCCAGCACCTTCAATTCGAATGTCCAGATGAAGCGGATGTCTTCCTTGGGATCGAAGCCCGCCGTGGCGCCACAGGTCAGCAGCCGGCCGCCGACCTTCAGCACCTTCAGCGACTTCACCCAGGTGTCGCCGCCGGTGTAGTTCACCACGACATCGACGCCGCGATCGGTGCCGGAACCGCGGCGCGTCGGCTTGCCGTAGAGATCGTGGATCTCCTTCAGGAAATCGTGGGTGACGTAGTTGATGGTCTTGTCGGCGCCGAGCTCCATCAGCCGCTTGGCCTTGGCGTCGGTGCCGGCGCAGGCGATGACCTCGGCGCCGGCGAGCTTGGCGAGCTGCAGGCAGCACACGCCGACACCGCCCGAGGCGCCCAGGATCAACACCTTTTCGCCCTTCGTCACATGGCCGTTGGTGGTCATCATGCGCAGCGCCGTGCCGTAGGCCACGGGCAGCGCCGCGGCATCGGCGAAGCTCACGCCGTCGGGAATCCTGATGAGCTGATGGGCGCGCGCCTTGCACAGCTCGGCCAGGCCGCCCGGCACCGTCTCGCCCATCAGGCCGCCCTCGACGCGGTTGATGGGGTCGACCAGGACGCGGTCGCCCTTCTTCCAGCCGGTGACGCCGGGTCCGACCTCGGCGATCTCGCCGGCGACGTCGAGACCCATGATGGCCGGCATCGGCACCTTGATGCCGGGCATGCCGCGGCGGGTGAAGACGTCGTGGTAGTTCAGCGAGGAAGCCTTGACCGCCACGATCACGTCGCCCTCGCCGGGCGTGGGGTCGGGGAAGCCGGTCTCGAAGACCAGGCGGTCGGGCCCGCCATGCTCGCGGACGACTGCGGCTTTCATTCTCGGGATTCTCCTGCGGTTGGGATCTGCTTGGCGAGCTGGCGCTTGTCGATCTTGTTGGTGCCGGCCAACGGCATCTCGTCGATGAAGATGACCTGGCGCGGATGCTGATAGGCCGGCGCGTTGGCGAGCGCGTAGCTCTTCACCGCCTGCTCGTCGAGCGCCGCACCGTTGGCGCGTACGACGAAGGCGATGGGCTTGTGGCCTTTCAGTTCGTCCGGGATCGGGATGACGGCCGCCTGATGGATGCCGGGATGGCGTTCCAGCATCTTCTCGACCTCGCCGGGATAGATGTTCTCGCCGCCGCACACGAACATGTCGTCGGCCCGGCCGACGAAGAAGAAGAACCCGTTCTCGTCGCGGCGGAAGACGTCGCCGGTGCGATAATAGCCGTCCGGCGTCATCGCCCTGGCCGTGACCTCGGGCAGCTTGTGATAGTGCGTCATCAGGGCGCCGCACTTCATCTCCAGCACGCCCCCTTCGGCGTCGTTCCCCTCGATCTCGCGGCCGTCGCGCACCAGGCGGAGCTCCACCTCGGGATGGGGATAGCCGGTCGACAGCTCGGGTTGCGGGATGCCGTCGGGATGCGGCCCGAAGACGACGGGTCCGGCCTCGGTGGTGCCGTATCCGTTGCTGACCTCGGCCTTGGGAAAGGCCCTGTGCACCTGGTCGATCAGCGACTGGGTGATCGGCGCCGAGCCCATGCGCACGGCCTCGACCGCCGAGAGGTCGCTGCTCGCGAGCAGGTCCTTCTCGCGCAGTATCATGGCGATCATGGTCGGCACCGAGGTGAGGAACTGCACGCGGTGGCGCGCCGCGGCCTCGATGTAGCCCCTGGTCGTGAATTGCGGCAGCAGGACGATAGTGTCGCCGTGATCCAGGGTGGTCTGGCACATGGCGAGGCCGTTCATGTGGTAGAGGGGCGCGGCCACGAGCGAACGCTGGCCCCGGGGCACCGGCCGGCGAACGCGCTGGCTGATCGCCCAGAGGTGCGAATAGTGCGACAGCACCACGCCCTTGGGCCGTCCGGTCGAACCCGAGGTATAGAGGAACATCGCCGGTTCCTCGGGCTGCATCGCGAGCGGCTTGAACGGGCCCTCGTCGAGGAGCGACGCGAAGTCCTTGTCGAAGGAGATCTTGGGAACGCTGTCGGGCGCCAGGGGCAACCGCGTGTCGTCACCGATCACCAGCTTGGCATCGCAGTCGCCGACGATGTACGCCACGGTCTCCGCCGGCAGCTTGTAGTTCACCGGTACCGAGACGAGGCCTGCCTGCATCGTACCGAGGAAGGTGAGCAGGAATTCGGCGCGGTTGGCCGACAGGATGGCCACGCGGTCGCCGCGCTTCAGCCCGCGCTTCAGGAGTCCGCGGGCGACGGCGCCGCTCAGCCGAAAAATGTCGCCGTAGGTATAGAGGCGTTCGCTGCCGTTGCCGCCGGAGTCGATCAGGGCGAGGGCCTCACGCGATACGTCGCGCGAAATCGCATCGCCCTGGTTGTCTCGGTTGACGTTCTTCATCGCGCTACTCGACGAATTCCAGGACGGCGTTCATCGCCTGTCGGGCCGGCACGACCAGCCGGCCGGATGTCTGGACCGTGCCCTCGATCTTGCCCTCCTGCATCGCCCGTGCCGCCTTGGCGACCGAGGCGGTGCGGAAAGTGAGGCCGGCCATATAGGCCTTGCGTCCCTCGGGGTCGGGTACGGCGTCGCCGAACTGCGATCTCAGCTCGGCCTCGGTGACGATGTCGAAGCGCGAATTGGCGATCACCACGCTCTTGCCGCCCTTGATGTCGCGCACGGCTTCCGCGCCGAACATGTCGGCATAGAGCTTGGCGCCGGCCGCGGGATCGGGCTCGACGATCAAAGCGCGCACCACGGCCACCGTGCCGTTGGCGTGATGGCGCCATTCGTCGCGCCACACCAGGTCGCGCGTGAAGTGATGGCAGTAGTAGACGCGGCCGTAAGGCACGCCCCCCGCCTTCATGCGCACGGTGCGGAAGCGCGCATCGTGTTCCTTGCCCGCGACCTTGACCGGCCGCGTGAACTCGACAGGCGGGTCGACCGGCACGCCCACTTTGGCCAGCGATTCGTAGGTGACGGTGGAATCCTCGGAGCCGAACACCAGGCCGTTCAGGCCTGACGGATAGGTCAAGAGGTCCATGCGGCCGGTGGTGGCGCCCTTCGGCACGGCAATGAGCTCGAGATAGTCGGTGCCGAACATGGCGAGATGGTTGATCGAGCCCAGTGAATGATAGCCGCGCTCGGTGAGGGTGAAGCCCAGACGCCGATAGATGTCGGCCGCGCGATCCATGTCGTCGCGCGCATTGATGACCACGTGGTCGAGCGTCGCCGCCGGCAATGTCATGCTCGAAATCCCCCTATTCGGGTTTGATGCCCTTTTCGCGGATGATGACACCCCAGCGCACCGATTCCGACTTCACGAAAGCGGCGAATGTCGCTTGGCGGTTTCCGATCGCCTCCGCGCCGAGCGCCGCCATCTGGTCCTCCACGGCCTTGGAGCGCAGGACCGCCGATAAGGCGGCGTGCAGTTTGCCGGCGGTCTCCTCGGGCGTGCCCTTGGGCAGGAACACGCCGTTCCAGCCGACCATCTCGTAGTCCGGCACGCCCGCCTCGGCCATGGTCGGCAGATCGGGCACCAGGGGTGAGCGTTTGCGGCTGGTGATGGCGAGCGCGCGCAGCTTGCCGTCCTTCACCATCGGCAGGGTGCCCGGCACGTTCTCGATCATGAAGGCGAGCTGGCCGGCCACGAGGTCGGCGAGCGCGGGCGCACCGCCCTTGTAGGGCACGTGCACGGCGTTGATGCCGGTCGTCGACTTCAGGAGCTCGGCCGCCAGGAACGGCGTGGTGCCGACGCCGCCCGAGCCGTAGTTCAGCTTGCCGGGATTGGCCTTGGCGTAGGCCAGGAACTCGACCACCGACTTCACCGGCAGCGAGGGATGGACGACCAGCATCAGCGGCGCGGAGTTCACCATCGTCACCGGCACCAGGTCGGCGAGCGGGTCGAAGGTCATCTTGGCGTAGAGATAGGGCGCCACCACCAGGGCGGTGTTGGCCATCAGCATGGTGTAGCCGTCGGGCACGGCCTTGGCGACGATCTCGGCGCCGACGTTGCCGCCGGCACCCGGCTTGTTGTCGACCACCACCTGCTGGCCGATCTTCTCGCCGAGGTGCTGGGCGACGATGCGCGCCATGATGTCGAGCACGCCCGCCCCGGCGGCAAAGGGCACGACGTAGCGGATCGGGCGGGCGGGCCAGCCCTGGGCGAAGGCCGGGCCTGTCGCGAGCAGGGCGCCGATGAACGTGCTGCGGCGGCTGATGAGCGTCATGATCGGATTCCTACTTCCCGTCGTTGAGCTCGGCAACGCGGCTGTAGCCGGCCAGCAACCCGTGCATGGACTTCTCCATGGGCGTAAAGAGCGCTCCGATCGGGGCCATCCTGTCCGCGCACCCGGACCAGCACCTTGCGCCGATCATGGACGTCGGCCATGCGCTCGACCAGGCCCAGCCGTTGGAGTCGGTCGATCAGGCCGGTGACGGCGCCGCTGGTGAGCCCGGTGCGGCGCGCGATCTCGCCCGCCGCCGAGGAGGGACGCATCGCCAGCATGAGGCGCTCGATCAGCGCTGGCTTGCTGTCCGGATTGGCGTTGCGGTTGGCCATGTCTCCTTCATAGAGCAGATGTCGTCCCGAGCGTAGCGAGGGACCTTTCCCGATGCCTGAAAGGCCCCTCGCTGCCGCTCTGGATGACACTGGTGTGGTGCCGGCCAGGTGCTCTCGTTGGCCAGCACGTCGTCGAACAGCTTCCAGGTCTCGCCGCTGTGTCAGCACGTGGCGTCGCCAGGGCGAACGCTGCAGCGGACGCGATCCAGTGTCCGATGCTCGGAGTCGTGTCGGAAGTGTACCGGCTTAAATCGTCTCCGGCGACGTGAAGGGCAGGCCCAGTGCCTCGGCGACGGGCCGGCACGTCACCTTGCCTTCGTGCACGTTGAGGCCGTTGCGCAGATGCGCATCGTCGGCAATGGCCTTGCGCCAGCCCTTGTCGGCCAGGGCCAGGGCGAAGGGCAGGGTGGCGTTGTTCAGCGCGAACGTCGACGTCCGGGCCACCGCGCCCGGCATGTTGGTGACGCAGTAGTGGATCACGCCTTCCTCGACGTACGTCGGGTTGGAATGCGAGGTCGGCCTCGACGTCTCGCAGCAACCGCCTTGGTCGATGGCGATGTCGACAATGACGCTGTTGGACTTCATCGAGGCCACCATCTCGCGCGTCACCAGCTTCGGCGCGGCCGCGCCGGGGGCCCGAAACCCCCCCCCCCGCACAAAGGCGCCG